>JAGOPG010000003.1 GCA_017992115.1 Candidatus Shapirobacteria bacterium | reverse complement strand
TATCTGCTTTATTGGACCGTTCTTCTATCCTCATTTCTCCCTCAACTCAGGAATCTTTTGGTCTTGTCCTCATCGAAGCCCTAGCCCGCTCTCGTCCTGTTATCGCCGCCAATATCCCCGCTTCAATAGAAATTATCAACAAAACCAAAGGTGGCCTGATTTTTAAACAAAACGACCCTCAAGACCTCGCTTCCAAAATCCTCAAATTACCATCTAGTATTACTTCTAATCTTCTCCACTACTCATCTTCTTATCTATCAAGTAATTACACTTGGGATAAAATAGGGGAAATGCTATGTCAAAAACTACATATATAATTATTTTTGTTGTTGTTCTACTTCTAATCTTCTCATCTCTTCGTCTATTCACCTCCAAGTCTAATCTCAAAACTATAACCCAAAAAATAAAAGATCAGGATTTTACGCTTGAAATCGCCGATACTCCCTATCTATTGGCCAAAGGCTTAGGTAACCGCCAAGAACTGTGTCAAAATTGCGGCATGCTTTTTAAATTCCCAATACTTTCCGTCCAAACTTTTTGGATGAAAGATACTCTTATTCCCTTAGACATAATTTTTATTGATCAAAATAAACAAATATCAGATATTTATACCGCTCAGCCAGAAATCGGAGTAAACGATAGTAATTTGAAAAAATACACCTCTTCCCGTCCCAGCCTCTACGTCATCGAACTCAACGCCGGAAGTGCCAAAAAATTAAATTTAAACAGTGGCGATTATCTTAAAATAAATTCTCCTAACAATTAAAATTACCCTAATATTAGCATATATGTTAAAATAACATATGCCAAATCCTTACGATCCAGAAAGTGAGAATAATTATAATTGGTATTTTAATACCAGAAGTGGGGAATGGATTGCCCGTCTAAAAAAAAATAAACAGCGTATGTCAATCAAACCGGTTGTCGAAGTCAGAGCTTCTCCCAATGGTATAGAAATTAGAAAAATTGGCAGTGAAAAATGGATTCCAGCTTCAGAAATAGTTGGTCCAAGCAATGAATGATTATCGGTATTGATGTATCTTCGGTCGTTTATGGCACCGGCGTTAGCAACTACACTCTAAATTTGGTTCGCTCTCTTCTCAAAAAAGACAAGATAAATACTTATAAACTTTTTTTTACCTCAATGCGTTTGCCAGTCCCTGAGGAAATCAAAAAACTAAGTAAGCAAGCAAACGTTAAACTATATCAATTCAAAATACCCCTAACTATATTGAGTTTTCTGTGGAATCGCCTCCACTTGGTCAATATAGAATTTTTTATTGGCAAATGCGACATTTTTCATTGCTCTGATTGGACACAACCACCTTCTATCCATGCCAAGTTGGTAACTACTATCCATGACCTAACACCCTTTTTATACCCCCATTGGCTACCCAAAAAAATTGTCGAAACCCATAAACAAAAAATGTATTGGGCCGCACGAAAGTGTCATAAATTCATTTGTGTTTCCCAAAACACTCTGGACGATCTGCTAAAAGTGTTTCCTCAGATTGATAAATCCAAATGTCAACTTATCTATGAAGCCGCTGAAGACAAATATTTCCAATTCAATAAACTTTCTCCACAGGAACAGCAAAAGAAAATCAATACCATCGAAAAGCAATACGGCCTGAGAAATTACATCCTTTCCCAAGGTACCCGTGAACCTAGAAAAAATTTAAAAAATCTTATCCTTGCATTTAACCGCTATCTAAAAAAACATCCAAAAAGTAAAGTCGAACTGGCCATCAGCGGCAAGTACGGCTGGGGTCAAGACGTCTCGACTGTCCAGCATCCTCAAATCAAAATACTTGGATATATCCCAGAAAAAGATATGGTAGCTCTACATGCTGCTGCCCTTTTTATGGCTTACCCTTCCTTTTATGAAGGCTTTGGTTTACCACTAGTCAAATCAATGGCTGTCGGAGTTCCAGTGTTGACGAGTAATACTTCCTCACTTCCCGAAATTGCAGGAGAAGGAGGAATTATAGTCAAACCCAATTCCATTCAAAGTATCTACAAGGGCATTGAAAAACTACTATCGAATAAAAAATATCGCCAAAAAATTGCCTCCAAAGCAATAGAACAGGCCAAATTATTTTCCTGGTCAAAATGTGCTTCTGAAACTTTAGATCTATATAGTAAACTAATAGCATGATAATCGGCATTGACGGCAATGAGGCCAATGTTTCCCGTCGTACAGGCAGTGGTCAATACGCTTTTAATCTCCTTCATAGCCTTGCCAAAATCAATCGAGAACATATTTTTTATATTTATCTCAAATCAGCTCCACTTTTCGATCTTCCTCCCCAAAATCAATCATGGCATTATGTTGTCCTCAAACCCCAAAAACTTTGGACCAAAATTGCTCTTCCTCTTCGTCTTTTATTTAACCCCCAGAAACTAGATTTATTTTATTCTCCTGGTCATTATTTACCAGCCTTTTCTAAAATTAAATTAATCCCTACTATCCATGATATCGGTTATCTTCAATATCAAGATCAGTTTACCAAAAAAGATCTCTATCAATTAATCAACTGGACTCAAAGCTCATTAAAACAAGCCTCTCATATTATAGCCGTTTCCGAATTTACTAAAAAAGAACTCCAGAAAGAATACAAAATCCCTCCCCAAAAAATTTCTATTGTCTACAACGGCATTAATTCTCCCCAAAAAATTACTAACACAGATATACAACAAACTTTAAGAAAATTTAAAATTAACCATCCATATTTTCTCGCACTTGGCACCCTCAAACCAAACAAAAATTATCCCTTTTTAATCGAATCTTTTTCTAATTTTCTAAAGCTCTCAAACACTAAAGCTCTATCATATCAGCTCGTTATCGCCGGAAAAAAAGGCTGGCTATTTGATGATATTCAAAAAGTGCTTAAAAAATTAAAAATAAAAAATGAGGTAATTTTTACTGACTATATTAGCGAAAAAGAAAAAGATTGCCTCTATTCACAGGCTATTTCCCTGATTATTCCCAGCACCTATGAAGGCTTTGGCATACCCGCTATTGAAGCCCAAATTAGACATTGTCCGGTCATTGCCAGCAATATCCCTCCCCTAAGTGAAGTGTTGGGCGATAGTGCTCTTTTTATAGATCCTAAAAAAACAAAAACTTTAACAGACGCATTTAAAAAAATTACTCAAAAGGCAATTCGCGAAAAATTAATAAAGTCTGGCCTTGTCAATGCTTCCAGATTCACCTGGGATAATTCAGCCAAACAATTAATTTCCGTCTTTAATCAAGTATAATCTGCTTATGAATGATTATATTGGTCAAAAAGTAACCCCACAAAATATTTTTCCAAAAATACTTAACCGCTTACAAACAATTTTCTCAGAATTTTGGCTACTAGTCCTGAGAATAGTCGGTTTTATTCCAAGCCACCTCATCCGCAAATTTTTTTATTGGCTCTCTGGTATTAAAATGCCACTTGACAGTACCATACATCTAAACGCTAATTTTTTTAAACCATCGGGAATTAAAATCGGCCACAACACTATCATTGGCTATGGCGCTTTTTTGGATGGTAGGGGAAAATTAACTATTGGCGATCATGTTGATATTGCCAGCGATGTTATGATTTACACCGATGAACACAATTTAAACGACCCTGATTTTGGCAATTCCTTTGCTCCTGTTATTGTCGGCAATCATGTTTTTATCGGTCCCAGAGCCATTATATTGCCAGGCGTAAAAATCGGTAACGGAGCTGTGGTTGCTGCTGGTGCCGTTGTTACCAAAGATATTCCGGATTTTGAAATTTGGGGAGGAGTACCTGCCAAAAAAATCTCAGAGAGACAGCTTAAAAATCCTAATTATCGCTTAGGCCGACCTATGCTTTTTCAATAATGAACAAAAAAATAAAGATATTCCTACTAGTTTTCAATATTTTTGCCCTAATATACCTTTTATATCCAACTCCTAAACTAAAAGATTTGCCTGATTCAATTCGATCTCAAGAGCCCGGCGACACTGTTCAAATGAAAAATGTTTCCGGCTACTACACCAACCTTTCCCGAACTGAAGTAATCAATTTTTATCGTTCCATTTATTATGGCCCCTTTTTAATTCGCCTTAACCATCCACCTGAATTAGCCAAAACTATTTTTCGCGACACTATGAAAAGCTATTATCTGGAAGAATTCCATCTTCCTTTTAAAGAATCAATCTATATCAATGGTTACGAGTGGCAAAACGATGTTTTTACTAAACCAGAAAATAGAAATAAAAACAAATTACTTTATGAGGGTAGGGAATACCTCTCCAAAATCAATATTAAAATAATTCCCACTCCAATTCCTCTTCGTCTATTGGCTTTTTTTATTACTGAGCTTTCCATAATCGGAGTAATTGTTTTATATTTGAAATTTTTTAAAAAGAAACGTGTCTAAACCCTTACTTTCCATCATTATTGTTACCTACAACACCAAAGATATCACCCTAAATTGCCTAAAATCTATAGAGACTGACAAGGGTTTAAAAGATATTCCCTACGAAATAATTGTTGTTGACAACAACTCCACCGATGGCACTATTCCGCTACTTACTACTTCACTACTTACTACTCATCTAGTCAAAAATTCTTCCAATCTTGGTTTTGCCAAAGCAAATAATCAAGCTATCAAAATTGCTCAAGGTAATTACCTTTTATTTTTAAATTCCGACACCATTATTCTTCACTCTGCCATTTCTCAAAGTCTTAATTGGCTTTCTTCCCATCCGGAAGCTCATGGTTGCACTGCACAGCTTCTAAACAAAGATAAAAGCATCCAGCCAAGTGGTGGTTATTTTCCCAATTTAGCCAATGTTTTTACTTGGTCACTTGGCCTCGACGATCTCCCTTTTGTCAACAAAATTATCAAACCTTTTCACCCTCATCCACCCCAATTTTATCTTCGTGAAAAATATTATAAAACAGACCATCCACAGGATTGGCTCACCGGTGCTTTTTTCCTAGTCAGAGCTTCTATTGTAAAAAAAACTCATGGATTTGATGAAAATTTTTTCATGTATGGCGAAGAAATGGAATGGCAATACCGAATGAAGCAAGCTTTACCTCATTCACAATTATGGTATTTAATCGGTCCACAAATTGTACATTTAGGAGGCGCCTCCGCAAAAAGAAAGAGCGATCCTATTTTGCGTGAGTACCAGGGAGTGTTGGCTTTTTTCAAAAAACACAAACCCAAATATCAATATAAATTAGTCAGAAATATGTTAAAAATAAATGCCGCTCTAAGAAGCCTGATTATACCCGGCTATCAAAAACTATGTTCAAAAATATAAATATTTTCCGGATAATATTAGCGGTACTCATTTGCTTTATTCCGCTCTATCCTAAATTTCCACTTTTCAGTGTCCAGTCAACTTATGTAGCCATCCGCTTAGATGATATTGTATTGGCTCTTTTTCTATTTATTTGGCTTCTTTATCAGATTAAAAACCGCTTTCCCGTTTTAAAAAAGAAAATTACACCTTTGTTTATTGCCTATTTTATCGCTATTCTTATCAGTACCCTCAATGCGATTTTAATATATCAAACGACATCGACCGAAATGCTACTTTTAAATGCTTTTCGTCGTTTTGAATATATGTCTGTCTTTTTCATAGCTATAGAAGCCGTCAAAAAACGCCGTGATTTTCTATTCCCCTACATTTTTTTGCTTTTTACCATGTTGGGAGTCATTTTTTATGGTTATGGGCAAAGATATTTCAATTTTCCGGTCATTTCCACCATGAATGAGGAATTTTCAAAGGGGCAATTACTTCAAATGAATGTCTGGACCAGAATCAGTTCCACCTTTGCCGGCCATTATGATTTAGCAGCCTACCTTAGCGTTGTTTTAGTCATCGTTTTTTGCGTCGGTCTAATCATCAAAAATAAGTGGCTCAAAATTGCCTCTCTTCTTATATTTCTTTTAGGTTTTCATATTTTGACATTAACCGCTTCCCGAATTTCTATTTTTGCCTTTTGGGGAGCCGTCATTTTTGCCTTGATATTACTAAGAAAATATTTATGGATTATTCCAGTTTCACTTTTGGTTATATTTAGTATTGTCAACTCCAAAGACCTTCGCCAACGACTTATAGCCACCATTCCCGCATTTAAAAGCACTATTTCAAAACCTGGTACAAGTTCGGTTCCCACCATACCTGTCGAAACCACCCCCACTCCAGTTATTACCACAATCCCCATTAAACAGACAAAAATTACACCAACAGTATTCCGTCATCCTCCAGAAGAAGAATTTATTCCTGTTGATGCTGATATTGGTGTTGCCCGATCTGGCGAAATTCGTTTTAATGTCGAATGGCCACGCGCCATTTCCGCCTTTCGCAAAAATCCTCTTACTGGCACTGGCCTAGGTTCAATCACCTTAGCCACCGACAACGATTATCTCCGATTCTTGGGAGAATCTGGGATATTCGGATTTGTTACCTTTAGCCTTATTTTTGTTTATTTTTTCATTTGTACTATACCCTATATCGGCAAAAAAAATTCCTCTCTTCAATCACAATTGGCCTTAATTTTCCTTTCTGCCACAGCCTGCATTTGGGCAAATGCCGTCTTTATCGATATTTTTGAAGCGTCCAAAGTAGCCTATACTATCTGGATAATCATGGGCCTTTATTATCAAAATTTAGAAATCAAATCATGACCAAAACTCATAAGAGAAAAATATTAATGATTACCCCATATATTCCCCGGCTCTCTCAATCTGGTGGACAAAGAAGTTCCTTTTATTCTATTAAATACCTAGCTCCAAAAAACGACATAACTCTTATTTGTTTTAGCCGTGACGAAGAAGGGGTAGAAGATATTCGCCAATATTGTCAAAAAGTTGTGGTTGTCAAAAGGGGTAAAACCTGGGACCTTAAAAAAGTTCTCAAATCAGCCATCAGCCCTTACCCTTTTTTGGTTATCAACTATATTTCAGATGACTTTAAAAGAGAAATTCAAAAAGAATTAGATTCTCAAAAATTTGACCTCATCCATTGCGACTGTTTTTATCCCATTCCCAATATTCCCAAAACTGATGTTCCAGTAGTATTAGTCGATTTAACCATCGAATACGCCGTTTATCAACATTATGTCAATAGTCTTACTGGTTTCAAAAAGCTTTTAACTCCACTTCTTAAATTTGATGTCGCCAAAATGAAACACTGGGAAACCTATTATTGGAAAAACACACATACTGTAGTTGCCTTCGGAATTGAAGATCAAAAAATTATCTCTCAAACTACCGGGCGAAAAGACATTCGCTATTTTGAAAATGGTGTCGATCAAAAATACATCGACGCTCCTCTTAAAACCAAAAAATCGAAATTTCCTAGCATTCTCTTTGGTGTTTCCAATATGAAATGGATGCAAAACCGGGAATCCGCCGAGTTAATTCTCGATAAATATTGGCAAAAAATTAAAAAGGATGTTCCCGACTGTAAACTATATATTGTTGGTCGTTTTGCTCCAGATTTCTTTGGTAAATACGCCTCTAAAGACATCATCATCACCGAAGCTGACACCGACGGCCAAGCACATGATCCACAATATTATTATGAACATTGTTGGTTGCTTTTGGCCCCTATGGGAAGTGGAGGAGGTACCCGTAACAAATTTTTAGAAGGTATGACTTTTGGTCTGCCGGTAATCACTACTCCCGAGGGAGGTATGGGTAGTATTAAATTTAAAAATTACCAAGACGCCATTGTCTGCCCGGGAAAAGATATTCATAAAAATGTCCTCAAACTTTTTAAAGACAAAAAATTACGCCTAAAAATAGGTAATAATGCCCGCAAATTAATAAAAAACAATTATTCTTTTGCCAAATGCGTAGAAGGGCTTAACGAAATTTATGACAGCATTACTAGAAAAAAATAATATCGACCTTTCAGTAATTATTTTAAACTACAACTCAAAAAATTTTTTGGCAAAATGTGTCGACAGTATTTTAAAATCTAAATTAGGTCAATATCACATCGAGGTCATTGTTGCCGACAATGCATCAACCGACAATAGTTTTTCCTTAGCCAAAAAACAAAACCCTACCTCTTCAAAATTTAACTTAATTTATAAAAAATTACCCAGAAATTATGGTTTTTCTACCGGGAATAATCGGGCATTAAAAAGTACCAATCCCATGTCTAGCCACGTCTTGTTTCTCAATCCAGATACCACAGTAGAACCAGATACTTTCAAAAAAATGCTCGATTTTTTTAAAAAAAACCCACATGTTGACGCCGCCACCTGTGACCTTATACTAGTTACATCTGGTAAAACCCAACCGGAATCCCACCGTTCTTTTCCCACCCCTCTAAATTCTTTTTGGCATTTCTTTGGCTTTGGTCTGCCAAAATTATTTCCCAAAAGTAAATTTTTTAATGGTTATTTTTCTGGCCATTTAGATTTTTCTAAAACTCAAAAAATTGATGCCTGTGTCGGTGCTTTTATTATGCTTAAACGCTCCGTTGGTGAAGAAATTGGCTGGTGGAACGAAAACTATTTCTTTTACGGTGAAGATCTCGATCTTTGCTGGCAACTAAAAAAACATGGTTTTAGCCTATACTTTTATCCCGCTGCTAAAGCCTATCACTATCAGGGAATATCGTCAGGCATCGTTTCCCACTCTAGAAAATTATCACCTGCAAAACGAAACACCAAACTTAAAACTGCTTTGGCAAGCACCCAAGCCATGCGCATTTTTTATCAAAATAACTTAATCGACAATTACCCAGAAATTATCCGCCCTTTTGTTTGGGCTGGTATAAATTTACTCGAAAAATACCGTATTTTTAAAGCAAAATATTTATGAAACAAAAAAAACATATTGTCATTGACGCCCGACTTTATGGTCCAAAACATACCGGTTTAGGTCGTTATACAAAAAATTTACTGATTGCTTTAAAAGATTTACCTGAATTTAATAAGTTTAATTTTACCCTTTTAGTTTATCCAGAATTACTAAATGAAATAAAAAGTGATTTAGGGAACTCTTTTAATTATCGCGTTTGCAAATACCGACATTATTCTCTAAAAGAACAATTATTTTTACCCTTTTTTATCAGACAATTAAAACCGGATTTAACCCATTTTACTCATTTAGATAAACCCATTTTATATTTTGGTAAATCAGCAGTTACCATCCATGATCTTATTCGACATTTTTCCAAAGGAGGGGAAACCACCACCAAAAGCCCATTTCTTTATTGGCCAAAATATTTTGGATATCTTCTAATGACCCGGATTATTTTGTGGACGAGTTTTGTCATTGTCCCCAGCGATTTTTGGCGTGATTTCATTATAAAAAAATATTCTTTCAACCCACATAAAATTATTACTACTCACGAAGCCGTCGATCCCATTTTTATCAAAAAAAATCGCCCACATATTGATAATTGTAAATTGAAAACTGAAAATTATCTTTTATATACAGGCAATCTTTATCCTCACAAAAACATCACTATTGTTTTTAAGGCCTTAAAAAAATTACCTAAAATAAAACTGAAAATTATTTGCGCCAGAAGTGTTTTTACCCAAAAAATTGAAGCTCAAATTAAAAGAGAGAAACTTACTTCCCAAGTCGAATTTCTTGGCTTTGTTCCCGATTCTGATTTTTCAAAATTATACTCTCACGCTTTGGCTTTAGTTCACCCTTCATTAATGGAAGGTTTCAGTCTCACTGGTTTAGAAGCAATGGCTCTCAATTGTCCGGTAATTGCAGCCAAGGCAAGTTGCTTACCGGAAATTTATGGTCCAGCTGCACTGTATTTTAATCCATACAGTACTCAATCTCTGGTTAAAACTATCAGCAAACTTAAAAATAATTTACCTCTTCGAAATCGCTTAATTAAACTCGGTCAAAAACAATATCAAAAATATGACTGGAGTTTCACCGCTCAAAAAACCCTCGATTTTTATAAACAGATTATTAATTGAAAATCTAAATTTGAAGACTGAAAATTTAAAGATTGCAATTTATTACGACTGGCTCAACCAGTGGGGTGGCGCTGAAAGAGTTTTATTAGATATTCTCAAGCTTTATCCCCATGCCGACATATTTACTTTGGATTATGACCCCCAAAAAACTCCTTGGCTTCCAAAAAATAGAGTTGTATATTCCTTAAATTTAAAAAATAAATTACTTTATACTCCATTTTATTCGTTTGCCCTGGAAAAAATTGATTTTTCCAATTACGATATCCTAATTTCTACCACCTCTCATGTCGGCCATTCTTTTTTAACTCTACCATCCACTCTTTTTATTTGTTATTTTCACAATGTTAATCGTTATCTTTACCAACATTCACCACCACTTTTAAAAGGACCTCTGAAAAAATATCGCAAATCTGATTACATATACGGACAACGCCCCGATTATCTGTTGTGTAACTCCAGAACTGTAGCTTCAAGAATTAAGCGCGCATATGGAAGAAGCGCAAAAGTAATTTATCCCGGAATTGATACCAAAAAATTTATTCCCAATAAACTGAAACCTAAAAAATATTTTTTAATTGTATCTCGTCTTGTATCCCACAAAAATATTGATTTAGCCATCCAGGCTTTTTCTAAATTGCCCTATAAACTCAAAATTGTCGGCATTGGTCGCAATCAAAATTACTTAAAAAAAATAGCTTCTCCATATTCAAATATAATTTTCTTAGATTCTGTTGGTGAAAAGAAACTATTATCTCTATATCAAAACTGCCAAGCCCTGATACATCCCCAGGAAGAAGATTTTGGATTGACCGCTCTTGAAGTTCAGGCCTGTGGTAGGGGAGTAATCGCTTATCAAAAGGGAGGCGCCACTGAAACTGTAATCAAAAACCAAACCGGAGTTTTTTTTAATCAAGCAACCCCCGAATCTCTTCGAAAAGCAGTCGAAAAATACCTGAGTTTAGATATAAACAGCCAAAGCTGTCGAACCCACGCACTTCGTTTTGACCATCATCTCTTTATGCTACACTTTAAACAAACCGTCGATCACCTATGGCAACAAAAAATAAAAACCACTACATAGTCATCCTTTGCGGTGGTACCGGTCCACGACTTTGGCCCTTATCACGAGTTGCTTTTCCGAAGCAATTTCTTAAAATATTTTCCAATAACTCAATCCTAAAAGAAACTTTTCTCCGTGCCAAAAAAATAGTCCCTCAAAAAAATATCTATATCGTCACCAATCAAAAGTATCTTTCTCTTATCCGCAAAGATTTAGGCAAAAATTTTCCTCTTTCTCAAATTTTATGTGAGCCGGACAAAAAAAACACTGCTATGGCTCTGATTTTTGCCTCTGCTGTTATTAGCCGCCTCAACCCCGAAGCAATCATTACCAGTTTCCCCTCTGACCATTACATCGGCAAAATTGATAACTTCATAAAAGATATCAACAAATCATTTCAATTAGCCAAACAGTCAAAAATTATCCTTTTTGGGATTAATCCCACCTCTCCAAACCCTGCCTATGGCTATTTTTTAACCGGAAAAAATTTTCTGATTACAAAGTTTATTGAAAAACCCTCTATTCCCCAAGCATTAAAACTTATCTCTCAACAAAATTGTTATTGGAATAGTGGTATATATACCTACAAAATTACCACACTCTTGGGCGAATTTAAGAAATATGCCAAAGATTATTTGCCACTCTTTGATCAAATTTACCAGCATCCAAATAATCCCAAAGTATTGGCCAAAATTTATTCTTTATCCAGAAACCTGGCCATTGATACAGCTATTTCAGAAAAATCAAAAGAATTAATTTCCATACCAGTTTCTTTTTCGTGGAATGATGTTGGCCAATGGTCAGCAATTCTTCAACTTCTTACCACCAAAAAACAACCTATAACTGCTTTAAACAAAAACCAAAAAGTTGTCTTTGTTGATTCTAAAAATTGTTTAGTTCATACTCCGGCAAAAAAAATAATTGGTTTAGTCAACATGGAAGATACCGCCATTATCGATACTCCAGATGCCCTACTCGTATGTAATTTAAAAAATGGAGGCTCATATCAGGTCAGAGACCTGATCACCAAAATGGTAGCCGATCCTGAATTAAAAAAGTTTTTTACTGGAAAATATGGGTAATAATCAAAAGGTTCCTTTATACAAACTCCGGGTTTTCCTATTTAAGCCTATCAAAAGAACCATTGATATTTTTAGTTCCCTGATACTCCTGATTATTTTTTCACCAATAATGTTAATCGTTTCCCTGATTATCAAACTAACCTCACCCGGACCGGTGATTTTCAAACAAAAACGTGTCGGTCAAAACCGGGAATTTTTTATGTATAAATTTCGCTCCATGAGAATTGGTGATAATGATAAATATCTTAAGGAGAATTACCCCAAACTTTGGGAAAAATATAAAGCTAATGATTGGAAGCTTTCTACCAGTGAAGATCCTCGAGTTACTCCCATTGGCAAATTTATCCGCAATACGTCTATCGATGAAATGCCCCAATTTATAAATGTATTAAAAGGGGAAATGAGTTTAGTTGGTCCCAGAGCTTATCGCGACGCTGAACTCGATGAATATTCCAAAAAATATCCACATACTAAAAAATATATAAACGATATTCGCTCTGTAAAACCCGGTATCACCGGCCCCTGGCAGGTATCCGGTCGAAATGAATTACCCTTTGAAAAACGTTCCCAAATGGATTCGGAGTACATCAAACGCCGTTCCATTCGTCAGGAAATTCTCATCATTCTCAAGACTCCCTTCGCCATGATTTCCAGATGGTGACATATGATAAAATTTATCTATGCAACTTCCTGCCAAATTTACAACGGCTAAAAACACCAAAGTAGATATCGAAAAAAAAACACCTAAAAAAACGAATAAAACACTGGTACGCCTTTTAATTATTTTTGGCGCTATTATTCTTGGACTATCACTACTTTTTTTCTTTTTTCTCTATCTTCCCGGTAAAAAACTCATGGCCAATGTAAATCAAACCAAAGTTTTAGCCACCAATCTCCGTAGTGCTATTTCCGATAAAGATTTAAACCAAAGTAAGGAAATTTTGGGGCAAATTCATACTCAAGTCAATGAAATTGGTAATAAACTCAATCATATGTCTTATCTAAAAGTTCTTCCCGTGGCCAACAACTATTACCACGATGCCAAAAATGTGGTTCAAATTGGTAAAGACTCACTCGACACTGGAGACATACTTATAAAAGCGGTAGAACCTTATCAGGATTTTCTTGGCCTAAAGGGATCAGGTACTAGCAGTGCCGAAACCACCGAAGACAGGATTACTTTTCTTACCCAGTCAATTGAAGGTCTAATACCGCACTTCGATTTAATTAACGAAAAACTGAATCAAATCAGCAAATTAGTTGGTGAAATCGATATCCAACGCTATCCTGAAACATACCAGGGTATTGCCCTTCACCAAAGCTACAACCAGCTTCAAGATGGTCTTTCGGAAATCAAAAAATATCTTTACGAAGGCCGTCCTCTTCTCAACAAAACTTCTTGGCTATTAGGAAAAGATAAAGCCAGAAATTATTTAATAATTTTCCAAAATGACGGAGAACTCCGCCCTAGTGGTGGTTTTTGGACAGCATATGCCACGATAACCATGAAAGACGGAAAGGTAACTCCGGGTACAGCCAGCAATATTTATGATTTAGACGACCGACTTTCCAGCACCACCCCCGCACCCAGAATTCTAAAATCATACCAACTCAAACCATCATATCTATTTTTACGTGACTCCAACCTATCCCCGGATTTTCCAACCGATGCCAAAATATTTTTAGAACAATACTATAAAGCTATGGGGAACAAAAACAAATTTGATGCCGTAATTGCTATCGACACCAAAGTTTTAGTTGATGTTGTCAAAGTCTTGGGAAAACTAGATACCCGAGTTGGAACATTCACCGCTGACCCGGACCCCCGTTGTGATGGTTGCCCTAAAGTCATTTATGACCTCCAGTGGATTGCCGGCCGCCCCCGCAATTATATTGAAGCTGATAGAAAGGGCTTTTTAGGACCAGTTATGCAGTCACTTCTGGCCAATGCTATGGGTTCAGGAAAAGAAAAAATGCCCGGTTTAGCACAAGCTTTCTTTGACAACGTTTACCAAAAACACATCCTTTTTTATTTCACCGACGAAGACTTGCAACAAGCCGCTATAGCTACCAATATCGCTGGCCAAATCACTCAAAGCGATGCAAAAACCGATTATTTTCATCTCAATGACGCTAGCTTTGATTCCGCAAAAAGCAATATTTTTGTTACTCAAAAAATTAAACACGAACTCGATTCCAAAAATGGTCAAGTGAAACACAAATTTACCATTACTTACACCAATCCTACCAAAGCCTCTAATTGTAATTTAGAAAGAACTAGTGGCTTATGCCTTAACGCTTCTGCCTACCGAAACCTATTTAGATTCTATGTGCCTATAGGCAGTGATTTAACTAAAATGACAGGTTCAGAAATTGAGCCTATAAAATATGAGGAACTGGGTAAACAAGTTTTCGAAGGTTTCTATGGAAATAAATATCCTCTTTACGCTGAATCAAGTAATAAAGTTACCATAGAATACACATCTTCAGTAAAACCTGATAAAAATTACATCCTTCTTTTGCAAAAACAACCTGGTACCAAGCCCGTTGACTATGAACTGACAGTCAATGGTCAAAAATACCAAGATTTTTCCTGGTCAGGAGACAAAACTATACGCCTTTCCCTTTAATGAATTCTTCTTTTATAAATACTCAAGCTTTGGTACTAAACCGAAGAAAGAGACGGGAAGGGGATTTGTTAGTAACACTTTTCACCAAATCTTTGGGTAAAATAAACTGTATTGCTAAAGGCGCCCAATCGATTAAAAGCCGTCGCTTGGGCCATCTGGAAATTGGAAATCTCATAAACTGCCATCTTTATCAAAAAAATAATTTTTATTGGTTGTCTGAATCAGAAGCAGTTGAAGTATTTTTAAATAACCCCAAAAAATTATCACAGTACGGCCTTTTATTTTTCTTTTACGAAGTAATTAACCAACTATTACCTTTATCGGAACCTTCGACCACAGTTTATGGGCTAATAACTGTTGCCACTAGAGCAATTTCTCAAAATAATTATTCTCAATTTATTGATAGCGAAATCAATCTAATTGAACAACTGGGTTATGGTCTACCGTCAGAAATAGATTTAATTTACAAACAAAAAAAATATCAACAAACCCAAATTCTTCTCCGCAAATATTTTGAATCCATCCTCGAAAAACCGCTTAATAGCCCCCAATCTTTTAAGTAACAGTTATAATATCCTATGACATCAAAACAAGATGATAAAGTTTCAAAAATAGTCGCACTATGCAAACGGAGGGGAATTGTCTTTCAAAATAGCGAAATTTACGGTGGTCTGCAGGGATTCTATGATTTTGGTCCAATTGGTTCCCTAATGAAAAAAAATTTTAAAGATTTGTGGATAAGGGACAACATACAGCGTCGCAATGATGTTCTCCTCATCGACGGTTCAATTATTTCTCACCCAAAAGTTTGGGAAGCCTCGGGTCATGTCAAAAATTTTACCGATACTATAGTCGAATGTAAAAATTGCCACCAAAGATTCCGCACCGATCTACTCGAAAACAAAAATGTTTGTCCTGAATGTGGTAAAAAATTAACTGAAGGTAAAAAATATAATATTCTGTTTGAAACTGAAATTGGCGTGATTGAGGGTGAAAAAATCCATGCATATCTTCGTGGCGAAGCATGTCAAAATATTTATCTTGATTTCAAAAATATTGTCGATTCAAGTCGAATAAAAATTCCCTTTGGTATCGCTCAAATTGGCAAAGCATTTAGAAATGAAGTTACTCCCAAAAATTTTCTTTACCGTACACGCGAATTTGAACAGGCCGATATTCAATTCTTTTGCCACCCAAAAGATATGGACAAATATTTTGATTATTGGAAAAAAGAAAGAATGGATTGGTATAAAAAAATATTCAATCAAAAAGACAGTCTCCGTCTTCGCCAACACCAAGCAGACGAACTAGTTTTCTATGCCAAAAAAGCTTTTGATATTGAATATCAAGCCCCTTGGGGATGGGCAGAGATGGAGGGAATCCATTGGCGTGGCGACTATGACCTTACCCAACATCAAAAATTCTCCGGTCAAGATCTGGCATATACCGACCCGTCTACACACGAAAAATATTTACCACACATTGTGGAATGTTCAAGTGGAGTTGATCGACCCTTCTTCTACCTACTTCTCGACGCCTACCAAGAAGAAAAACTAGAAAACGGTGAAACTAGAATTTTTCTAAAAATTAATCCTCATCTTGCAGCCTATAAACTTGCTATTTTTCCCTTAGCTTCCAATAAACCAGAATTGTTAAAACTATCCCAAAAACTTTATAAGGATCTATCCCAAAAATACTCAATTGATTATGATGATAGTAGCAATATAGGTAAAAAATATCGTCGCCAAGATGAAATTGGTACTCCATGGTGTGCCGTAATAGATTATCAAAGTTTGGAAGATAATACCGTCAGTATTC
This sequence comes from Candidatus Shapirobacteria bacterium, assembly GCA_017992115.1. Lineage (GTDB taxonomy): Bacteria > Patescibacteriota > Microgenomatia > UBA12405 > UBA12405 > UBA12158. The sequence goes on along the minus strand of JAGOPG010000003.1, from coordinate 23,597 downwards.
GCGATCGGGATACTATGAAACAAATTCGTCTTAAAATTGATGAAATTGACACTTGGCTATCATTAAAGTTAAACTAAAAGCATGAAAAAATATTTTCTAATCTTAGCCGTCGCCATGCTGACCCTATCCGCCTGTGGCAAAAAAAAGGTTACCCAAACAGTTACTCCTACCCCGGCACCTCGAACAATCGAACTTGCAGAAGCCGATCGACCAAATATTGCTTTATTTCCCCGAAATGATGGTCATGAATTAACACTAATAATAAGTTCAATTACAGAGCAAATCCAAGGAATGGAATATGAGCTAACTTATACTGCCACCGACGGTAATATTCAAATCGAAAAAGGTGCAGGAGGCGTTATCGAAAATAGCGATCTACAAAGTGGTAAAGTTGAGCGAAAAATTCTTCTTGGTACCGAAAGTTGTACCAATGGTTGCAAATACAAATACGATACCGGTGTTAATGGCGGTAATTTAAGCCTTGTATTAACTACCAAAGAAAATCAGGTAGCTACCTTCGAAACACCTTTCATTCTAAAAAGTAACGCTGATATTAAAAAATCTGGCAATCAAATTACATGGCCGGAAGAAAATTTTTCCCAAAAACCGTCTAAAAACTCACCTTTCTATGTAGTACATCGCGACTATAAATCTGCCGAATTTGTCGTCAATCCGGCTCTATAACCATGACCTATCATCAACCTGTCCTCCTTGATGAAGTCCTAAATTTTTTTCAACCCAAAGAGGGTCTTGCTATTCTAGATTGCACTTTAGGTAATGGTGGTCATACATTAGAATTTTTAAAAAAGGGAGCTACTGTTTTTGGTCTTGATGACGATCCTATTAATTTAGAAATTACTACCAAAAGAATTAAAAAAGAAAAATTGGATAAAAGATTTCATCCAATATCAGGTAATTTTAGTAATCTAAACCAAATATATTCTCGTCATATAAAGATACCCCTTGACGCACTTTTTGCTGATCTCGGCCTTAGTCGAAACCAACAAGTATCCACAAAACGTGGTTTTTCTTATTCTGATACCGACTCTTTGGATATGCGTCTTAATCCCAAAAAACAAAAATTAACTGCTGAAGAAATAATTAATACTTGGGACAAGTTTCAACTTTATAATTTATTTACCAAATATTCCCAGGAAAAATTAGCCAAACCACTAGTTTTTGAGATAATTCAAGCTCGACAAAAGAAACCTATCACTACAGGTATTCAACTTGCCACCATTATCGAAAACTATTATCAAAAAAAACATTATCGTTCAAAAATTAATCCCTCCACAAAAATTTTTATGTCTCTTCGAATTGCCGTCAACAACGAATTCAATAATCTTCAAAAATTATTGAACACGTCCCAAAAAATAGTTAGAAAAGATGGTAAGATAGGTATTATCACTTTTCACTCCGGAGAGGATAGAATTGTAAAAAATTTTCTTCAAAAAAATAAAATAAAATCAAACAAATTTTCCGCATCGTATAGTGAGATCAAAAGGAATCCACTCTCCCGATCTGCCATGTTTAGATGTTTTATCAATCATGACACTAAATAAAAGTCTTGTCGCTGTTGCTCTGGCATTAATTATTTTTCAAATAATATTTTCTATTTATTACTCGATAAATATAATAAATATGAATCAACAATATGCTAATTTAAGCCAAAAATACGAACAGTTAAATATTGACAATCAAAATCTGGAAATAGAATACGCCTCCAAGTTTGCTATCAATGGACAAATCACGCCCTAAAATCCTTTTAATTTTTTTATATATTATATTTTCCCTGATATTAGGAAAATTATTTTACATCCAAGTAATTTCTGGCCAGGAATTACACGAACAGGCCTTATCTCAAATATATAAGATTGTAAAAATTTTCCCTCGTCAGGGTAAAATCCTGAGCCGCGATAAATATCCCTTAAGCCTTGGTTACAGTTATTATAGTTTAGCCCTATATAAACCAAATTTTAAAAATGACCTTGATGAAATCCTAACAGAAATTACTTCAATTAAAAGCGATTTTGCCACCCAAAATGCTCAATTAATTGATAAATTTAAAAATCCTAATCAAAAATGGCTTCAATTTAAAGGTGAGTTTAATACAGCTGAGAAAAATAAACTCTCCAAAACCAGCGGATTAGAATTTGAACTGAAACAACGCCGCTATTATCCGGAAGGGGATTTGGCCAAGGATCTAGTTTTAAATTTAGAAAAAAAATATTTAAAACAAATTAGTGGTCAAGTAGGATTTAAAAGAAACGTAGTCGATGGTACCGGAATTGGATTATTAACACGGAAAAATTGGCAAAAAAATGAAATAGATGGCCAGGATCTACACACTACCATTGATAGAAAAATCCAAAAATTAGCTGAAGACACACTCAAAATCGGTCTTGCCACTTATCAAGCTGAATCTGCCTCTCTAATTATTCTTGAACCTCAAAGTGGAGAAATATTGGCCATGGCGACAGTTGAAGCTAGCCCTAGTGCCAGCTTTACCATAAAAAACATTGGTCATCTATTTGAACCCGGATCAATTTTTAAACCCCTAGTCATTGCCTCTGCTTTGGATTCAAATAGTATTAATCAAAACTGGAACTGTCCAAACTGTAATCAACCACGGAAAATCGGTGAATATACTATAAATAATTGGGACAAACAAGTTCATCCTGATACCAACCTTTTCGATACCATCAAAAATTCCGACAATATTAGTATGAGCTATATCAACAGCGCCATGGGATTAAATAAATTCCTCGAATATTACCAACGTCTCAAATTCAATCAAAAAACTGGCGTTGAACTAGTGGGGGAATCAATCTCACCCCTTAAAGACTATTGGTCAGACATAGATTTCGCCACCGCTTCTTTTGGTCAAGGTATTGCTGTCAACCAATTACAAATGGTACAAGCTTTTAATACACTAGCAAACGATGGAAAATTAGTCAAAGCTCACATAAATCAAAACACACCAATCCAATCTTCTTCAGTTTTTTCTACAAAGACAACAGATTTTGTAAAAAAGTTGTTAATTTATGGCGTCAATAATAGTCCAGTTTCCAAATTAAAAGATGATGACATGATTGTTTGCGCCAAAAGTGGTACCGCCCAAGTAGCTGTTGAAGGTGAATATCAAGAAGACAATACTATCGGCTCTTATATAGGCTTTTATCCCTGTAACCAGCCTAAATTTACCATGATTGTTACTTTGAACAATCCAAAAGCATCTCAATGGGGGTCATCTACCGCTGCTCCTTTATGGTTTAGTCTCGCCAGAGACTTGGACTCCTTGCTATAATTCATAAGCCCATATGCTCAAAACCCTAAAAAATTGGCTTTGGCATTTACCTCAAGCCATCTTCTGGAATTTCTACTATTCCTTTCCCAGTCGCAAATTAACTCTGATTGGAGTAACTGGTACTGATGGAAAAACAACCACCTGTACACTATTGCAAAAATTATTAGAAAACAGTGGTATACACGCCGGAGTCATTAGCACTATCAACAGTCCCGGATTGCATACAACCAGCCCTTCACCCAAAATTTTGCAAAAAATTTTATATGATTTTTCTAAATCTGGCTACACTCATGTAGTTTGTGAAGTTACTTCTCACGCATTAAGTCAGTTTCGTTATTGGGGATGTAATTTTAAAATTGGCATTATTACCAACATTAGCCACGAACACCTGGATTATTACAAAAACATGGATCAATATGTAAAAGCCAAGGAAAAACTTTTTACCCAATCTGAATTAGCCATTCTCAATCATGATGATGAATATTTTTCAGATATAAAAAAATCTCTTAATGTTAAATTTAAAACTTATGGCCTTAAAAACAAATCAGATTACACTGCAGACAGAATTAAAATTACTCCAGAAAATATGACTTTCAGAATTAATCGCCACAATTTTATAACGGACTCTAATTACGATTATCAAATATATAATATCTTAGCCTGTTTCTCAGCCTTTTCTGAACTAAAACTGGACTCAAATGTTTTTGCCGAAACTATAGCCCATTTCCCGGAAATAAAAGGCCGATTAGAATTGGTCGACAACAACCTTCATCTTCGTTGTATAGTTGATTTTGCTCATACCCCCAACGCTTTATCCAAGGTTTTATCTTCTCTAAAACCAAGTGTAAAAGGAAGATTAATTGTTATTTTCGGGGCTACTGGTGGCCGCGACAAAAGCAAACGTCCTCTAATGGGTGATGTCGTTTCAAAAATTGCTGATATTGCCATAATCACATCCGACGACACCCGTAATGAAAATATCAACACTATAAATGCTCAAATTATTTCCGGGATAAACCCTAAAAAATCAACTTATTTTGAAGCCGATAAATTCCCGGAAAACCAAAGTGGCTTTTTATACACTCAATTATCAAACCGTCAGGATGCATTTAATTTAGCTGTCAAAATCGCCAAATCAGGAGACACCATTATTGCCTGTGGAAAAGGTCATGAAACATCGATTTTATTGGGTAAAACCGAATACCCCTGGTCTGAAACCGAAGCATTTCGCACTGCTTTCCGATTAAAGGAAAAAAATGTTTAATTTACAAAATAATCTAAGTCTTGAAGAAAATTACCAACAAGGATGGTTGCCTCAACGCAATCAAAAAAAATTATTTTATACCGATGATAATTTTTCCTCACGCTCAAAATTAGATAATTTTCAACTTTCATCAGAAAATCGTCGTATTCTAAAAAAAACCCAACATTTTACTCATCAATTAGTTCCTTTAAGTACTTTCGAATACACTCCATCTTTACAAAAAACTATCCATTCGTGGGTTAAGGAATTAAATTGGGATTTTCCCTCTTCTTCCATAAAAACTGTTTTTAAGAATCATATTTTTAATTATCTTTATATTTGGACAGACACTATTACAAATCAGGTGGTTGCCTACTCACTTTGCCTCTTTGAGAAGAATTTTTCCCATATTGCCTATGTTTTTTATAATCCAAAATACGCTCATCAGGATCTACCCATCAGGCTTGCTCTTCAAACGGCCATCGATAGCGCCGCTAAGCAATTAAAGTATTGTTATCTGGGTCGCTTCAACCCCAAAAATAAATTAGGTTTTTACAAAAGAAACTTTCCCAATTTTGAATACTTTGTTAATAATCAATGGATATCTTATAATTAGCCATGCATATCCATATTATTGGAATCGCTGGTTCTATGGCCGCACCTCTGGCTATAGCCTTAAAGAAATCAGGTCATGAAATTACTGGCTCAGATCAAGATAACATTTTTCCTCCTTTTAGTACCCAATTAAAGAAAGCCAAAATTCCCATAAATCACCAACAAATTAATCGAAATATTGATTTGGTAATAGTAGGTTCATCCTATAAAAGTTTTTCTAGAACAAGAGAAGAGTATGAAAAAACTCGAGAACTTAATATTCCGTATATATCAGCAACTAAATATTTAGCAAAAATGTTAACCAAAAAAAATTCTATTGTCGTTGCCGGGTCTTTTGGTAAAACAACCACTACCGCTGCCTTGGTTTATTGTTTTAAAAAACACCACCTGAATCCAGCATACATGTTTGGTGGTCAAGCTATAAATGCTATACCTTCATTAAATTTTTCTAATTCAGACTGGTCGATAATAGAAGGTGACGAATCTATTAACGGTTTAGATGTCAAAGCAAAATTCCTCTATTATCCAGTAAAATACCTTATTTTGACCAGTGTTAACTGGGAACACAAAGAAAGTTATACCTCTGCTACTGAAAATCTAAAAGCATTTCAGAAATTAATTAATAGCCTTCCCAAAAACGGTTTAATTATTTACAACCCTCAAGACAAACAGATACCTCCCTTATTATTATCTGCTAAATGTCCTACTATTCCCTATAAACCAATTAAATTTAAAAGCCAGTTAATTGGGGATTATAATCTCCAGAATTTAGGTGCTGTTTTTACCCTTTGTCAAAAACTATTACTAAATACACAAATCACTCAAAATGCCTTAACCGATTTTAAAGGCATCAAAAGACGGGCTGAAATACTTTTTCAAAATCAAAATAATATTTTTATCGATGATTTTTCTCAATCTGCAAAAAGAATTGAAGCCACTATTAAAACGATAATTAAACATTATCCTCAAAAAAAAATCAAGGTATTTTATGAAAGTCATGCTTCCTTTATGCAACATCCCGATAGTATAAAACAACTCGCCAAAGCTTTAGAACTATCTTCCGAAACCGTAATTTATAAACTCAACTTTAACCACAAATATAAAATTCGCTTAACAGCCAAGGATTATCTAAAAATTATTCCCCACAGTTTTTATTTACCATTACCAATCGATGTTCTCAATCATTATCAAAAAACACTTAAAAAAAATGAAATACTTGTTCATTTTAGTTCCGGAGGACAAGAGGGTTTAAATATTTTCAAAAAAGTTATTAATTATTTTAAAAAATAAATGTCAAGATACATCATCCAAGGAGGTAATCCTTTAATCGGTGAAGTCTCCATACGAGGTGCAAAAAATGCCTCATACAAAGAATTAATAGCCACCCTATTAACCGAAGAAGAATGTCACTTACTCAATGTTCCTCAAATTTCTGATGTTCGGATTACAAATAGTATTGCCAAAAGTCTGGGATCTGTAATAACAAACGATGGCGAACATGGCATTACTATTCAAACTAAAAAAATTAAATCATCCACTGTTCCTCATGGTACCGGAGAAAAATCCCGAACCTCGTTTATTTTTGCAGCACCACTTTTGGTCCGAACCGGTAAAGCCATTATACCCACACCAGGAGGTGATCGCTTAGGTGCCCGCCCCCTGGACCGTCTTTTTGATTGTTTCGAAACAATGGGAATTTCTACAACATTTGAAAAAGATTTGATGATATTTTCTACAGACAAAATAAAGACAACTCATTATGTTTTTAATAAACCTAGCCATACTGTAACCGAAGTCATTGTAATGACTGCCGCCATGACACCCGGACAGAGTATTTTTGAAAACTGTGCTCAAGAGCCAGAAATTGATGATTTAATCGTCATGCTCAATTCCATGGGGGCAGATATTAAACGCGATCCAAAAAATCCAAAAACTATTATTGTAAATGGAGTAAGTCAACTCCATGGTACCAGCCATCAAGTAATTTCTGACAGGAATGAAACAGTCACCTTTGCTTGCGCTGCCCTCGCTACCAAAGGTTCTGTAAATATCCTTCGGGTAAATCCAAATATTATCAAAACATTTTTAGATACCATCGAGAAAATGGGGGCAAAAATCAACCGTGGAAGCGATGAAGTAACCGTCTCTTGGGTAAAACCTCTAAGTGCTATTAATATAGAAACCGGTCCTGAACCAGGTTTTATGACCGACTGGCAAGCCGTTTTTTCAGTTTTGTTAACTCAAGCTGTTGGTGTCAGTACTATTATAGAGAGAGTCTATCCTTACCGCTTCCAACACATTACCTATTTGAATAAAATGGGGGTTAAAACCACCCTTTTCAACCCCATTGTTGAACACCCTGAAACTTATTATGAGTTTAATCTAGACACCGACAAACCAGAATATTTTCATGGAGTAAAAATTTATGGCCCAAATAAACTAAAAGCATCAACTTTTGATGTCAACGATTTACGCGCTGGTGCCTGTATTACCTTGGCTGCATTAACCGCAGAAGGGGAGAGTCTTATCAATAATGTTGAATACATCGAGAGAGGTTATGAAAAACTAGCTGAACGTTTATGCTCATTAGGTGCTAGTATAAAATATATCAAAACATGATTAATCTTTTTCTTGGACTACTATTATTTGCTTTTATCGCTACAAGCATCTTGGTTGTCCCTTTTATTAATCTTCTTTATCACTTCAAATTTCAGCGTCAAAAACAAAAAACACTCGATTTTCAAAACAAAAGCACTCCAATTTTTGATAAATACCACTCCATTAAAGCTGGTGTTCCCTCCGGTGGGGGATTATTAGTTATCTTTTCTGTTACCATACTTTTTTTTGTTCTTTTTCAACTACTTAAGATTTCAGGAATCTTTATTTCCAGTAATTTTAATCTATTAAACGAGATTTTTATCATTTTTTTCACTTTCATTAGTTTCGGTCTACTGGGTTTATATGATGATGTTCACAAGTTTTTTGGTTTTGAAAAAAACGGATTTTTTGGCCTTCGAATGAAACATAAATTGATACTTCAAATCATTCTTGCCTTATTTATATCTTTTTTTCTTTACTTCAAACTTGGTATTCATTTCATTTACCTGCCTTTTTTAGGTGCCATTACTCTTGGCCTCTTTTTTATTCCCATTAGTACCACCATTATTGTTGCCTTTGCCAATTTTTTTAATATTACTGATGGACTAGACGGCCTATCTTGCGGAATTTTATTGATTGCACTTTTTGCTTTTTGGATTTTAGCTGGTACTTCCTTGGATACACCAATATCTCTTTTTCTCTCTCTTTGGATTGGTGCTCTCATCTCCTTTCTATATTTTAATGTATATCCTTCTCGAATAATATTGGGCGATGTTGGCTCCCTTTCCTTTGGGGCCACCTTTGCACTTATAGCTCTTCTTTTAGGGAAAATTATTCCCTTAATAATTGTTGGCATGCCTTTTATAGTAGAAGGTCTCAGTAGTGCTATACAGATTATCAGTAAAAAGTATCGTGGCAAGAAAATTTTTCCAGCAGCTCCAATTCACCTTACTTTGCAAAAACTTGGATGGGAAGAACCCAAAATTGTATTCCGTGCTTGGTTAGCCGCAATTATTTTAGCAATTTTTGGTCTATGGTTAGGTCTAAATTAGAAGAACTTTATAAAGAAATAGATAAATATATTGGCATTCCTTATTACATGAACGTCACCAAAAAATACCTTCCTGAGATTGCTTTAGTTGGCAAGGGTAATGCCAAAGAAATCGCCCTGAAAACCATAGAATTAGCAAACACGGATAATAAAAAAATCATCAATATGACTCCAACTCAAATTTACAATTTTCAAAAAAAACATAAAATTGGAATTGACTGCTCTGGTTTGACTGTCCAACTACTTAATTTCTACCTTAAAACTAATTTCAACCCTCGAAAAACTTCCGCCGACATTCTCACTTCTGCCCCGCTTTCTAAAAAAATAAATATAAAGGATGCTCAGACTGCCGACTTAATTCGTCAAGAAAAAGGAGGCCACGTTATCTTTATTATTGAAAAAGTTGAAAACAAAATTTATTATGTCGAAAGCTCTCGGGCAGGTCGCAAAGTTCATTACGGGCAATTTGATATCAATGACAAAAATTTTAAATACGATGGTATTTACCGAATTACTTCTCCTCAATCAATTCCCGGTATTTTAATGGTTTGATAGACAACACTTCTACCTCAGTGCCACATTCCTCACATTCCAAAATATCACCAACAGCTGCATCTTTACTATTAATAACTGATTTACAATCAGGACATATTACTTTGTCTTTAGCGCCTTTCATAAATATTAGCTAAAATATAACTATATTATTATATATGACTCCTTTAGAAAAATTTAATTCAGTCTACTTAAAAAGAGAAGATAAAAACCTTACCGGCTCAGCTAAAGACCGAGCCATTATAGAGCAACTTAAAAATCTCCAAAAACAAAAATATTCTCAAGCAGTAATTTCTTCAACTGGTAATGCTGCCATCTCTGCAGCTCACTTTTGTCACTTACAAAATATAAAATTGACCGTTTTTATTTCTCCTTCGATTAACCCCCAAAAACTTAAATTAATTTCTGCTTCTGTAATCAAATCTAAAAAAGCTATCAGTGACGCTATCAAATTTGCTAAAAAAAATCATGCTTATAATTTACGTCAATCTACTGATCCAAGTGCTCTTTTAGGATACCGCCAGATTGGTGAAGAAATACTTGAACAATTACCACAAGTTAGTAGCATTTTTATCCCCGTCGGCAGTGGCACCACATTACTTGGAATTGCACAAGCTTTACCCAAAAACATTAAAGTTTTTGGGGTTCAAAGTGCAGCCAATCCTACTATTGCCAAATATTTCGTCAAAAATTATAAACCAGAAAACAAAATCATCACCGATGCCCTAACAGTAAAATCTCTTCCCCTAAAAAATAAAATTATTAATATCATAAAAAAACACCAATCAACAGCTTTTATTATCAACAACCAAGCCATTATCGAATCTCAAAAATTATTAAAAGGACATTTTCTCTCATCCGAGTCTGCTCTTTGCCTGGCAGCATACAAACAAAATGCTTCCCTTGCAGGAAATTATCCAGTTATTGTTTGTACTGGAACCCAACGTCAATGACCCTCACTCAAGCTATAAAATCGTCACCGTATCATTTTTTCTTTTTAGTTGTCGAAAATTTTTTAGATATTTCTCTTCCCGAAATACCAAATTTTACAAGTGTCAGTAAAAAAAAATTAACCTATAAAAATAGTGGAAAACTTTTGGCAGATAAAAACATTCAAAAAAATATCAAGTCATTTGCCAATCCAGTAATCGTTCCCTTTAAACCTTCCGCCAAAATAGAAAAAATTTGTCAAAAAAATCACTGGTTACTAGCAGCTCCCAGTGCCAAAAATAATCGTCTACTGGAAGATAAAATTAAATTTTATCAACAATGCCAAAAAGCTAAATTACCTCTGATAGATAGTTTAATTTTACCTTTTAATCAAAAAAATTTTTCAAAAGCCCAGCAAGCTTACGGCTCAAATCTAGTCATCCAAAGCCATTTTGGGTGGGCAGGTAATAGTACTTACAATTTTGATAATTACACCTCTGCTAAAAAACACATTCCAAAAAATATGCTGGTTAAGTTTTCCCCTTATATTCAGGGTTTTTCTGTTTTAAACAATTGTTGCCAAACAAAAAAAGGTCTCCTGCAAAGCCCACCCGCTCTTCAATTTACAGGAATTCCAACCCTAACCAGCAATCCCTTTGCCACCGTAGGACGTCAGTGGCCCTCACTTCTCCACAAATCACAACTTCGTCAAATAAAAAAAATAACTCAAAATTTTTCAAAAAAAATTCTCCAACCCCTAAATTATCTCGGTTTCTTTGGACTTGATTTTTTAGTTACTCCTCAAAAAATTTATTTACTTGAATGCAATCCACGCCTAACCGCCTCTTTTGCTTTTTACACTTATATAGAACAAAAAGCTGGTCTTACCCCGCTTTTTTACCATCATTTAGCCCAATTTATACCATTAGATTATGAATTTAATCTCAAAAAAGAACAGTCTCGTTTTGATAATCCTAATTTAATTGGCTCTCAAATAACCAAGAGAAATCCTTCAGGAACTATTTCCCAAAAAATAGAAGATTTTAAAATCATAACCAATAAAGTGCAAACTATTAATGAAGAACATCTAAAAAAATTCAAATGAAACGTTTTTCCTTGCTTTTTATATACGTTTTAATCTTAAGTATAATCGGACTCTTGTTTATGTCTTCATCTTCACTTTTTGAGGCTTCAAAAGATATAGGTGATCCCTATTTTTTCATCAAAAAACAATCTCTCTGGCTGCTTATCGGCTTAATAGTACTTTTTATTACTTCTAAAATAAATTTAAATTTAGTAAAAGAAAATTCTTTTCGATTATATTTATTGGGTATAATTTTTTTAATTCTAGTTTTTATTCCCGGGTTAGGTGTAGAAGCCTATGGCGCCAAAAGACAAATTAGTTTTTCTTTCTTTAATTTCCAACCTTCAGAATTCTTTAAACTGGTCTCAGTAATTTTCTTTTCATATCTTTTTACTCTCGAAGATAAAAAAAATTTTAATAGTCTATTACTGTATCTTTTACCACCATTGCTTCTTGTTGTTTTGGAACCAAATCTTAGCACCGCAATTTTGATAGGCGCAATAGTATTTTGCATTTATTTTTTGTCCGGAGCTTCAATAAAAGATATACTCATTCCTTCCTTGTTTTTCATACTAACTTCTGTAATTTTAGTTTTAGTTTCTCCCTATCGTCTTGATCGTTTAAAAACCCTGCTAAACCAACAGGAAAATCAAAATCTCAGTTATCACAGTCAACAAATGGTTTTAACACTTGCTTCTGGGGGAATTACCGGCAAAGGTTTTGCCAACTCTGATCATAAATATAAATTCCTTCCTAAAATTAGTACTGATTCAATATTGGCTATCATCGGTGAAGAAATGGGTTTCATTGGTTTAATTTTGATCACCTATTTATTTTTAATCCTTATTTCCCGCCTTTTTCGTTTAGCTCAAGTAGCTGCTCATGATTATGAAAAACTTCTGGTTTTTGGAATTGCATCCTGGATCGCCTTTCAGGGGATTATTAATTTTGCCGCCATTGTCGGCCTAATCCCCCTAACTGGTATCCCTTTTCCTTTTATCGCTTACGGAGGTTCTTCGCTTATTAATCTTTTTGCAGCTATGGGATTAGCTATAAATATAGAAAAAAAATACTCTACCTTGTTATACTCAAAAGATGATCAAAACTCGCCGTCTCGTTCTCACCGGAACTCACACCACTCCAGCCGTTGAATTAATTAATCAACTCCAGCAGGATACTGAATTCAACTGGAAAATATATTATATCGGTCGCCGATGTAATTCTTGTACATCCACACAAGCGTCCATCGAATCAAAGACTATTCCATCGTTAAAAGTTAAATTTTATTCTATTCCCTGTGGTAAGTTTGATCGCCGTTCTTTTTTTAATACTATCCGGGGAATCCCTCAAATTTTTACTGGATTCATTAGTGCTTATCAAATCCTTAAGGAAATTCAGCCGTGGGCAATAGTTTCCTTCGGAGGGTATGTTTCCGTCCCAGTAATTTTTGCCGCTTGGCTTTTGGGAATAAAAAGTATTACCCATGAACAGACGAAAACTAAAAGCTTATCTACACGATTGAGTGCTCCATTTTCCAAATTCATTGCTCTATCTTTTCCTTTAAAGAAAAGATCACCAAAAGAAATCGTCACCGGTAATCTTTTGCGTAGGGATATCTTCGACAGTAGTTCAAAAAATTTTAATTTTTTAAAGTTTAAAATCAAAAAATATCCTTTAATTTTTGTTACTGCCGGAAACCAGGGTTCTTTCCATCTCAATGAAAATATAAAAGAAATTCTACCTCAACTTAAGGATACCATTATTATTCACCAATGCGGGCCAAATGATTTTAATGAATATAAAAAACTAGAAAAAAAATATCCCTTATATTTTGCTTATTCATTCATCCAAGCAAAAGATATTGGTTGGGTATTTAATAATTCAAAAATAATCATCAGTCGAGCAGGTGCCAATACTATCCAGGAAATTGAAGCCCTCAAAAAAAATTCCATTATTATTCCTTTACCTGTCAGTCAGCAAAACGAACAACTTAAAAATGCTCTTTGGCTTCACAAAAAATACCCTAAAAACACCATAATTATTTTAGATAAAAATCTTAATGGCCAAATTTTACTAAAAAATATAAAAAGACTACTTAAGACTAAAAATCTAAAATCAAAAAATGAGGCTAACATCAACCTTAAACTATTAAATTTACTCAAAAAGCTCTAGAATGAAATCATGCAACATTTAAAAAATATTAATTGTCTCAGCATTGGTACTGGCAAAATCACTGTTCTCATTGGTCAATATCCGGAAAACGATTCAAAAGTAAACATCATTGGTGTTTCGTCTCAACCTGCACTTGGATTTAAAAAAGGTCAGATTATTAATCTGGAACAAGCCTCCAAAACCATTACCGAATGTGTAGAATCAGCCGAAAGAATGGCTGGTTTTCAAATAAATCACGCTTTTATTTCTCTCACTGCCCCTCATTTTGAATCAATTAATTCCACCGGAGTTACCGCCGTATCTGGTCAAAATGGAGAAATTTCCCAAGCAGACATAGATCGAGCCATAGAGGCAGCCAAAGCCATTTCCTTGCCTGTAAATAAAGAAATTGTTCATATTATCCCTCGTTTATACACCGTTGATGGTGAATCAGGAGTAGTCGACCCTATCGGTATGAGTGGCCAAAGACTGGAAGTTGAAACTCATCTAATATTAGCCTCCACTCCAGCATTAAAAAATTTGTATAAATGTCTTGATGAAGTAGGCATAAAAGTAGACTCCTTGGCTTATTCTGGCCTGACTGCTGCTAAAGCTTGTCTAAGCGATACCGAAAAAGAACTTGGAGTAGCTTTGATAGACATGGGAAACAGTAGTACATCAATAACTGTATTTCAGGAATCTTCTCCCGTTTTTTCCGGAGTAATCCCAATTGGTGCAAACAATATCACTAATGATTTAGCCATTGGCCTAAGATTACCTTTAGAAGATGCTGAAAAGATTAAAATCAAACTCAAGGCATATGCAGATAAAAAAGGTTTTGAAGATGAAATTGAATTAAAACATCTAGGTATTTTGGGTGAAGAAAACAAAAAAATTTCTTTTTCCACCGCCGTTAATGGCATTATTAAAGCCCGATTAGAAGAAATTTTCTCATTTATTTTTACACAAATTAAAGATGCGGGTCTGGAAAACTATATACCCGCAGGCATCGTTCTCACTGGTGGGGGAGCCGATACTATTTTAGCCAAAGAAGTTTGTACAAATATGATACCTCTACCTGTTAGAATCGCCAATCCCCCTCGACTTGGCGGTCTGGTTGAAGACATTACTAATCCTGCCTTTGCCAGTACTGTTGGTACTATTCTCTATTTTCAAGATCAAAAACCTGTCTCTAAAAGTAGTACTAATAAAAAGATTAAAGTATCTTTTAATGGTATTTTTGGAAAAATTAAAAATTTTATCGAGCCTCTTCTACCTTAAATGGCCCTGATTAAAACTCTAACCGGACAGTTCGCAAAAATAAAAGTCATTGGCATTGGCGGCGGTGGTAATAATGCTGTTAATTCCATGATCTCGGAAGAAGAAATCAAGGGGGTAGACTTTATTACTATCAATACCGATTCTCAAGCACTTTTAAATTCCTTAGCCCCAATCAAAATTCAAATAGGAGAAAAAATTACCAAAGGTCTGGGAGCTGGAGGTGATCCCAATATCGGTCAACAAGCAGCTGAAGAATCTCGAGAAAGAATTAAAGAAGCTTTAGAGGGTACCGATATGCTTTTTATTACTGGAGGTATGGGTGGTGGAACTTGTACCGGAGCTGCTCCAATAATTGCCGAAATCGCTAAAAAAGAGTTAGGTATTTTGACAATTGCAGTGGTAACCAAACCTTTTCTTTTTGAAGGCAGTCGTCGTATGAGCAAAGCAGATGAAGGTATCTCCCGTTTACGACCAAATGTCGATACTCTAATTGTTATTCCAAATCAAAAAGTGATAGAGGTAGTTAATTCTCAAGCAACGCTTATCGAAGCCTTTAAAATAGCCGATTCTGTTTTAACCAAGGGTACCAAAGCAATTGCCGATTTAATTACAGTTCCCGGACTCATTAATCTTGATTTTGCCGATATTAAATCAGTTATGAGCAATGCAGGCTCTGCTCTTATGGGAGTAGGTGAAGGTGAAGGTGCCAACAGAGCACGTGATGCTGTCGATGCCGCCACTGATTCTCCACTAATTGAAGTAAACATTGACGGTGCCAGAGGGGTATTAATTAATATCACAGGAGGAAAAGACCTAACTATGGCCGAAATTGAAGAATCTGCAAAAAATATTACTAGCCGTGTAGCTCCTGATGCAAATGTTATTTTTGGAGCTTCAATTGACCCCGAACTTGAAGATAAAGTAAAAATTACCGTAATAGCCACAGGTTTTGATCCAAATAAAAGCCAATTTTATTCTTCATTTAAAAAATCCATTCCCACTCAACAGGAAAGTTTAGACACTGAAACAAAAACTCATATTGACCCAGCTCTCAAAAATTTAGTTCCAGACGAAGATCTCCCTGAAGGAATCGAAATTGAAGACGAATTTGATATTCCCGCCTTCTTACGTAAAAATAACTAGTTTCGATATTATTTTGTATAATCAACTATGGCCTTTTTTAAAGATATTTCAAATCAACCTGATTTTCCTGCTCTAGAAAATGACATGTTGAAGTGGTGGAAAGACAATGATGTACTAGATAAATATCTACACAAAAACGACAAATCTGACAAAAATTTTTCCTTTATTGATGGTCCTATCACCGCCAACAACCCCATGGGAGTTCACCACGCTCGTGGTCGAGCACTTAAAGATCTTTTTCAGCGGTTTAAAAATGCCCAAGGTTTTGCCCAACGTTTTCAAAATGGTTTTGATTGTCAGGGTCTATGGGTTGAGGTTGAAGTCGAAAAAGAAGCCGGTTTTAATTCAAAAAAAGACATTCAAGATTTTGGAGTGGAAAAATTTGTAAAAGCTTGTATTGCCAGAGTCGATAAATATTCAAAGATTCAAACTGAACAATCAATCCGTTTAGGTATGTTTATGGATTGGAAAAATTCTTATTACACTAATTCCGAAACTAACAATCTTTATATCTGGTACTTCCTCAAAAAAATTCATCAAAAAGGTTGGCTTATTAAGAAAAAAAGTGCTACCACCTGGTGCCCCCGATGTGAGACTGGTCTTTCGCAACACGAAGAAGCCGACGGTTACCAAATGGATACTGATACCTCTGTTTATCTAAAATTCAAATTAAAAAATAAAAATAATGAATATCTTCTTGTTTGGACCACTACTCCTTGGACTTTGACCTCTAATGTTCTGTTGGCAATTAACCCTAAATTCGAATATGTTAAGTATTATCAAGGAGATGATGTTTTGTATTTAGCTAAAATCGCTGCCGATCGCTTGGGTTTAACCGAATATGAAGTTATTGATGCCAGTGATTTAGTTAATTTAGAATACGAATCCCTCTATAATATTCCCCCTCAAAAAAATGTTCGCCATTTTATTACCACATGGGACGAAGTAAATCCTGAAGAGGGGACAGGGGTAGTTCATATTGCCCCCGGATGTGGTCAAGCCGACTTTGAATTGGGTAAAAAGCTGGGAGTAGATATGATTGCCCCTCTTGACCCTACCGGTCATTTTTTAAACAATTACGGCGAACTTTCAGGTAAATATGCTCATTCAGTCAACGATATCGTTATCAACTACCTAAAAAGAAAAAATTTATTATTCAAAACTGAACCCGTCACACATCGTTATCCTCATTGCTGGCGTTGTAAAACTAAATGTCTTTTTCGTTTAGAAGATTCTTGGTTCATCAAAACAGATGAGATCAGACCATATTTAATCGAAGCCGCTAAAAAAGTTTCTTGGCATCCTCGTTTTGCCCTCCGACGCATGTTAAATTGGTTAGATTCTATGGAAGATTGGATGATAAACCGCAAACGATTTTATGGTTTAGCCCTACCTTTTTATGAATGTAGCTGTGGCGAACTTGTTGTCATTGGTTCAAAAGAGGAGCTAAAAGAAATGGCTGTTAATCCTGAGCTTGTCGAAGGATTACCTTCTCTTCATCGTCCCTGGATTGACGAAATAGAGATAAAATGCCCTAAATGTGGCCAAAACGTCAAACGAATTCCCGATGTTGGAGATGTTTGGCTTGATGCTGGTGTGGTTCCATTTTCCACCCTTAAGTATTTGACTGATAAAGAATACTGGGAAAAATGGTTCCCCGCTGAATTTGTATTGGAAATGAATGAACAAATCCGCTTATGGTTTTATTCTCTTCTGTTTTTTAGTGTTACTTTAGAAAAGGTTCCCCCATACAAAAATGTTGTTACTCACGGGGCAGTTCGAGACGAAAAGGGTGAAGCAATTCACAAAACCAAAAAAAACGGAATTCCTTATGATGATGCGGTCGAAAAAATTGGTGCCGACCCCATGCGTTGGCTTTACTATCAACAAAAAACTTATGCCAATGTTAATTTTGGTTACAATATTGCCGATCAGGTAAAACGTGAATTTCTCTTTATTTTATGGAATTCGTATCGCTTCTTTACTCAACATGCTAATTTAAATAATTGGCAAGTTGAAGAAATTAATCTCGATACTTTGTCCAATCCTATGGACAAATGGCTTATTTCTCGTCTCCACACTACTACTAAAAAAGTAACTTTATCGTTAGAAAAATACGCCACTTCTCCTTCAACTCAGGCTATTCAAGACTTTGTCAACGACCTCTCTACGTGGTATATCCGCCGCTCCCGTGATAGAAACGACAATTATTCTGTTCTATATTACGTTTTTGAACAATTATTTTTACTGATTTCTCCTTTTATGCCATTTCTAAGCGATTATCTCTATCAGAATTTAACAAAGTCCGGCATTTCTATTCATATACAAAACTGGCCAGAATATGACGAAAAACTTATCGATAAGCAGCTAGAAAATGAGATGGAAATAGTTCGCTCTCTATCTCAAATGGGTCATGCTCAACGACAAATTGCAAACATCAAAATTCGCCAACCTTTAGCCAAGTTAACCCTCAATCTTAATTCACCTTTAAATGAAAATTTACTATCAATTATAGCCGCCGAAGTAAACGTAAAAGATGTTGAAATAAATTTCGTTAAAGAAAATCCCAGCGTTATTTTGGACACCAAATTAACCCCTGAGTTAATTGATGAAGGAGAGTACCGTGATTTAATCAGAAATATTCAAGTGTTAAGAAAGGAACAACAACTTAAGTTAACCGATCGAATCAACATCATCGCTCCTGATTGGCCAATCACTTTTGAAAAACAAATATTAGAAAAAACATTGGCTGATTCTATCCAAAAGGGAAATTCTCTTTCCATTAACAAAGCCCGATGAGACGTCTAATACCCCTACGCCTGCTTCTTTCCCTCGCAGTACTGTTTGCATTCAACCTTTTAATGATTTCTTCTTTAGCTCCCTCTCTTTTTTGGAAACAACTATTATCATGGATAATAGGAGGGGCTTTATTCTTTATTGGTACACAAATTAACCCCAAACAAAACCGTTCTACCGGAACTTTTTTCTTTATTCTTTCTTGTCTTTTAGTTTTAGCTCCAATCATTGTCGGTTCCTTTACCCGAGGTTCTCGTCGTTGGTTATATTTGGGTCCTCTTTCGGTTCAACCTAGCGAAATTGTCAAAGGCCCACTAATGCTTTTTTTATCCACAACTACAATTCCATTACTACATCTAATACCTGTAGCAATTGTCATGGCACAACCAGATTTAGGTAGTGCTATGAGTATTTTTATCCTAATTATTCCCATCATTTTATATAACAAAAAATTATTTCGTTTTTCTCTTCTTGCCGCTATCGCCTTAACTCTGTTAGCTCCTTTTATATATGGCATTATTCTTAAACCCTATCAAAAAGAACGAATTACAAGTTTTATCAGCCACCAATCCGGCAATCAAAGCCAAAATTACACCCTAGACGAAGGTTACAATCTCATTCAGGCCCAAATTGCTATTGGTTCAGGTAGTTTTTTTGGTAAAGGTTATCGTAAAGGTACACAAGGTCAACTCTTATATTTACCCGAAAAACACAGTGATTTTATTTTTTCCGCCACAGCAGAAGAATTGGGACTTTTTGCTATTCTCATTATTTTAACCTGTTATTACATTATTATTGATACCCTTTTTAGAAAAGCTTTTAGTACCACCACCAATCTACCTCTATTTCTTTTTACCCTAGGAATCGCTTTTCAACTATGGTTTCAATGTTTCATCAACATTGGAATGAACATCGGAATTTTACCCATCACTGGAATACCTCTACCTTTTATGTCTGTCGGTGGTTCTTCTATTATGTCCCTACTTTTTTCCTTTGGAATTATCTACTCAGCTTAAAATCTCGCCTGTGATATAATCGAAAAGTATGAAATATGCCGTTATTGCCCTCAGTGGCACTCAATATAAAGTCGAAGAAAATCAAGTGATTACAGTTGACAAACTTGATCCTTCAATTAAATCTACCAGCGAGGTCCTTTTAACCGTTGATGACGATAAAGTAAAAGTTGGTACTCCGACTGTTAAAGACGCTTCAATCGATTTTGAAAGGGTTAAAGATTATCAAGGTAAAAAACTCCGAATTTCCACCTTTAAAGCCAAATCTCGATACCGTAAAACCCATGGTTTCCGCCCCCAACTCACTGACATTAAAATTACAAAAATTAACTTTTAATCTAATCATCTATTAATCTAATATATGGCACATACCAAATCACAAGGTAAAACAAACCAAAAATCAAATCGTCCCGGACAGCGCCGGGGTATTAAAAAATTCGGTAGTCAAAAAATAACAGTCGGTCAAATCATCGTTCGACAAGTTGGCTCAAAAATCCACTCTGGAGAGGGTACTAAAACCGGCAAAGACTTTACCATATATGCTACCCGACCCGGAATCGTAAAATTTTTCCAAAAATTAGGCAAAAAATTTGTATCAGTCGTCAAAGCCTAATATTCCGTTTGACATATTTCTAAATAAACAAATACTTTCGGTATAAAAAAATATTAATGTGACCTGACACAGAAAACTAAAAAACTCTTTTTCTATTTGATATAGTTTATCTTATTTTTTCACGGGGATTTTCATAGTATCCTATATATATGATGAAACAGGTTAGTCAAATTCCTACCAACCAGCTCGAACCCAACCCGCTCCAACCTCGTGGAATTATCAGTGCCGACTCAGTTTCCGAACTGGTTGAATCTATCCGTGAACACGGTATTCTTGAACCACTGATTGTTGCTGAAACTCCAGCCGGTTTTCAAATTATTGCCGGTGAACGTCGTTGGCGAGCTGCCCGTATTTTAAAATTAACCTATGTTCCGGCAATTGTTAAAAAGACCTCTCCACAACAAATGCTGGAAATGGCCATTGTTGAAAATGTTCAGCGAAAAGATCTCAACCCCATCGAAAGAGCTAAGGCTTTCCTTCGACTAAAAGAAGAATTTGCTCTCGACAACCACCAGATTGCCAAAAAGGTAAGCAAGAGCGTTCCCTATGTAATTAATGTTTTAAAGCTTCTCCAACTTCCGGATGCTATAAAAGATGGACTGCTGAGCGGGCTTATCACTGAAGGACACGCACGCGCCCTCAGTGGCATTTTAGATACCCGATTAATGATAGAGGCCTATAAAATAGTTCTCAAAGAAAATGCCTCAGTTCGACGCACCGAAGAAATAAGTCGTCGTATGCGTCAAAAAATTGAAGAGGGACAAATTCCAATAACCAAGGAAAATTTACCTCAATTTCTAAAATCACGTTTAGATTCTATTGGTTCAGATATGGCCAATATTTTTGAAAACAAAACGACCCAAGTTAAAATATCCCAAACCAACGTCTATACTAGAGTAACTTTTCAATTTCGTGGACCGGTTGATCAACGCTTTGAACAACTCCAACAATTGTACAAACAGGTTTGCAAAAAAGATTTACAACCTGACAGTGGGAATTAAGCCTAACTTTTCTACAGGCCAATAACGGAAAAAAGCCTTACCTAAAATTAAGTTTCTATTTATTGGACCAAACTCTCTTCCATCACGAGAATGCGATCTATTATCTCCAAAAACCAAATATTGTCCCTCAGGTACTGAAACTTCAATCCCTTCCTGGCAATATGAACCAGGGTCTGTTACTACCTCAGAAGGTAAAAAATCTTGTACCAACAAAGATCCATTTAAATAGACCTTGCCGTCTTCTACTTTTACCCTATCTCCAGGCATTCCAATAATTCTTTTAATATATTCACACTCGTCTTCTGCACAAGGTTCTGTTGGAGGAGCTTTAAAAACCACTACGTCTCCCCGTTTTGGTTCGCCAAATTGATAACTTATTTTGTCAGTCAATAAATACTCTTTGTCCACAAAATTCGGGTACATTGAACTACCATTAACTTGATTTGGTTGAGCCACAAACAAATAAACTAAGACAAAAACCGATAAGGCTAAAACGATTGATTGGACAAATTCAAGAATAAACGCACCGAAAGAAAAAGCAGGTCTTGTTTTCATATTGTTAAGTTTATCATAGTATAATTGCTTTACGGCCGTTTGGCTCAGTGGTAGAGCATTCCATTCACATTGGAAAGGTCAAAGGTTCGATCCCTTTAACGGCCACTTTATTTCCATACTATTTTGTATAACTTGTCAGCAAGAATAGCTCCAGAATAATCTTTAAATTTAACCATATTTTCCGCTAAATCATAAGTTGAAGCCGCATATATACTTGGAGTTTTCCCACTTCTCGAAAATAGTCGTAAATTACTTTCTACTAAAGATTTTGATTTTGCAGCATTATTTATAGCCGTATTTGTCTCAATTTGAGAATAACTTTTTTGGCTTAAAATATATCTCATTCCCGTCAAAATCTCTTCTCCATATTTTATATTTTTATTAACTTGACGAAAGCGTATATATTCATCGATAGTCATGGATATATCTCTATTTGCCACTCCTATGGCCATATTGTTCGCACCTAAAATACTGGAATATTCCTCTAAAGCCAACCAATAACCGTCACCACCACTCAATGATATTTCCCGTTCCTGATCTTTTTGCAGATCTAAATTTAAATCAATCGTCTTTTCTCCTTCGGCTAGTAATCGATATTTTCCAGTCTCACTGGCCAACATTTTTACTCTACAGCTATTCGAATCAACATTTTCAAACCACACAAAACCATCTACTGCACTCTTCTCTATACCGCTACAATTTACTTGTAAAGTACCATTAATATCACTATAAAATACAAGTAAATTGTGTTCATTCTCCAAACTAAAAGCTCTCATCATACTTGAGGTGGGGGAAACTCCCAAATTAAATTCATTCATTATATAATCGACCGATTTATCAACCAAATCTCCATGTTTTGATTGATATTCTGAACCACTAGTTCCACCGATCAAAGCACTCTTTTTTAAGACAGTACCATCACCAACATCATTTACTGATGATATTGGACGTCCTTGCTCCCAAATTTGTAATACTTTATCAAACAAAGACCTCTCTCCTAAATTTAAAATAGATTTCGTTTCTTCTCCCACCCCATCAACTGTTTTTAATTTCCCTAAAATTGGTGCAATATTTTGATTCTGCAATTCCAAATAATAACTGAAACTGGTTGATTTTAAATCTTGTCCATTTTTTCTTAAAAATGAAAAAGTTGGATTTAAATCTAAAACTATTGGCGCAAATTCACGTAAAACCTTAACACTATTTTCTCCATTACTACTTTTTAATCTTAGAAAAATATTAAGAGCAATACTGGAAAAATCTACTGAATCACTGACCTTTACCCCATTCCAAGCCTCATACGCCTTAACCGATCCATAATGCGGGCTTCCTAAACTAATTACCTTTTCCACCTTTAAAGGATTATCTTGCGACCAAATTCTAGCCACCATTCCCCCTAAACTATGACCAACTAAATATAATTTATCATTTTCACCAAGATTTAAGCCGTAAATAAAATTATTAAAATCAGTCACAATCTCAGAAAGAGGTTTCCTCCAATCATAATTCCATACAAAAAAATCTTGATCTCTCACCAAGCCCTTATCTTCAAAAGTATCCACTAATTTATCGTAATTTTTCACGAATGGTGTCATTTTCCACCCAGAATCAAGCGTTGTACTTCCAATCAACATTGCCTCAGCGTTCCAACTCGCCCCCAATCC
>JAGOPG010000023.1 GCA_017992115.1 Candidatus Shapirobacteria bacterium | reverse complement strand
ACGACAATAGAAAGTATGGCGATTAAAGTGACAACAACCAATAGCTCGATTAGAGTAAACGCTTTTTTAGCGGATGACCACATTTGAACGTTTTTGAAGCTCGGTAAACCACTTTTCAAAAGCTTCGGTTTGAGCGGTGTTCTCCAACTGCTTACGAATACTTTCTTTTACCTCTGCTGTGTTGGTGTTGGTTGGTAAGTATTCTTTGTTTTCCGTGATATAGGCTTGAATATCTTCATCGGTAATTTTTACCTCAGCGTTGGCCATCTTTTCAATTAATTTTTGAATTACGATTTGTCTTTCCAGTTCAGCTTTGGTTAAGCCTTGTGATGCCAGGGCAGCCTCTAAAGTCTGATTTTGGGCTTTTAATTGGGCTTCGATAGTGGCAATTTGACTTTCAATTTCTTCTTTTTTAATAGATATTTTTTGTTTGGCTGCTTCCTGGAGAACTAAAATTTCATTGGCTTTTTGAGTTAAGGTTTGCTTATTATCGAGTTTTTCAAGTTCGCGGTAATAAGTATGACGGAAAATGGGTTGACCGTTGACAGTGGCAACAACACAAAATTTATTGATGAATAGGGCTAAAATAATTAGAGCGAGAATTAAAATAATGGGCCAAGTTTTACGGGTTTTATTTTTGGATTCAACCAAGATCGGACTTTCTTTTTTGGAAATAACCGGAGTTTTTTTAACCACTTTTGGGGTGGTAGTTTTTTTGGTAATTTTTGTCATGGAAAAAGTATAACATCAATTGAAAAATAAATTAAGGTTCGATAAAAGTTAGAGCACAACCCTTTTTATCGGCTCGACCGGTACGACCGATGCGATGAATGTAATCTTCATAGGTAGCTGGCTGATCGTAGTTTATAACGTGGGAAATATCATGGATATCGAGTCCTCTTGCCGCGACATCGGTGGCCACCAAAATATTTAGTTTATCGTTTTTAAAAGATTTAATGGTGGAGAGTCGTTGATTTTGGCGCTTATCTCCATGAATAGAACCAACTTTAAAACCTTTTTGTTGTAAGGAAAGGTAAAGTTTTTCGGTGTACATTTTGGTTGAGGCAAAAATTAAGACCTTTTTAAATTCAGGTTTTTTTAGAAGGCTACAGAGAACTTCTTCTTTTTGATGGCGCCCGACCCTGATTACATCTTGATCAACATGAGAAGATGTCGGAGCAGTTTTGACAGAAACTTTAACAGGGTCAACTAAAAAGGTATCAATTAGAGCTTCGATTTTTTTATCAATTGTGGCGGAAAAAAATAAAGTTTGATGTTTTTGGGTAATTTGAGAAACAACGGATTTGATGTCAGCCACAAAACCCATGTCCAACATACGATCAACTTCGTCCAAAACCAGGGTATCAAAATCGAAAAAATTTATTACCCGACGGCGTCCAAGATCCATAACCCGCCCTGGAGTGCCAATAATAACATTGGGTCCACGGCGAATATTCATAATTTGTTCCCCCATGTAGGCACCACCAATAGCTAGGGCTAAATACACCTTAAGACTGGGAGTAAATGAACGAAAATCATCTTTGATTTGCTGAGCCAATTCACGAGTAGGAGCTAAAATTAATATTTTTTTTCTAGGATTTTTGATGATAGCGTCGATGAGAGGCAGAGCAAAAGCGGCGGTTTTCCCGGTGCCGGTATTGGCAACACCTAAAACATCTCGACCTTCTAAAATACTGGGGATCAATTTATCCTGAATAGGAGTTGGTTTTGAAAAAGAGTTGGCTTTAATGTTGGCCAATAGTTGGGAATTAAAATGAAAATCTTCAAAGTTATGTAGAGGTTTTGATTCGATAATTTTAGTAAATTCCTCGGCCTTTTTTACATAAAGTGAAGGGTTGATATAAGCACCAAAACGACGAGAACACCGTGGTTTACGCGAAAAATTTTTGTGATACATATATTTGTGAGCTTACGGCCCACAATTATAAAAACACACTTTTTGGCTGTGATACGGGCACTAAAGCAAGACAGAGAGTAGTGTAACACGGTTTAAATAAAAAACAAATTTATAGTAGAATAGAAACATTATGGAAAAAGTTTGGACAGTAAAAATTGCTGGGCCAGCCGGAGCAGGAGTGAAGTCGGCAGGATTATTGCTGACTCAGATTTTAAATGAAAGTGGATATTTCTTGAAAGATTATTCAGAATATCCATCCTTGGTCAGAGGAGGACATAATACTTATCAAATTTCTTTTTCTAAAGGTGAAGTCTTTGGGGTTTATCAAAAATTGGATGTGTTGATTTCTTTGTCAGCAGGACATTGGCAGGAGCATGAAAAAGAAATGAAAAAGGGTGGACTAATATTTACCGACAACGAGGGAGAAAACAATTTGCCATTAAATGAAATGTCTTTACAGTTAGGATCAAGAATTTATGCCAACACAATTACTTTGGGATTGTTGGTTTATTTATTTGCTTTAGATAAAAAATTGTCCCTGAAAATTGTATCAAAACACTTTGGGGAAAATGAGAATAACCAAAGAGCTTTTGAGAGCGGATTTAAGTATGGAGAAAACAATTTTAGTGAAATAGTAAGTAGTAAGAAAGGAAGTAGTGAAGTAGTAAGTAGTAAAATAATAGTTGATGGAAATGAGGCGGTAGGATGGGGATTATATAAAGCTGGCCTAAACCTTTATGCTGCTTATCCGATGACACCAGCTACAGGTGTATTACATTTTTTGGCAAAGAATCAAGATGAATTTAATATCAAGGTTGTCCACCCGGAAGATGAAATTGCTGCGGCGTCTATTGCCTGTGGTAACAGCATGGCTGGAGGTAGAAGCGCTACCGGGACTTCTGGTGGTGGTTTTGCCTTAATGACCGAAAGTGTTAGTTTGGCAGGGGCGGCAGAAATTGGAGTAGTTTTTTATATTTCCCAAAGACCGGGGCCAGCCACAGGAATGCCAACATGGACAAGCCAGGGGGACTTGTTATTTGCGGTTCATAGTGGTCACGGTGAATTTCCAAAGATTGTATTGGCTCCGGGAGACACAAAAGAATCATTTGAGTTAGCGAAAGATGCTCTAAATTTAGCCAATAAATATGATGTACCTGTAATATTGTTGTCTGATAAAAATTTGTCGGAATCGAGTAGTAATGTAAACGATTTTGCCTTGGAGAAAAGTGTAATTATAGAAAGTAAAAAACCAATTCCCGGAAAGGGACAAAAAATAAAACTTTATAATAGTTATGAACATGATGCTACTGGCTTTTCGACTGAAAGCGCTGATATTGCCAAAGAAAATGCAGATAAAAGATTGAAAAAAATAGAAAAAATAAAAAAGGATTTACCCAAGGCAGAATTTTTTGGAAATGAAAAGGCAAAAAAATTAATTGTCTGTTGGGGATCGGTTAAAGGAGCGGTTTTGGAGGCACTAAAGGGAATGAAAAATAAAGAAGAATTTTCGGTGTTACAGGTTAAATCGATGTGGCCATTGGAAGAAAATTTAGAAAAAATTATTAATTCATTTAAAGAAAAAATACTGATTGAAAATAATTCGATGGCTCAGTTGGAAATGCTTTTGAAATCAAAAATGGACGTTAATTTTGATAAAAAAATATTAAAATATGATGGTAGACCATTTTTTGTTGAAGAAATTATGGAGGCTTTGAATGACTAAATGGTTGTCAGAAATTAAACCTACTTGGTGTCCCGGATGTAATGATTACATTATTTTAGGGGCCCTGCAAAATGTATTGACAAAATTAAACATTGATCAGGACAAAATCGTTTTGGTTTATGATATTGGCTGTATTGGAAATATAGCTGATTTTATTAGAGGATGGGGATTTCACTCCCTACATGGAAGAAGTATCCCCACGGGAGTAGGAATAAAAATGGCCAATAAAGAATTAGAGGTTATCGTTATTGGTGGGGATGGTGGAATTTATGGAGAAGGATTGAGCCATCTGATAGCTGCTGCCAGACTTAACTTAGACATTACCGTTATTGTGGCGAATAACCAATTATATTCCCTAACTACAGGGCAAAGTAGCCCAACTACCCCAAAAGGGGCAAAAACTAAATCAACTCCCAAAGGAGTAGAGAGTGTGCCTGTATTACCTCTTGAACTTATAAAAACGGTAAACCCGAGCGCTCTAGCTCAGAGTGTGGACGGTAAAGATATAAAGTCGGTTAATGAGGCAATTGAAGCGGCGATTAAACATAAAGGTTTTGACTTGGTCGACGTTAATCAAATATGCGTTAGTTTTGGAAAACAACTACTATGAAACAAAATAAAACTAATGAAATCTTAATTGTATCTGAAATAGGGAAAAATTTTGAGGTTAGCGAAAAAAGATATCGGGCACTAAGGAAGAGTATAAAAACTATCCGGAAATTTGATTCGATAAAAATGAATAAAGAGATAGGAGAGGCTTAACGCTTTGGTGACTGTTTCTTTCTACGCGCTTTACCACCAGTTCCAACCATACGACGTTCCCGGACACGGGCATCAACGGTTAATAAACCAGCTTGGGAAAGAGTAGAGGTATATGCTTCATCTTTTTTACTTAATGCACGAGATAGAGCTAAAACAAGAGCTTCTAATTGGCCATT
This sequence comes from Candidatus Shapirobacteria bacterium, assembly GCA_017992115.1. Taxonomy (GTDB): domain Bacteria; phylum Patescibacteriota; class Microgenomatia; order UBA12405; family UBA12405; genus UBA12158. The sequence continues at coordinate 4,424 of JAGOPG010000023.1, read as the reverse complement.
GCGACCACCACCGATAATTTTGGCAGTAAAATGAAATTTATCCTCAGTTTTAGTCAAAATAAAAGGCCGATTAAGTTCAGTAAAGGTGAGAGGAAAATAGTTTTCAGGACTGCGACCATTGATAAGAGACTCCCCTTTTCGGTTAAATAATTTAACCGTAGCGACGGCAGATTTTCGACGGCCAAGAGCGTAAATATAAACTGCGGTACTTTTGGAAGTTGATTTAGGAGCCATAGATTATTTTTTAAACTTATCAGCAAATTTATGATTGCTGTCAACAGAAACTTTTAAACGAGTTAGACGTTTATCACGGAGGTTATTTTTGGGAAGCATGCCACGAACGGCTAAGGTAATAACCTTACGGGGATCTTTATTCATCATGTCTTTAAGGGAGCTTTCTTTGAGATTTCCAGTATAAGCAGTATGATGATAATAAATTTTTTGTTTTAGTTTTTTACCGGTAAAGACGAGGTCTTTGGCATTAATAGCCACCACATAATCACCATCATCCCGATGAAAAGAAAAGGTAGTTTTATTTTTACCCATTAAAATGGCAGCAATTTCAGTGGCAGCACGACCTAATGTTTTACCTGAAAGATCATATAAAACCCAATTACGTTTGACGTTATTTCCCTTTAAGACCGATGTTTTTGTTTTCATTTAGACTCCTTTTTTCTGACAGGGGCAGATCGACTTTTGGTCACTTTCTTGTCTGATTTTTTAACGGTTTTTTTGATAAATTTTTGATGTGATGGAATGCTTTCGTTTTTGGGTAAAGATTTGTAATCTAAATCTTTAATAAAAGACAGCTTGACAATGAGGGCATTGTCGCCTTGACGAATTTTTATATTTTGGAGTTTAGTAAAATTTTGTTTTTGATTGGGAAATGTCTGAGAAAAAATAGCTACCACCTGATTAACAAAATTTCTGTCTTGAAATACAGCAAAGAGTTTCCGGCGAGAAATCAAATCACCCTTAACAGCCATGGCTGCCATTTTCTCTGCTTGGGGAAGAATAGCTTTTGCTTTGGCCTGGGTAGTTTCAATGGACCCATGGGTGAAAAGGCTTCTAAGTAAGGTGCGAAAAAGAGCCTGACGCTGGTTTCTGTTTCTACCTAACTTACGACCGGATACTCGATGTCTCATGATTATTTACTCCAAGAATAGCCTTTTTCTTTGAGCCAGGAATCTATAACTTTGAGGGATTTTTCGCCGACATTTTTGGCTTTACTTACATCAGGGCGGCCAGCTTTGACAAGGACGTCAATAGTAGGATAACCAGCTTTTTTAAGAGCGTTAGTGACTCGAAGAGGCAATTCGATTTCTTCAACCGAAATTTCAGCCATTTGATTGATAGGCATGGAATCGAGAGTAATGACTTCATCTTCAAATTCACGAGTATCTACTATTTGGTTTAAGGCATTGATTAAATCTTTAGAAGCTGTTTTTAACGCATCCATAGGAGAAACTGAAGTGTCAGTCCAGATTTCCATGGTGAGTTTGTCGTAATTACTTTTTTTACCTAAACGGGTAGGTTCAACGGTATAATTGGCTTTTAGAACTGGAGTAAAAGTGGCATCGAGAATAATTTCTCCAACAATATCGGTTTTTTGTTCACGGGCTAAAGTATAACCGACTCCCCTTTCGACGGTTAGTTCCATTTTTAGATGGGCTTTGGCGTCAGTAAGAGTGGCAATAACTTGGTCTGGATTAACAACTTTACACACAGTGCTGTCGGCAATATCTCCGGCAGTAACAACTCCCTTACCTTTTTTGTCTAAAACTAAAGTAACAGGGTCTTCTTTTGTATAATTAAACTTAATTTTTTTGAGATTTAAAGAAATTTCGATTAAATCTTCTTTTATTCCGGGAAGAGAAGTAAAAAGATGAGTAGCGCCATCGATTCTGACTCGAGTAATAGCGGCTCCCGGGATAGTAATTAATAGAATACGGCGAAGAGAATTGCCTAAGGTATGACCTAAGCCCCCGACTAGAGGACTGAGTTCATATTTGCCGTAGCTGGCAGACTCTTTAATGGTTTTAATATGAAAACGACTGGTGTCAATCATTTTAGGTCTCCTTTTTACCTTGAATAATATTCAATAATTAAGTTAACATCGATCCCGTTTTGATTTTGATCGATGATGGGAAGTGCAATAAGTTTGGCGGAATGTTTGGCAGAATTAACATCAAGCCATTCCGGAGCTTTGAAATCTTTGTCGGCAAATCTTAGAGTATCGCCAATTTTTGAGGCAATTTTAGGGTCTAAAATTATTTCGTCACCGACTTTAACAGAATAAGAAGCGACGTTTAAGACTTTTCCGTTTACTAGAATATTTTTATGAGAAACTAATTGACGGGCATGAGCTCTAGTTGTTGAGAAACCGGCAAGATAGACTAAATTATCAAGACGACTTTCCAATAAAAGCATCAGGTTGTCACCAACTAAACCTTTGAGTTTTTTGGCGGTTAAATAGTAGTTTTTGAATTGGGTTTCAGAAACATTGTATAATCTTTTGGCTTTTTGTTTGGCACGAAGTTGGATACCGTAATCAGTAGGTTTTTTGGCTCTCTTTTGGGAATGCATTCCGGGTTTAAGTCCGCCTTTTTTTTCAAAAGGGCATTTTGAAGAAAAACAACGAGTGCCTTTAAGATAAAGCTTAACGCCTTCAGCACGACAGAGACGACATTTTTTATCCGAGGTTGTTTTCATAGATTAAATACGACGAGCCTTTGGAGGGCGAGGGCCGTTGTGAGGTAAAGGAGTAACGTCGGCAATCATTTCTACTTCGAAATCCCGTTTGCTACGAAGATATCTCAAAGTGGCATCACGTCCAGTACCAGGACCTTTAAGGTAAACTGATAATTTTTTAATACCATAGGGGCGAGCAGCCTCCAAAGCTTTTTCAAGAGCAGTGGTTGCGGCAAAAGGGGTAGATTTTCGGGAACCTTTAAATCCACATTGACCTGAGCTGGACCAAGACAAAGTATTGCCTTTGTCATCAGCAACGGTAACTATGGTGTTGTTGAAAGTTGATTGGACGTAAAGTCGAGCATCAGAAATGCTTTTATAAACTTTTTTATTTTCTTTTTTTGTTGTAGTAGTAGCCATAGATTATTTTTCAGTAGCAGCAGTTTTTTGCTGTGTTTCAATTTTTGCCCAAGCTTCCTTGGTAAGAGAGCCAACTGTTTTCTTTTTACCTTTGCGGGTACGGGCATTGGATTTAGTCCTTTGGCCACGAACGGGGAGAGAAACAATGTGGCGGATACCGCGATAACTTTTAATTGCTTTGAGGCGGTCAATATTTTCGCGGATTTCGCGTTTAAGATCACCTTCAGTTTTAAAATCTTCAAGCGCTTTCATCAAGCTACCGATTTCATCACGGGTAAGATCTTTAATTCTAGTATCAAGAGAAATATTAGCCTTTTTGGCTAAAAGTATGACATTTTTAGGACCAATACCGTAAAAACGAGTTAAAGCCACCTGGGCTCTTTCATGATCTGGGATTTCGATACCTGCGATTCTCATATTTAGCCTTGCTTTTGAGTATGCCTTTTTGTGGAACAAATAACACGTCGAACACCCCGGCGGATAACCACTTTACAATTTTTACAACGACGTTTTATGCTCGATTTGACTTTCATAGAATATGAACTTTGGTATTTTACCCTAAAGGATAACAAAATTCAAAGGGCAAATTGACTTTTTAACCTCGGTAAACGATGCGACCTTTGTTGCCATCTGGAGACAAGACAATTGAAACGGTGTCTCCGGGCAAACAGCGGATATGGTTCATCTTTAATTTGCCCGCTAAATAACAGACAATCTGACGACCATCTTCGAGTTTTACCCGAAATAACTGATCTGGTAAAACTTCAGTAACAGTACCTTTTACTTGTGGTTCTTTCATTTATTTTTAATTAATAATATTTCAATTTTTTTAACAATGTCTTCAAAAATTGGTTCGATGGGGCGATTGCCGTCAATATCAACAAAAAGTCCTTTGGATTCAAAATATTCACGAATGGGAGCGATGCCATCATCATAAAATTGTTGACGGGAAGCGATGGCCTCCGGAGTATTATCGGTTCGGTCTGCATCTTGAAATTCAGCTCCCAATTTTGCTCGACGAGCTGATATTTCTTCAAAAGTAACGCTTAAATGAATCAACATGGAAAATGGTAAATTATTTTTCTTTAAATAATATTCGATATATCTACCTTGATTTAAAACTCGAGGGAAACCGTCGATGATAAAATCCTGATTATTGATAGCCTTTAATTTTGAAATTAAGATGTCAAAAATCAAATCATCGGGAACCAGTTTACCATTATCAATGTATGATTTGGCTTCGTCGCCAAAACCGCTACCATTGGCAATTTCGTCACGAAGAATTTGACCCATAGAAAGATGGGTTAAGTTGT
>JAGOPG010000022.1:8776-9024 GCA_017992115.1 Candidatus Shapirobacteria bacterium | reverse complement strand
CTGTTACCCCGCATGGATTCGAACCACAATTCTTGCGTTCAGAGCGCAATGTCCTACCATTAGTTGCCTCTTCGGCAACCCGCCGATGAGGCGGGACGACGAATAATAATCTCGTCCTCGTTGTTACCCCGCATGGATTCGAACCACAATTCTTGCGTTCAGAGCGCAATGTCCTACCATTAGTTGCCTCTTCGGCAACCCGCCGATGAGGCGGGACGACGAATAATAATCTCGTCCTCGTTGTTACC
>JAGOPG010000022.1:6737-8676 GCA_017992115.1 Candidatus Shapirobacteria bacterium | reverse complement strand
CCGCATGGATTCGAACCACAATTCTTGCGTTCAGAGCGCAATGTCCTACCATTAGACGACGGGGTATCATCCGGTCTCTAGGCTATATTTTATCTTATCCTTCAACACTTCTCTACCATAACCACTTTTCCAAAATTTTTCTGCTTTGGTTGCATCCCTCTTATCTCTAAAGGCTTCGAAAAACAGCAAAGTATAAGGTGCATTTTTTGAGGTATACACACTTCCATTTAAAGAATTATGTTCTTTAATTCTATTGTCAATGTTACTCGTATAACCAGTATAAAATCTGCCATTTTTTTCACTTTTAAGTACATAAGTGAACCACATTACAAATTTTACCATTAGTTGCCTCTTCGGCAACCCGCCGATGAGGCGGGACGACGGGGTAGAGTTTCCCTATTTTATCTCAAAAGGTTATAATTCACCATGAAAACAATTGATGAATTGATCGGTGAATTGAAACTTGACGAAAAACAAGCCGCTATCCTCAAATCTTATTTTGAGGATTCTGTCATCGAATTACTAGACTCTCTCAAACAAGACAATCTTCAAAATTTTGAAGAGACCATCAATTCCATTCGCAATACTGGCAATTAAAAAACTGTTTTGCACTAGCAATATCAGTTGTTTCTCCGTGTCCCGGCAATATCTCTACATTTTCAGGTAGTTCTAAAATATTACAAATACTTCTAAAAATATCTCGGTTTGAACTGTAACTATGTCGACTATCGCCTCTCATTCCATCTGCAAAAATTAAATCACCATCAAAGAGATAATTGTCTGCTAAAAACGACAACCCGCCAGGGGTATGACCAGGAGTTTGGATAATTTTTATTTTGCTCTCTCCCAAAAATAATTCCTTTTTTTTGTCTAAATTAATATCGATTTTTTTAAAGTTCGGGACATGAACTTTTTGCTCTAGAAAATGATTTGCACTTTCTTGTTGCTGCTCTAGTAGAAAAAAATCTTTTTCACTGGCACAAAAGGGGACTGAATAAACTAATTTTAAGTCTAAAGCTCCTAAGTTATGGTCAAAATGACCATGTGTTGACAAAATATATTTAAGTTTTAGACCTCTTTTTGCAATTTCATCAGCAATAAAATTACCCTCGTCGGCAACATCAATCACTACTGCCTCTTTGCTGTTTTCATCCCACAACAAATAACAATTAGTTGCCAACTCTCCTAATATGTATTTTTCAAATTTAAACACCTTTTATTATATAATACTCATATGGAAAAAAATCGCCCTGTTAGCAAAAGATTATTTGTAGGCTCAATCCCTTTTCGCTTTACTGAAGGAGAGCTTCTTTCACTTTTTGTGCCTTTTGGTAAAGTAATTTCTCTAAAAATTATGCACAACCGTTGGGGAAAAAGTCGAGGTCTAGGTTTTGTGGAATTTGAAAATTTAGACTCTGCCATTGCCGCCAAAGAAAAATTACATAATTACCGACTTGGTGACCTATCTATTATTGTTGATTATTCTGAACCTGACCCTTTTTTAACTCCCGAAGGCCAAGCTCGTCACGAGGACGCTCTCAACCGTCATCCTGAGCGTCGAGAAAGAGAGGACAAAAACAAAACTTATTTTAAGAGAGTTGACCAAAAAACAAAAAAACAATTTCCAAAAAATACACAACACTCTCGTCAGTCAGTGTATGATTCTCGAACCCATCATGCCCGTGTTGGAGCTAAGTTTGCTAGAAGAAATAAGAAAAATAAATGACTTCTTTAAAGAAATTGGTCAATACATCCAGCCCTATTGCTCTTTCACCCATGGATGGAATTACTGATGCTGCTTTTCGACTTACCCAATGCCAAATTGCCAAACCAGATATTATTTTTACTGAATTTGTCAGCGCCGAAGGTTTAGCTCACAATGCGGTAAAACTTTATGATACTCTTTTGTACTCTTCAATAGAACATCCTATAGTTGGGC
>JAGOPG010000022.1:0-6637 GCA_017992115.1 Candidatus Shapirobacteria bacterium | reverse complement strand
CAATGCCAAATTGCCAAACCAGATATTATTTTTACTGAATTTGTCAGCGCCGAAGGTTTAGCTCACAATGCGGTAAAACTTTATGATACTCTTTTGTACTCTTCAATAGAACATCCTATAGTTGGGCAATTATTTGGTAAAGATCCTCATTCTTTTTATATCGCTGCGGTAATTTTGTGTCATCTTGGTTTTGATGGTGTAGATATTAATTTTGGTTGTCCTGCAAAAACCGTCACTCAACACGGTTCAGGTGCTTCTTTAATAGAAAAACCTCAGTTGGCATCTCAAATTATTAAACAAGTTCAGCGAGCGGTTATGGATTTCTCTCAAAATAAAATTTCATTAAAAGATTTAAGATTAAAAGAAAAAGTTTTAAAAGCTATTAAAAGAAATCAAAGGTATTCAGGTGTAGAGACGCGATTAATCGCGTCTCTACAAAATATTAATAAAAAAATAATTCCTACTGTTTCCGTCAAAACTCGTTTAGGAATTGATTCTGATTCTAGTCAAACATGGATACCATTTTTACTAGAACATAATTTAGATTTTTTAACACTCCACGGACGCACCCTTAAACAAGCTTATACTGGCCATGCAGACTGGGAAGCAATTTCGAAATGCGTCGAAATTGCCCATAAATATAAAACCCCCTTTTTTGGAAACGGAGATGTCACCAGTCATTCTCAAGCTCTCCAATATTGTCAAAAATATGGTGTCAATGGCGTTCTTATTGGTCGAGCCGCTATGGGAAATCCTTGGTTATTTATTGATAAAAAAGCCAATTTTAAAGAAAAATATGAAGCTATGCTTTTGCATGCCAAAAATTTTGAAAACATTTTTCCATCTCGACGCTTCGATTCTCTTCGTCGTCACTTTTTATTCTATATTTCTGGCCACCCAAATGCCAAAAAGCTTCGTCAACAAATAGTCAGCCTGACCGACATTGACGGACTTTTATCACTTGAATCTGCGATTACTAGTTGCTAAAGTAAAACGGTATGCCTACTTCAACAAACGCTGCAAATAATCTTCTCAATATAGAGTCTCTGGTAAAAAGCCACGACGATCGTCTTGGGGTTCTAACGAAGGAATTAAGAACGAATCAAGAAATGCTTAATTCAATCCTGGATAATAATAAGGAATATACCGATTCAGCAAACGAAGCTTCTAAATTTGCCAAACTTAAAAACCTGGCTAAGCAAAAAGTTCTAAAACAGCCAGAATCAGTTGAACTTGTAGAAAAAATAAAAGATTATCAAGCTCAAATTAAAGAGCTAAAAGTTGCCCTTTCCGACTATTTAGCCCAGTACGTCACCATGTCTGGTTTAACTCAAATTGAAAGTACTGACGGTACCCTTAAAAGTATTGTCTATACTGCTAAATTAATAAAAAAGAAAGATTAAAAATATGGCCACAAACTTAGACAACTCAAATTTTGATCGGGAAATCATTAATTTTTCTGGTACAGCACTCGTTGATTTTTGGGCTCCATGGTGTGGCCCCTGCACCATGCTTTCACCAATAATTGATGAAATTGAAGCTGAAATCAAAGATTTAAAAGTTGCCAGAGTAAACGTTGATGAAAATTCAGATTTAGCCTCAAAATTCAACATTTCTTCGATTCCTTGCGTTTTGATTTTTAAAGAGGGTAGATTAATAGATACTTTAATTGGCTTTAGACAAAAACGAGAATATTTGGATGCGATAAAATAGGTAATGCTTATTGACGAAGTCTCTATAATTGCCAAGGCCGGAAACGGTGGATCTGGTTTAGTTCATTTTTATTCTGATGGTTCACGCCCCAAGGGTGGTCCTGATGGTGGTCGTGGTGGTGATGGTGGTGATCTTTATTTTAAAGCAGTGTCTGATATCAGCCGTCTGGCCCAATTTCGTTATTCAAAAAAATTCTCTGCTCAAGATGGCCAAAAAGGTGGTCCAAATAATCGTAGTGGTAAAAAAGGCAAGGATTTAATTTTAGATGTTCCTATCGGCACAATAATTAATTATGACAATGGCACTAGTCATGAATTAACCCAAGTGGGAGAAACATATTTAGCCGCCAAAGGAGGTCGAGGCGGTTGGGGTAATTGGCATTTTCGTTCTTCTACCAACCAAACTCCTAAAGAATTTCAAACCGGTCAAAAAGTCGAACAAAAAAACCTTTTTTTGCAACTCAAACTTATTGCTGATATTGGCTTAATCGGTTTACCAAATGCCGGCAAGAGTAGTCTGTTAAATGAATTAACTTCAGCCAATGCGAAAGTAGCCAATTATGCTTTTACTACTCTTGAACCCAATTTAGGAGTTAGCAGGGGAGGTAAAATAATTGCCGATATACCGGGGCTAATAGAAGGTGCCGGCTTTGGAAAAGGACTAGGTGTCAAATTTTTAAAACATATTGAAAGGACTAAAGTATTGATTCATTGTCTTGCTTTCGATAATCCTGACCTAAAAAAAGCTTATGATACAGTCAGAAGTGAGCTAACATCTTATTCTACTCAATTAGCCAATAAACCAGAAATTCTAATACTGACCAAATCAGATATAGTCGATTCTAAAGAAATTCCAAAAATTGAAAAAGAACTAGGTGCCAAATTATCGGTCTCCATCATCGATACCGATAGTATAAAAAAACTAAATGATTTGATAAGTAAAATCAGCTAAGGGACTCTTTAATTTTATCCCAGTCTTTTTTTAAATATTCAGATAATTTGCTGATTGTATTTTTATTACTTTTTAAATCATTTTTAAAAGAAACCAATACTTCATCGACTAATTGTCCATATTTATTTTTATCAATCTTTCCACTGGCAGTTTTGACAGCAGCTACTTTTGAGACAACTGCTTTTTTAATTTCAACATATTTAGTTTTACCCTCGTTACTATATTTACCAAAAACATCCTTGACTACTTTTTCAGTTTCTGAAGCCTTATCCTTAGTTTTTAAAGATAAATCTGCGTTTAAATTTGCAATTTGTTGACGAGTTTTTTTCCCGCTTTGTGGAGCCAATAATAAACCGCCAACTGCACCAGCTAAAGTACCCAATACTCCTGCCATTAACCATTTTTTATTTTTTTGTTTTGTCATATAAAAATAAAACCACTAACAATTAATTGTAAATGAAAATAATTCGTTGGTCAATTCACACCCTTTCCATCCAATGTGTGTCAGTTTTTACCTTCAAATCCAAATATATTTTCCTTTGACTCATCAATTCTAATTCTTTTCTTGCCATCTGACCAAGCTCTTTAATTTTTTGTCCATTTTTTCCAATAATAATTTTTTTATATCGATCATTGGATGTATAGATAAAAGCCGATATATAGATTAATTTTTTCTTGTCTTTTATTTTAGTAACTTCTACTTGTACGGTATAAGGAATTTCGTCACGCAAACATAAATAGGCTTTCTCTCGGATTATTTCACTTACAAATTCATTTGAATCCATACTTATTACTGGCCTGTTGGAAGCTACTAGACTATCAATTTCTTCTTTTACTTCTTTACTTGTTTTTGTTGGTAATAATTCAAAAATTGCTCCAATTACACTTTTTACCCCTTTCTCTTTTATGGCTGAAATAGCCACCGTTTTATCAAATTCTTCTTCCAAATAATTATATTCTGCCAAATGATCTTTACTTCCTTTTGCTCTATCGATTTTATTGTAAACCAATATTTTTTTAGCCTTCATTTTTCGCACTATACCCAAAGCTTTATTTTCTTCTTCATTTTTTGGCCGGGAAATATCCACCATCATAATAATTACCTGAGCATGGTTAATATTTTTAGATACTTCCATATTTACCTTTTTACCCATTAAATCCGTTACTTTTGCCAATAAACCTGGAGTGTCTATAAACAAAATTTTCCCTCTATCGTCACTATAAACAGCTTTAATGTTTTTTCGGGTAGTTTGGGGTAGGTGAGAGGTAATCGCTACTTTTTGCGACATAGCTGCATTTAAAAAAGTACTTTTACCAGTATTTGGTCTCCCCAAAATCAATACTCGACCATATTTTTGTTTATTGTCCATAGATAGCTATATTTTAGCGCATAAATATCCTTTTGACACTTAGCAGTAAAAATGGTAGACTGCTAATCATGAAAAAAGTATTGCCCCTAATTCCGTTGCGTAATGTGGTTTTATTTCCTTCGGTGGAAACCTCTCTTTTTTTTGGTCGCAAAGAATCAAGTAATTCATTATTAGAAGCCTATGACAAGCATGATCGGTTGGTAATTATCACCGCTCAAAAATCGCCCAATACCGACAAACCTTTATTTACAGATATTTATCAAGTTGGAGTTATTGCCAAAATTGAGCATATCCTTCAGACAGATGGCAGTATACATGCCATCGTTCGCGGCCTTTCTAGAATCAGAATTACGAAATTTGTCGATACTAATCCATTTATTTTAGCTGAGTACGAAGAATTACCTGTTATAGCCGAATCCGTAACTACCATCCAGCAATCCGCCGAAGCCCTATTGTCTCAACTTAAAAAAGCATTTGCCCTGGGTAGACAATTTGATCTTCCGGCAATGATGCAGTTATCAACCGGAGTTTCTTCCTCTGATTTAGCTGATCAAGTTTCATTTACTTTAAATACAAACTTATCAGTAAAACAGGGACTTTTAGAAACGCTTTCCGTATCGCAGCGCTTAACCAAAGTTACAGAACTTTTGATAGAAGAAATGAAAGTTGCAGATATTGAACGCAGTATCGAAGAGAAAACTCAACAGAAATTTAACAGTGCCATGAAGCGTAGTGTTTTAGAGGAACGCAAACACCAAATTGAAAAAGAATTAAAAAAATTAGGTCAGGGTGGTGAAGACGGTGATGAATTGGAAAAAAAGCTTAAAGCTGCCAAAATCCCTCCCGCAATTAAAAAGAAACTTCTTAAGGAAAATGATCGTCTTCAAGAAATGGGCTCAATGGCCCCTGAGTCTAGTTATATCCGTACCTATTTGGAAAATGTCATCGAATTACCATGGGGAAAATATTCAAGCTCAGCGATTTCTCTCAAAAAAGCGGAAGCCATTCTCAATCGTGACCATTACGGTTTAAAAGATATTAAAGAAAGGATTTTAGAATATTTGGCTGTAATTAAGCTCAAAAATCAGCAAAAAAATCAGGCTCCCACCACAAACATTCTCTGTTTTATTGGCCCTCCAGGAGTAGGTAAGACTTCTCTCGGTAAATCTATTGCCCATGCCTTAGGTCGTGAATTTATTCGTGCATCTTTAGGTGGTATTCGCGATGAAGCTGAAATTCGTGGTCATCGCCGCACATATGTTGGTGCCATGCCCGGCCGAATTGTTAACGGAATTAAGGATGCGAAATCAATGGATCCTGTTTTTATGCTTGATGAAGTTGATAAAATTGGTTCTGATTATCGTGGTGATCCTTCGGCCGCACTTTTAGAAGCTCTTGATCCAGAACAAAACAACAGTTTTACTGACCATTATCTTGATTTTCCTTTAGATCTTTCTAAGGTTTTTTTCATTCTAACCGGAAACAATGCTTCAACTATACCTTACGCACTTCGTGATCGGTTAGAAATAATAAATTTTTCTGGATACACCGAAGAGGAAAAATTTCATATTGCAAAAAACTATTTGGTCAAAAAACAATTAGAAGCCAATGGACTTTCAGCTAAGCAAATTACTCCTTTAGATGAAAGTACTCTCCGCTTCTTAATCGACAAATATACTCGAGAGGCTGGGGTACGTTCATTAGATAGGGTTATAGCCTCACTTTTTCGTAAGGTTGCCAAAAAAGTTGTTACCAGTAAAACCAAAGAAATAAATTTAAATAATAAAACCTTACTTGAAAAGTATCTTGGTCCAGAAAAATTTTCTTCTCAGCTCAAAGGGAAAAAAGATGAAATTGGGGTTTCCACGGGTCTTGCTTGGACCTCAGTCGGCGGAGATATTCTTTTTATCGAAGTCAATATTATGCCCGGAAAAGGCCAATTAATATTGACTGGAAAACTCGGATCTGTTATGAAGGAAAGTGCTCAAGCTGCTATTTCTTTTGTTCGCTCACAGGCAAATAATTGGGGAATTAAAAGCGATTTTCACAAAATTGATATTCACATTCATGTTCCCGAGGGAGCCACTCCAAAAGATGGTCCATCTGCTGGGGTAACCATTACTACCGCCCTTATATCAGCACTTAAAAATGAAGCTATTCCTCGTGATATTGGAATGACTGGAGAAATTACTCTCCGAGGTAATGTTCTTGAAATAGGTGGTCTCAAAGAAAAATCTATCGCCGCCCACCGAGCCGGATTAAAAACTATTTTCATTCCTTTTGAAAATAAAAAATCACTGGTAGAGATTCCAAAAGAAGTAAAAAAAGATATCAAGTTTATCCCTGTTTCCCACTACAGCGAAATTTACAAAAGAATATTTAAAAAGTAATTACATCTTTTCTAAAGTCTCTATACCCAAAAGAAATAAACCTTTTTTTAAAATATTAGCTGTAGTTATGGTTAAAAATAATCTTTGCTTTTCCTCACTTTCTCCAATTATTCTGTTTTTAGCATAAAACTCATTATATTTTCTAGATAAAATTAAAAGATACTCGGCGATAATTGCAGGTGAAAACCTCTCCGCCGCCTCAATAATTTTCTC
>JAGOPG010000002.1:16601-46271 GCA_017992115.1 Candidatus Shapirobacteria bacterium | reverse complement strand
TTTCAAGAGAAAAATCTTTATTTTTATAAAAAGCTTCAATATATTGTCCAACACCTTTTTTTAACCTCCTAAACAGTAAGTTAGAAGCAGTTCGGTCTTGATTGATTTGAGCTGAAAATGAGGCGGTATTTATGGTAATTTTTCTTTCATTTTGTATTAAATATAAATTTCCTTCTAAAATAAAATCCTTTGTCAGTTTTTCTTCAATCTGCTTTTTACTCAACAATCCGTAATCTTTCCCTAAAACGGTTACACCCTTACCACTCTTTCCAAAAGCCACAATCAACGGCGATATAAATAAAATTGTTGCAACTATTAAAATTGCAAGCGCACTGTAAATAATTTTTTTCTTCATTTTTTACAATCCATCGCTAAATTAGCCAATATATCGGCTTTTTTATTATTTTCTCGGGGAATTTCTTTAAAAACTATCTGTTTTCCTTGGCACAACTCTTGGGATTTTTTCCATAAATTTTTCAAATGTTCTGCCTTTACCTTATACAAACCCTTCATTTGCCTAACCAACAATTGAGAATCGGAATTAATTTCCGCCTCCTTAATATTGTTTTCTGTCATCCAGCTTAAAGCTGCAATTAATCCAAAATACTCAGCCTCGTTGTTGGTTTTAATTCCTAAAAAACGACTTTCTTTATATATCTCTTCACCTTTATCATTTTCAATATAGACTCCATAACCAGCTACACCTGGATTACCTCTAGCTCCACCATCAGTATAAACTCGGACTTTCATGCTTTAATCATAGCAAAAAATACATTATTCCGATGCCCACGCTAATACTTATCAATTGTGATATTACTTTATTAAAATTATTTTCATGATGATGTAATTCCGGAATCAAGTCTGAGCTTGCTAAGTAAATGAAGCCACCTGCGGCTATCAACAATAATTCATTCATAAACACCAATTTTTCTTTAAATATAACCGCCAAAAGTACTCCAATAAATGATACAAAAGCCGACAGTAAATTTACTATAGCTGCCTTTTTTACCGGCCAACCACTATGAATTAAAATAGCAAAATCGCCTATTTCTTGAGGAATTTCGTGCATTAAAATTGCCAAACTGGTGCTTATTCCGAGAGTCGTACTTGTTAAAAAACTGGCTCCAATAATCAATCCGTCAACCAAATTGTGTAATGAATCTGCAAAAATGCTAATCCCAGCAATATTTTCTTTTTCATCGCAATCTGGTTCATGACAATGATGCCATTTAATTATTTTTTCTAGAATAAAAAATAACATCATTCCCACAATTATCCACAGACCAGTTTTATCGTTGATATTATTCCACGCCTCTGGAATTAGATGTAAAAAAGTATCACCCAGCAACGCGCCAACGGCTATTCCCACCAAAAATAATAGTTCTTCATTTTTAATTATTTTTTTGAATTTAAAAAAAAGAAGACCCAATAAAGAAAACATGCTAATTACCAAAGAGGCAATAAAAGCCATTACTACGGAACTCATTTGTGAATTCTACTTCAATTTTCTCTCAAAGACTAGTTATAATAGTGTGTGGATGATACTCAATTTAACTCACCCCTGCCTTCTCGGCAGGTTATTATTCAGGAAAGTCCTCAACCTGTCTCCTCTCAACCGGAGCCTGCAGTATCTGCACCTTTAACTCCCCCCAAAGCTAAAAAGAATTTTTTGCCCTACATTTTAGGTACTTTAATAGTTTTGTTGCTGGGATTTATTCTTTACAAGTTTGTCATTGCCAAAAAAACCCCCAAAGAGCCAGTAACTTTAAATTATTGGGGACTTTGGGAAGACGAGAGTATCGTGGGGGGCTTGATCGCCGACTTTGAAGCTCAAAATCCCAATATTAAAATAAATTACGAAAAAAGTAGTAAAGAAAATTATCGGAGTCGTTTAGCCGGACGCTTGGGTAAAAATCCCGGTGCAACTGAGATTCCTGATATTTTCAGAATACATTCTTCCTGGATACCAATGTTTAAGGATTATTTAACCCCGGTTCCTGCCACTATTGCAAATAGTATCTCTTTAGATAAAGATTTTTATAAAGTTTATTCCCGTGACCTTAAAATAGGCGGTAATTATTATGCAATTCCCCTAATGTATGACGCACTAGTCTTATATTACAATCAAGATTTGATAAAAAATGCCGGCGTTGAATTGCCCAAATCTTGGTTGGATTTAAAAGAATTAGTTTCAAAATTAACCGTTCGCGACGATCAGGGAAATATTCAAATTGCCGGTATTGCCATGGGCACTACCGACAATATTGATCATTGGAGTGATATTATCGGTCTTCTTCTTCGTCAAAATGGTGCTACCATCGATGCTAAAAACAAAGATGACAACGACAAAAAAATTATTGAAGTATTAAATTTTTATACTGGCTTCCGCAATGATTTTAGAACCTGGAATGAAGATTTACTTCCATCAACCAAACTCTTTTCTCAGGGTAAACTAGCTTTTTATTTCGGACCTTCTTGGCGGGTATTTGATTTTGCCCAATTAAATCCCAATCTAAATTATGCTATTGCCCCAGTTCCTCAAATGCCCACTTTAGATAGCGCCAACAACGGTTCTGCCGCTTATTTAACCAATATTCATTGGGCTACATATTGGGTCGAAGGTGTCAATGTTAATAGCCCTCATCAAGCCGAAGCTTGGAAATTTCTTGAATTTTTGTCCAGTCGTGAATCTTTAGAAAAATTTTATTCAGCTGCTCGCCAAACCGGCCGTGATTTTGGAGAAATTTATCCCCGGATTTCCATGGCCCAAAGTTTAAAAGATGATTCCCGATTGAAAATATTTACCGACACTGCTGATTTTGCTCAAAGTGGTTATCTCTCTTCTTTTACTCACGACGAAGGTCTAAATACCGAATTAAGTCAATATTTCAAGGACGCCATAAACTCCCTAAATAACAACAATTCTAGTCAAAATGATGTACTGACAACTCTCAAAAGTGGCATTGATCAAGTTGTTTCAAAATACTCTTTAAATGATTCTCTTAAATAATAAAATTTATTCTCAAACCTTCAGTAATCAAGCCCTGACTATTGCTCTTATAGCCAAACGGGTTATGGCCAAAACTGGTGTCCAAATTATCCCCGTAGTTTCCGCACTTGATGCTCTTAATATCAAAGAAAAAGTAGGTATCGATGTTTATCTTCAACATGTTGATCCTTATTTTGAAGGATCCCACACTGGCTTTATTTCCCCACTTCATGCAAAAAGTTTAGGCATAAAAGGTTCGCTTCTCAACCATTCTGAACATCGTCTTAGTCCCGGTACCCTTAAACAGATGTTTAAATCTTGGCCAAGCGACTTTGATTCTGTTCTATGTTTACAAAGTTTCGGTCAATTGGAAAGATGGGCCAATAAATTACCGGCCACTTTTTTTGCCTATGAACCCAAAAAATTTATTGGTAATCCCCAACTTTCTGTAGCTAGTGAATGCCCACAACAAATAAAAAATTTTTCTCAATTCCTTCATACTCGTCCCTTACTTATCGGTGCTGGCATTCGCCGTCCCGAAGATATTGCTACCGGGCTTAAATTAGGTGCTAAAGGAGTTTTAATTGCCTCTGGCGTTATCAAGTCAACTGAACCAGAAAAAGAGCTCATGGCCTTGGCCACGGCTTTTAGTGTATAATCCATTCTATGGCTTCTATTGATAATCTTTTAGTATCACTTTTTGTTGACGAGATTGTTGGCGGTTTTATTGTAACCATTCCTCCCGGACATGTCGGTTGTATTTATGACATTTTTCGTGGAGTTCTGAAAAATGTCTGGTATCCTGGAATGCATTTTAAATTACCTATCATTCATCGAGTTAAATTATTTAATGCTCAGTTAATCGAATACACTATTTCCAAAGATATTTATCTCAAAGATAATAAAGAAATTATGGGTGATGAAGTTATTCATGCTGTTACTGCCGATAATAACTTTGTTTCTGTTGAAGCAACTGTACTGATTAAACTCGACACAGAAAGACTGCCTGAGATTTGGCAAAACATTGGAGAAAATTTTATTTCTAAAGTGGTTCGTCCAGTTACCCGTAGTCGTATTCGTAAAGTATTAACAAATCACACCCTCGCCAAGGCCCTCTCTACTGATCGCAATCTAATCGAAGATGAAATAAAAAGTGAGCTCCGTGAATCTCTTACCCCAAATGGACTCTTTGTTGAAAATTTTTATTTAAGTTCTCTCACCCCTATTGAATCACCATATAATCTCAATGATTCTGCTGAACTTCTAAAAAATGCCGATGAAATTAAAAAAGAACGTCTTATCTCCTCCGAAGCCCAGCCAGACTTAAACCCCAACCCTGAAGCTGAGGCTCAACCTTCTTCCAGGTCTTCAGTGCCTCAGTCATAGTTGCCCCGCTGGTAATTACATCATCTACAAAAATTATCTTACTGGGTATTTTTTCCCCTTTTTTTAATATTTCAAAATTATTTTTTACATTTTTGTACCTTTGTTGATAATTTTTAATATTGGCCTGATTGATGCTATGTTTTTTTCTCAACAGGACATTCTTTTCCATTCTCAATCCTATTTTTGTTCCCAAACCTTCTGCTAATTCTGCCGCCTGATTAAAACCTCGCCACCTTTCTCTTTCTATCGACAAAGGAATTGGAACTAAGCAAAATTTCTCTTTTTGCCAGTATTTTAGAGTTGTCGGATAGTTTAATTTTAAATTCAGGACCATTAATTCTGCCATTTCTTTTATACAGTCATCCATATGTTCATACTTTATTTTCTCAATTATTTTCCGAATAACACCGTTATATTTATAAATTGAAATTAAACCCTCAAACCCTTTTTTTCTTTGTAAATCTGCCTTCAGTAATTTATTTTCACACAAAGTACATAAGTATTTTTTTCCCTTACCACACCCTATACAATTTCTAGGATAAAGCCATTCTATTAATAATGACATCATTAATTGTAAAATATATAGTGATCATTTTTAACAAGAGACTATACGCTTCTCGTTTTGTCCTTGATTTTATATTTTAGGCAATTTTAAGCCTATTAACTACCCGAGCTATTCGTTACTTTCAAAATGGGCTACTTCTCAACATTTTTATTGGTTCATTTCTAAAATTTTATTTTGAACAATTTAGTGCCATTTTTGGTTTAATCCTCACCATTATTGTTTGGTACTGGTTAGATCGTTATCGGCAGGAAAAAATCGCTTCTACTTCCCACTAAATAATATTGAAAAATAAGCCAATTTCTGCTAAAATAAAACACATCTTGGAGATGTAATGCTTTGACGAAATTTGCACTTTAAAAGACTGCAAGCCGACTTTGACTCAGAGTCGAAAACAGAGTCAAAAAAACATGCCAAAAAATCTTTTGGTGTTGATTTGACCAAAGTAGCTGACGCCTTTACCGGTGTTACTTCTGCGGCTCCTGCTTACGCATTAGCTTAAGCATCAACCATTGTTTTTACACCTGTTCTAAGGGGGTCTAAACAGTGTTAATCAAATTAGAATGCTCTCAGGAAAATCCCGATTTTTTCCGGAGTTAAGAGGGGAGTAATTTCCCCAAATCAATCGGTGTTTTTCAAAAATAAGCTTGTAGATGTCTTTTATTTTCAATTTCGGACCTGGGGTCATTCCTCAGCATCTCCGCCTTCGTTACGACGAAGCTCCGATTACATCGGAGCGAAGGCGAGATTACCCACCTTTCGTCTCCGCTACGGCGTGACACAGTCTGAATAAGTGTATAATTTATTACATATATTGGGTATATGTTCTTAAATGCTCTGATGATGGTTATTATGTTGGCTGTACCCACAATCTTAAGAAAAGGTATTTGAGACATATCAAGGGTTATGTCAGAGCCACCAAATATCGTCTACCTGTTCAGCTTTTTCAATACCATGCTTTTAATGAAAAGATTACCGCTTTCAATTTTGAAAAGTATTTGAAAACGCCTTCAGGTCGAGCTTTTGCTAAAAAACATTTCAGTGAATCTCTTGTTTGATTTCCTCTCTCCTTATCTTTTCTCTTTTCTCAAATTTTCTCATTTTTCTACCAATACCAATTTCGATTTTAAACCACTTACCCTGTAAAAAAATCGAAATCGGAATCATCATATATTTTTGATTTCGAAAACTTTGTAGCTTTGCAATTTCTTTAGAGTTTAGCAATAAATTTCTTTCTCCACTTTTATCGATTTCCTGCCCCCGACTATATTTGTAAGGGCTAATTTTTAAATTGAAAACCTTTGGAATTCCATCAATTACTTCTATTTTTGACCCCAAAAACTGGACCCCATTATGCCGTAATGCCTTCACATCTGCTCCACTAAGCACCAATCCCGCTATCATTTTGTTGTTAAATTTGTAATCTAAACTTTCTCTATTAAAATATTTCATGGTTATTGATGCGATAAATTTTCCCGTTTTCACATAAAACTAAAATTGCTTGCTTGGAATTTTCTATTGCAATATCGACAATTTTTTTATCTCCAAAATTAAATCTGGATAGAATTTTACCATCTTTTCCATAAACTAACACTTTATTGCCATTAACATATGTCAAAAAGTTTATTTTTTCATTAGTATCTAGTGATTTTGGGTTATCAGTGTTTTCTATAAAACTAACTTCATAATCCTGAGATATCCCTCTGGAAAATCTATAAATTTTTCCACTTTCTCCCAAAGTCCAAATATCTCCGTCTATGGCCATTGATACCATTTTTTCAGGGAGGGGATTATCGGCCGCTAACCAATTTCGGTTTTCACCCCCCAATACCTTAACAATTTGTTTATTTTCATTGTTTAAACTGTAAATTACTCCTCCCCAACCTCGAACGGCTTCCAAATTTATATCGCTTTTTGTCTCCCTTAAACTTTCTCTTTTAATTTCCCATAAATTGTTTCCACCGAAACCATACCATTTTTCTCCACCATTAAATATTCCGGAAAAGTTTGCGATATTTTGATCCTCAATCAGTTTTTCTTTGGATTGGAGACTGATATTAATGCTATAAATTTCTTTTTTTTCTTTGGAATATAAATAGACTATACTATCTTTCATTGCCATACCATCAAATTGTTTTTCTTTTTCGTAAATTAAATTCGTGTCATAAGCTATCTCAAATTCGAAACCATTTCCACCCTTCCTTTTTATTTCCTCATCAATTTTATTGTTTAGATTATCTAATTCTTTTTGATATTCACTATCTTTTAAACTATAATTTTGGCCAATTTTTTTTGTTTCTAATAAAATATCCAAAGATTTTTGGATATTGTTATTATCAAATTTAGCCGCCTCTTCCATTTTTTGTACTATCTCGTTTTTTATTTTTTTCCAGTTATTGTATTCTTGCTTTTCAGTCCTTTTTTGATAACCCATTATCGTACCGCCTATCAATAAAGCAAGTACCCCCAGTGATAGGACAATATTCAATTGACGGCTGCCCTTTTGATCAAAGTATCTTTTTTCCTTTACAAAAATATCCTTTATTATTTTTTTTCTCTCACAAATGTCCAGTCTTATTACCCTATCTGTAAAATTACTCCTTTCTCCTGATTCAAAATTAATTACATCCTCCTCATTAATTAACCATACCTGATCACATTTTTTTATTTTTCCCCGACTTCCATTCTCTAGAAATGCCATTACTCCTTCACGAATTATCGCCACCCTACCACCATTATTGAGTGATATCCATATTTCGTTATTTTTTATTTTGATATCAATTTTTTTTTCTCCATAAACAAGTGCCGCTTCGTTTTTTGACTTAAAATATTCCCATTTATTACCAATGTTTCCAAAATCCTTACTTTCAAAATCCATAAAAAATGATACTACAGAATCATTACGACCATCAAAACCAAAACGATTGCTGCCACCAGATGAAAATAAGAAACCGCTATTAATAATCCATTATATTTGTCATTAATATTTTTTGACATCATTGTTACTTGCTTTACAATCACTCCGGAAAAAATCAAATAAATTATAGAACCTGTCACTCCAAAAATTTTCTCAATTATTGTCAAAAAGTTATTTATATCTTGATTCACAACATACCCTCCCTGCTGGCATTTTTTTTAATTTCTTCATCGCGTAATATTTGCAAAATTCTGATGATTTTTTCTGGGTTAGGAATATTTTCAAAAATAATTTCTGGCGTTTCTCCAGCAGTCTGCACCTTTACTTTTCCATAATTAAATATTGTTTGAAAGAAGCCACTTACCTTTGAAGTAATATCCTGAATCATTATAAGTCTTGCTTCTGAAAATTTTTTTACCAATAAGTTACCAAAATCAATATCAATTACTCTTTTATCAGTAATAATCACCACGTCAAAGTACCAAGCTAAAAATTTCTCCAGCGCAAAGGCAAAACTTACCAGATACCAAAACAGGCTAATTAATAATTTGTATTTAGTTACAATTTCACCTGGTATTGGAATAAAATTCATCAAGGCGAGTACAAATAACATCAACACAAAAGTAATAATCCAAGATAAATTTGTGAACCAGTGTGCTCTTACTACCACCAATATTTTTTCTTCTTCTCCCTTTTCTCCAAAATCAAACACTTTAGGATTAACTAGAATTGAAGACAGAGAACTTTTGGCATGTCCCATAATCTCGTAAACCTTTTCGTTGATACTTGTTTTTTTATCAGCTAAATCATCTGATGCTACTCTATCTAAATCTTGGGCTCTTGGCATACGTCAATTTTAGCATTTGCTTATGCTTTTGTTAAAGTTAATCATCTTTTTTCAACATTATATAAAGGACCAACAATAGAGATATTGGCTGGCGCCCTGATATTAAACAAACTTTTAAAAGTGGCTCCATTCAATGAAACTTGGCCGGCATCTCCGGAAAAATAAATAGTATTTGTCCTACCTTCTTGTTTGTCCCAATCCGTTACTGAACTTGAGTTGATTGAATTAAATGGAGTTCCACCTCTATTTTTAAGTTCAGATTTTACTTTTTCTGTACCCCAAGTGTCGGTACATCCTGACGAATTATCCTTATAACAAAGATGATTTTGAATTGAAGAATCCTTTTGATAAAGCAAAACCACATTGACAATATCAGCCACCTCTTCCGGTTTAAGCCACGCTGTTTTATTATATTCAGTTCGATATCCTTGGGCCGAGTAAAAACAAGGCGATTCGCGGTCATAAGCCTTGGCAAATAAATCATCAAAAGAATTTATATCACCATTAGTATCACGCAGTCTCTTTGTCCAGGCAGTATTTTTACCCCAAACATCACCTGATGTAAAAGTGTAACCTCCTGCTGTGGAAGCAAACCAGGCAGTAATTGGTTGACCGCCAACCACCATTACTTTTCCTGAAGTTTGATTAACAGCATCTTCCCACTGTCCGCCTTTAGGATCAGTCTTAAAAACCTGGCAATATTGATTGTTACATATTGAATTTTGTCCATTGTTGGTGACGGCTAAAGCGTAAGAACGGGCAGCAATAGCTTGAGCTTTTAGTGATTCAATAGGCCAGCTTGCCGGAACTTCGTAGATTCGTTTAACATAATCTTCTAAACTACCAGTCCAAATGATATTTCCCTGATTAATTCCATTGCCGTTATTTACTTTAATATTAATCCCGCTTTTGTCTTGATATTCATCAAAATTATAATAAGCCCGTAAAATTTGATCATAAGATTGACCAGCATTGGCTCGACCAAAAGCGCCATATTGATTGAGACCAACATGATGAGGAATACCAAAGGTAAAAAAAGCAAAACCACTTCCAAAGCCAGGGTCTTTATTTCGATCATCTACACAGGAGATTCCACCCGCAGCGGCACTTTTTGGCAAATTTAATTCAGCTATTCTTTTGGCCTCTAAGTTTATTAATTCTTGATTTAGTTTGGCTTTATATGTCTCTGCTTTTTTAATCTCTCCACTTAAAAAACCAAAACGGCTTTCCATATCTTTTTTTATAATTGCCAGTTTATTTTTTTGCGTTTCTAAATCATTTTTGTTTGTATTTAATGTTTCCAGTTCTTGTGAATATTGAGAAATAGCAGTTTTATCCCGAGAAATTATACTGTGGTACCAAACATACTGTTTAATTAAGTTTCCTGTTCCTTGATTAGAAAAAAATAAGGTCATTGGTGAAAAACGTTTAGAATCAACATAATATTTTTTTATTCTTTCGGCCATTAAAATTTTTTGCACTTCTAAATCAGCGGCCTTGTCCAGTAAATTTTTCTCCAAATCTTTCATTTGTTTTTCCATATTATTTATCTGTTTCTTTGCATTATTAATTTTGTTCTGTAAATCACCGGATTCTTTTTTTAAGGGAGCCATTGCTTTTTCTAAATCGGCAATCTGTTTAGTAATTTCTGAAATTTGAGAAGTATAATCTTCCGCCAAAATTTTTCTGTTGTTTAATCCCAAAAACACCCCTAAAATCACTAAAAATACAAGCAAATATTTCTCGATTACTTTCACTTATTCATTTTAGCATTTGCTATACTTGTCCCATGAAAGGTGTGAAATATTTTTTCACTATTGCTTTATTCTTATCTCTGTTTTTTTCGAAATCTAATTCGGTTTTTGCTGAAAGTTGCGTCTGTGACGGTAATCGAAATGTGACTCAAAATAATTGTGATTCTGGTAAATATCCTATTTGCGGAGGCCGTGGTTCAAATATTGTTTGTAGTTGTCATGATAATTTACCTACAGCTGTACCCTCAGAAGGACGTCGTCGTCAAAATAATCTTTGTGATGATGGAGTGAGCGTAAAAACAGTTCTGGGATGTGTTCCGGTAGAAATGAATGCCTTTATTGAATGGCTTTTACCTTATCTTTTTGGCATAGCCGGAGGAATTTCATTTCTTCTCATGATCTATGGCTTCATTCTGATGGGTACTTCACAAGGGGATCCAAAAAAGGTTGAAGGTGCCAAAGAAACTGTCACTTCTGCTATCACCGGTTTGCTTGTTTGTATCTTTGCCATCTTTATCCTTCGCCTAATCGCTATCGACATTTTACATATTCCAGGAATAAATTAATTTTATGCCCAACAATAACGCTCAACTTCCCGGTTACGGAGACACTCATTTTAGATTCGCTAACTTTACTGTTGGTGAAATTACCTCCGAACTCCTGAAATGGATTTATCCCGCTGCGGGCCTAGTCTTATTAGTAATGCTTATCATGGGTGGAATTCAATTGATGACCGCAGCAGGGGACTCAGCCAAATCTAAAGCCGGTTATGGCCGCATTACTACTGCTCTTATCGGTTTCCTAATTGTTTTTATCTCTTATTTTGTCCTTCAACTTGTCGAAGTTCTCTTGGGTGTCACTATTCTCTAGCTTCTTGTTCTACTTTCCCATCCGTCTTTCTCTATCTTGATACCAAATTAATACTTTCTCTAATTCTTTTGGGGTAAAGTCTGGCCACAGTATATCTGTAAAATATAATTCCGCATAGGACATCTGCCACAACAAAAAATTGCTCAGTCTAAATTCTCCACCCGGTCTAACAATCAAATCAGGATCTGGTTGATCTTTAGTATATAAATAGCTAGAAATTAATTTTTCATCAATCTTGTTTGCTGGAATTTTATCTTTAATAATTTTTTTTACCGCTGTCACAATTTCATCCCGTCCACCGTAATTTAGGGCCATATTAAATTGAATTTTCTCTTCGACTACCGTCATTTTCAAAATTTTTTTGATGGCATTTTTTACTTTTAAAGGAAAAGCTTGAAAATTTCCCAAAACAAAAAATTTAATTCCTGATTTTCGATATTGTTCCGCTTTTTCCTGGACGATTTTTATTAATAAATTAAATAAACCCTTTACTTCCTCTGGGCTTCGTTTTCGCCAATTTTCAGTAGAAAGGGCATAAACAGTTAAATGTTTTATCCCTATATCTCGACAATATTCAACAATATTCTGTAAATTTTTCGATCCTTCTTCATGGCCCTTACCGTCAGCCAAACCTTTCTTTCTTGCCCATCGTCGGTTTCCGTCCATAATAATAGCGATATGTTTTGGTAGTTTTTCAGGATCCAATTTTTTTGTCATATTTATTTAGTCGAATTATAACTTAAAACCATGCAATAAAAAACCCCGCTGTAGCGGGGATTTTTTAAAGTTCAGTTCTTTTTTGCCAAATTGTTAGTCCCAGGAAGATTTTGAGATGGTCCGATTCTTTCGAATCCAGACATAAACCTCAAAGGAGGTGATCCATCCGCACCTTCCAGTACGGATACCTTGTTACGACTTAACCCTCATCGCTGGATTTACCTTAGTCCCTGGCAAGCCAGAGCCTTTGGGTACCCCCAACTTTGCTGATTTGACGGGCAGTGTGTGCAAGAGGCGAGAACGTATTCACCGCACGCTGCTGATGTGCGATTACTACCAATTCCGGGTTCATGCAGGCGAGTTTCAGCCTGCAATCCCAACTGAGGGCTAGTTTAGGGATTAGCTCCACCTTGCGGTCTTGCAACCCTCTGTTATAGCCCATTGTAGGATGTGTGTAGCCCTGGACATAAGCATCATGATGACTTGACGTCGTCCCCTCCTTCCTCCTAACAAAATAATGCTAGGCAGTCTTCTGTGACACGATAACACAGAATGGGGGTTGCGCTCGTTACCTCACTTAAGAGAACAACTCACGTCACGAGCTGACGACAGCCATGCAACAGCTGTGCACCACCCTCGAAGGACTCTCCCTTTCAGGAGCCTGCAGGTGCATTTCAAGCCCAGGTAAGGTTCATCGCTTTGTATCGAATTGAACCACATGCTCCACTGGTTGTGCGCCTCCCCGCCAATTCGTTTAAGTTTCGGCCTTGCGGCTATACTCCCCAGGCGATCCGTTTAACGCGTTAGCTAACATCCCTCCCAATAAATTGAGAAGAACTAACGGACAATGTTTACAGCTAGGACTACTCAGGTCTCTAATCTGATTTGCTACCCTAGCTTTCGTCTCTGAACGTCAGTACATACCTAGTTACCCGCCTTCGCGCTTGGTGTTCTTTTTGGTATCCACGGATTTAACCCCTACACCAAAAATTCCAGTAACCCCGATATGACTCTAGTATCCCAGTATCTGACCCCTTTCCCCGATTGAGTCGGGGGCTTTGAAACCAGACTTGGAAAACCGTCTACAGACCCTTTACGCCCAATAAATCCGGGTAACGCTCGTAGCCTACGTATTACCGCGACTGCTGGCACGTAGTTAGTAGCTACTTATTCTAGTGGCCTTCATGGCCGCTAAAAAGGAGTTTACAACCCTAAGGTCTTCATCCTCCACGCGGTGTCGCTGCGTCAGACTTTCGTCCATTGCGCAAAATTCCTAACTGCTGCCACCCGTAGGTGTATGGGCCGTGTCTCAGTCCCATTGTGCCGGACTCTCCGCTAAGAGCCGGTAACCGTCAAAGCCTTGGTAAGCCGTTACCTTACCAACTAGCTGGTAGTAGATAGGCCATTTTCGAAGTGACTTGCGTCTTTCATCCCGATAAATCGGGACATATGGGAAATTACCCCACCTTTCGGTGGGCTATGCCCCGCTTCGAAGTATGTTCCTGTCTTATACTCACCCGTTCGCCACTATCCAGCGTCCTTCACTCTATCCATAAAACTCAGTTCCGTCTTGCGAATCTGGAATTCTGAATAAAGTGAAGAACGAAAGATCGTTCGACTTGCATGTCTTAGGCACACCGCCAGCGTTCACCCTGAGCCACGATCAAACTCTTAGTACAAAATTTGAAAATGAATACCGAATATATCGGTGTCACTTCCTGGTACTAACAAAATGGCAAAAAAATGAAGCTGAACTTGTTAAAGAGCAACCAAAAATAAGTCCCGATTTTTCGGGATAGGGCTATTATACTATGTTTTAATTATTTGTGCATCCGGCAAATATTCTGTCGCTTCCTCTTCTGCCGAAGTAAAAATACTTTGATATTTTTGGCACACATCCGTCACAATTTTCCGATGCTCGTCATCCAATTCGGAAAAAATATCATCTAAAAGTAAAATTGGTGCTTCCTCATACTGTTCTTCCAGATAATTGATTTGAGCCAGTCTTAATGCCAAAACAGCCAATCTTTGCTGGCCTCTTGATCCCCATAGGGCCATGTTTTTGTCTTTTGTTTCAAAATCAGCGTATTCAATTGAAAAATCATCTAAATGTGGTCCGCATTTGGTATATCCCGATTGCAATTCTAATCTATACAGTTCGTCCAATTTTTCAGTACTAATAATTGATGGTTGATAGTTAATTGATAGCTTATTTATTTCATGATTTTCATGTCCCCGCATAAATAAATTAGATGATTTTATCCAATTTAAGCGGAAATTTTGAATTATTTGGGCGTTTTTAATCAATGATTGATTCCAATAAAAAAGCTCACTTTTATCTGCTTTTCCAGTCGCAATTAAATCTAATAGTTCATTTCGGTGTTTTAACGCTTTTTGATATTGCAACCCAGCCGAAGCATAGCGCCACTCAATATTACTAAAAATTTGGTCCAAAAATTCTCGTCGTCGAGTCGGGGAGCTAGTTATTAATCTGAGATCCTCAGGGCCAAAAACTACTACCTTTGTCTCTCCCCAATATTGAGCTCTGGTTTTAATTACCTTTTCAGTCAAAAATCTTCGTTTTAAACTACCACTCTCTTCCCGCAATAATTGTACTTCTATTTCTTTTTCATAATCTTTATTGACTATTTTTCCCCGAACACTAGCCAATTTTTCATCCCATTTAATCAATTGATTACCACTTGCTCCACGAAAGCTTTTCCCATTCGATAAAAAATAAATAGCTTCTAATAGATTTGTTTTTCCACTCCCGTTTGGTCCCAAGATTAAGTTTGTTTTTTCTCCAAATTCCACCAATTTTTTTTCGTAAGACCTGAAGTTTTCCAGCAAAACCTTTTTTAAATACATTGGCCTATTATAGCCGACAATTCCCCAAAATTCCTTATGTCCAGCAGGTAGGAGTTGAACCTACTTTAGAAGGTTTTACAGACCTTTGCCTAACCGTCCGGCTCCTGCTGGTTTCCCCAGATTATAGCAAAATTATCAGGTAAAATAGAATCACTTATGACACTTCGTCTCATCTCTTGGAATTTGGCCGGAATGCGGGCCGCTATCAAAAAAGGTCTTTGGGATTTTGTCAAAAAAGACGCCGCCGATATTTATTGTTTTCAGGAAGTTAAGGCCAAATCTGATCAGGTTCCCCAGCTTGAATGTCCGCCTGAATATCACAAATTTTGGAACCCTGCCGTTAAAGCTGGTTATTCCGGTGTGGCAACTTTTACCAAACTTGAACCTAAAACTGTTATTATCGGTGACCGAGACAACGACTGGGATGACGAAGGCCGGGTTATTATCACCAAATTCGATGAATTCACCCTGCTTAATGTTTATTTCCCTAACGGTAAACGTGATTTAGGCCGACTTGATTATAAGATGAAATTTTACGACTATTTTTTAAAATATATCAACGAACTTCGGGACAGGGGAGAAAAGGTTATTTTTTGCGGTGATGTCAATACCGCCCATACCGAAATTGATTTAGCTAGGCCGAAAGATAATGTCAATGTATCCGGATTTTTACCAATTGAAAGAAAATGGATGGATAAATTAGTCTCAGCTGATTGGGTTGATACCTATCGTTTAATAAATGGCGATAAAATGGAATATTCTTGGTGGTCCCAGCGTAGTGGTGCCCGTTCTCGAAATGTTGGCTGGAGAATCGATTATTTTTTTATTGATAAAAAAATTGAATCCAAAATTACTGACGCTTTTATTCTCACCGATGTTACCGGCAGCGACCATTGTCCTGTGGGGATAGAAATAAAAATATAAATTATACAATAAACCTTTTCGGGCCTTCGTTTTTTAACCACTTCCTGTTCTGACGAAAATTCGGATCATATTTGGCCATTAAATTCCAAAAACTACTTGAATGATTTTTTACCGTTAAATGGGCTAATTCGTGCCAAAGTACATGTTCAAATTTATCTTCAGGAAACAAAATTATTTGCCAATTAAAATTCAAATTACCGCCATGTGAACATGAGCCAAATCGTGAGCTTTGGTTTTTTACACTTATTCGCCCATAGTCCAAATTCTCTTTTCGGGCCATTTCCGATACCTTTTCTCGAATTATTTTCAAAGCCCAGGGTCTCATCTTTCTGTCTACCAATGACTTAATTTTTCCTTTATTCACGTAATTTATAAAAATTTTTTTATCCAGAATTACTAGCGATTCTCTTAGAGCTTGTCGATATCTCACCTCGTAAGTTTCGTCTAATATATCCAGTTTTTTTAATTTACTGATGTCCTTTTTTTTAGTTAATTTTCGATTGTGTTCAACTATCCATTTTTCATGATCTTTAATAAATTTTTTTATCAAAAATAGTGGAGTAAACGACGGTGCATTTACCTGCAATTTATTTTTTTCTTTCAAACTCAGCTTTAAACTTCGGGTGGCCTTTCTTTCAATTATTAGTTTATATTCTTCTCCAAGAAGACTAATCTTTTCCATATTTGTTAATATATTATAAGGAATGATATATCTTGCCGCCGACCATCGTGGTTTTAGACTAAAAGAGGAGCTAAAGAAAATGCTTGAGCGCGATATCTACGATTATCGCGATTTAGGTGCTTTTGAATATGATAAAGATGATGATTATCCCAAAATATCCATAAACTTAGCTAAGGCGGCAACAAAAGACAAAGTAAAAGGAATCCTTGTTTGTGGTTCTGGTACGGGTGCTTCTATAGCGGCAAACAAAGTATGTGGTGCTCGGGCAGGTCTTTGTACTTCCGTCCGCCAAGCTCAAGCTTCCCGAAACGATGACGATATCAATATTTTATGTCTTAGCGCTGATTGGATTTCTTTTGAAGACAACGAAAATATTGTTAAAACTTTTATAAACACTCTCTTCTCTGGAGAAGAACGCCATATTCGCCGGATTGAGCAGATCAATGATTATGAATCTAAGAAATGTAAGTGACATCATCCCCCAAACTCGTGTAGTTTTAAGAATGGATTTGGATTTGCCTGTCGACAATAGTCGAATTTTGGATAATTCCCGGTTGGTAAAGTCTCTTCCCACCATTAAATTGCTTTTAGATAAAGAATGTCAAATACTGATTATTGGTCATCGTGGCCGTCCACAGGGAGTAGATGAAAATTTAACTCTCCGTCCTATTTATTTAGAACTGATGTCCTTACTTGAACCTTGGAATGAAAATGTAATTAATAATATTTTTTTACCCGAATTTAATCTTGAGCAAATTGATCAGGCTTTAGCTCAAAATCAAATTGTTTTTTTAGAAAATCTTCGTTTTTGGCCGGGTGAAGAGGCTGATGACCAAAACTTTTTATCACCCCTTTCTCAAGTTTGTCAGGCATATGTTAATGATGCTTTCGCCGTAGCCCATCGGGCACATGCTTCTGTGACTCTTTGGCGACATCTACCCGCTTTTTATGGATTAAGTTTTATTGATGAAGTTGATCATCTGGAAAAACTGGTCGCCAATCCACAACGTCCTTTAACTTTGGTTTTAGGGGGTGCTAAAGAGGATAAATTAAAAAATTTAACCAAGTTGACCGAACTTTGTGACCATATTCTAATTGGTGGCAAATTACCCCACTTTATTAGTCTTACACACCCCAAAATTACTACTGCCAACCTTATCCCTGAAGGCTTAGATATTGATACTGAATCAATTACTAAATTTAGTGAACTAATAAATAGTTCAAAAACTATAATTTGGGCTGGTGCTATGGGTTTATATGAAGATGAAAAATATCAAAATGGAACCGAACAAATAGCTCAAACAATCGCTAGTACCAATGCCTACAAAGTCATAGCTGGAGGCGACACCGGTGCTTCAGTGGAAAAACTAAACCTCAAAAAAAACTTTGATTTTGTCTGTTCTGGTGGGGGGGTTCTTCTCGAGTTCTTGGCTAATCAAAATCTTCCTGCTTGGAACTAGATTCTCTCTTCTTACTTCTTTTTAGGTTATTATTAATATATGCCCAAATTAAAAGATAAAACTCTCAAGCTTGCCATTAATGGTTTCGGTCGTATTGGCTCCGTGGCCCTACGAGCCATTTTAATTGAAAAATACCCAATTGAAGTTGTGGCCATCAATACCAAAGGAGATCTCCCTATGGAGGCTTATGCTTTTCAATTTAAATACGATTCTGTCTATGGTCGTTTCCCCGGTAAAGTATCCTTCGAAGATCCAAAAAAGGGCGGAGAAATCGGACGTTTGATAATTGACGATCTTTCCATTCCAGTTCTTGGTGAGACGGACCCTTCTCTCATTCCTTGGAAAAGTTATGATGTTGACGTTGTTTTAGAATGTACCGGAGCTTTTACTGATTCCAAATCTGCCCTTCATCTAAAAGCTGGTGCAAAAAAAGTAATCATTTCTGCTCCTCCCAAAGATCCCAAAATTCCCATTTATATTTTAGGCGTCAATGAAGACCGTTACCAGAATGAAGCTGTCATTTCCAACGGTTCCTGTACCACCAATTGCGTTGCTCCTATCGTCAAATTAATTGACGAAAAAATTGGTTTTCAAGAGGGGGTTTTAACCACCATTCATGCTTATACCACCAATCAAAATCTTGTTGATGGCGCTATTAAAGATCCTCGACGATCTCGAGCTGCCGCCGTAAACATCGTACCCACCTCTACTGGAGCTGCCGAGGCAGTTGTTGCTGCCTATCCGGAAGCTCGTGGTCGCTTTGCTGGCACTGCCATTCGAGTCCCTGTCGTTTGCGGTTCATACTCCGACCTCACTTTTAAATTGGTACGAAGCTCTACCATTGAAGAAATAAATTCTATTTTCGAAGAAGCTAGTGTCAGCAAGGAACTGGTAGGTAAACTTAAAATTACTTACGAACCACTAGTTTCTTCCGATATTATCGGTAATTCTGGTTCATGTATCATCGATTCCCGTATGACTAAAATTGTTAGCGACGATATGCTTTCAGTTGGTGCTTGGTACGACAACGAATACGGCTATTCTTGCCGTCTTGTAGAAATGGCCATGCATATATGCAAATAATACCCACTACCAATCCCAACACTGATTTTGATGTAGTTGAAAAACGCTTAGAAGAAATAAAGGATTTAAGTTCTTGGGTACAAATTGATTTAACTGATGGTATTTTAGTCAAACCAGCATCTTTTTCATTGGAACTTATCAACAAAACTTATCTTAATTTGGAAAAAAATCTTTTCGATGTTCACCTGATGGTCAAAGAACCTCAAAATTGGATTCAAAAATGTCTTTACATTCATGCTTCCAGAGTTGCCGGACAGGTGGAAATGATGAGCAATCGGGATAAATTTATCAATACACTTAAAGATAACGGTTTAGAAGCAGTTTTAGCTTTTGACGCTCTTACACCTGTAGATAAAAATATACCCAAAGATACGGATTATATTCTCTTAATGGGTCGACCCATGGGTTTTACATCGGCCCCTTTAAATTCTCATCTTTTTGATCATATTAAATTTTTTAAAAATCTTGGTTTTAAAGTTGCGGTAGATGGAGGAATTTCCCCTGATAATATAAAATTATTTGAAGAAGCCGGTGTCGATATTGTCTATTCCGGGCATTATTTTTTAGACTTAATTCATGACAAAAATTAGAAAAAAACGACGTTTTCAAATTGCGTTTTTTGGAGATGGAGAAATAAAAAAAACTGATTCCACCTTTATTGATGCTTACGATACCGCCCAATTATTAGCCAAACATAAATTTACGGTTATCAACGGCGGTGGCCCGGGGGTAATGCTTGCTTCTACTTTAGGTGCAGTCTCTGTTAATGGAAAGACAAAAGTAGTAGTGATTAAAGACGGTCATCAACCTCCAAAACACTATGAAGGTCAACACCCCGAAAATACTGCAAATGCTAAAAAAATTATTACCTTAAAATCTTATTCTGGAAGATTACGAAAATTGATTAATCTAGCCGATGCCTATGTTATTTTTTATGGTGGTACTGGCACCTTAGCAGAAATGACCTACGTTTGGAGCGAAGCAAAATTTGCTTATCCCAAATATAAGCCTGTCATTTTTTATGGTAAAAAATGGCGCAAAATTATTAATACCCTGAGTCAGGAATTAAATTTAGAAAAAAAAGAACAATCAATTTGTCGCTTTGCCAAAAACCCCGAGGAAGTTCTCAAAATCATTCAAGATAGTCTTTAAGTTTCTTACTTCTCGATGGATGTCGTAATTTTCGTAGTGCTTTGGCTTCAATTTGGCGAATTCTTTCTCTGGTGACATTGAAAATTTTTCCCACTTCTTCTAAAGTTTTGGCCGTTTCTCCCATTAAGCCAAAACGTAAAGCCAATACCTTTGCTTCTCTTTCATCCAAAGTTCCCAATACTCCTTCAATTGATTCTCGAAGCAATTCTCGGGAAGTTTCTTCATAAGGGCTAGGCTGTGTTGTATCTTCAATAAAATCCCCCAAAAATGAATCCTCGTCATCTCCAACAGGCGTTGCTAGTGAAGTTGTATCTTGAGATATTCTATAAATTTCTTCCACCTTATCAGTAGTTATTCCCACCTCATTGGCAATTTCTTCCACCGATGGTTCCCGTCCTAATCGTTGAGTCAAAGCCCTGGTTGCTTTGTAAACTTTGTTTATAGTTTCAACCATATGCACCGGAATCCGGATGGTTTTTGCCTGATCGGCAATTGCACGAGTAATTGCTTGTCGAATCCACCAAGTGGCGTAAGTAGAAAATTTAAAACCCCTTCTCCAATCGAATTTTTCGACCGCTCTCATCAAGCCTTGATTACCTTCTTGTACCAAGTCCAAAAAAGTTAATCCGCGTCCAATATATTTCTTGGCAATGGATACCACCAATCTTAAATTAGCATTGATTAAACTTGCCCTAGCACTACTTGATCCTTTTTCTATCTCTTTGGCCAATTCCACCTCTTTTTCAAAGTTGATTAAATCGATTTTTCCAATTTCTTTGAGATACATTCTTACCGAATCCATACCATTCTTTGGTGACAATAGTGCCATCAAGTCAGCGCTACTCAACTTATTTTTTTCCGCTTCGACTATCTCCTTGGATTCTACTTTGTCAAAGACGTCAATTCCCTTGTCAAAGAGGTAATCAAATAGTTGGTCGACCTGTTCAATATATTTTTCCGGTTCAGGAATAAGGGCTAAAATCTCGTCGTTTGTTAAATACCTCAGTTTTTTTGCCTGAGCTACTAATTTATTTTTGACACTAGCGATATCGATTGTGGCGGGCATATTTAAATCATCTGAAATCAAGCTCTTTGCAACTCAGCTAATCGTTTTAGAGTTTGAGCGTATTCTGCCTCAATTTTTACAATCTTTTTTTCCTTCTTTGAGGCTTCCAGATGTGCAATTATACCACTAAGTTTTTTCAGTTTTTCTTTTAAGTGAATTTCTTCCAATTGTTTAAGAATTTTATCTCTTTCTCTTTTTCGTTCTTCAGCTTCACTTTGATCTTCCATTGCTCTTAAATACAACTCATTAAATCCATCCAATAATTCAGGTGGTAATTTTGCCGCCAATCTGGCTCCCGAATAATTTTTCATACCTGCCAGTATTTCAGCTATTTTTTTTAATTTTATACTCTCCCACTTTATTTCTTTAGCCATTTTTTGTGGCTTTCTTAATCTTAAAATTATTTCCATTAATCTGTTTTCTAAATTCTGAATTCTTCCTCCTTGTTCCTCATTTCTTAATTCTTGAATCTCGTTTTTTGCCTCTTCAATTTTTTCGTTTATTTTCTTTACACTCAAATATTTTTCAAATTCTGCCACAACACTCTCTTCTTCTGATCCTATTGTCTGTGCTACCTTTCTCAAATAATCACTTTGGATTACTTTATTGTTAATTTTAGTTAAAAAGGGGAGTATTGTTGATAAAATCAATTTTTTACCTCTCGGACTATCCGCTCCATAAGTACTGACACTTGAATTTAAAATAAAATCCCAAACACTTTCTGCTTTCTTAATTTTCTTTATAAAAAAGTTTAGATCATTTCTGACGGCCTCATCTGGATCTTTAAATTTACCTTCCAAATCCAGAACCTTAATTTCAAAATCCATTTTATCGGCTAATTCAATACTTCTAATTGATGCCTTATTTCCGGCAAAATCTGAATCCAATCCCAATATTATCGTATCCGCATATCGTCGTATTAATTGTAATTGTTCTTCTGTTAATGCCGTTCCCTTAATAGCAACAACATTTTCGATTCCACTTTGAAAAGGTGAGATCATGTCTAGTTCTCCTTCAACAATAATTGCCGCATTAGCGTTTTTTATTGCCTCTTTGGAGACATTCAACCCATAAAACATTTGGCTTTTATGATAAATTGCTGTTTCCGGAGAGTTTATATACTTAGCCAAATCGGGGTTTTTATTAGAAGGCAAAATTCTTCCCGCAAAACCTACTACTCTTTCCCTGAAGTCTATTTGCGGAAAAATAATTCGTCCCGAAAAACGATCATAGATATTACTTTTATACTGGCTTTTTCCAAAGCTTCCACTGTCAAATAAATCTTCAATTTTAAATCCTTTTTTAGTCAAATATTGTATTGCTAAACGACTATCTGGCGGAGAAAATCCAAGAACAAATCTTTTTATCGTTTCTCTTTTAATACCCCTATCCTCCAAATATTTTAACGACTCTTTTCCAACATCATGTGCCATGAGAATATAGTGGTAAAACCTTGCCAATTCCAAATTTAAGTTATATAAATTTTTTCTCTTAATTTCTTCTTTTGAAAAACTCCCACTATGTACTAATTTTATCCCGGCTATTTTAGCTAAATCCTCTAATGCCTCTCGAAAATCTACTCGATTGAATTCTTGATAAAAACTAAAAATATCTCCACCCCTACCACAACCAAAACACTTATAAATTTGTAATTCCGGCGAGACCACAAAAGAGGGTGTTTTTTCCTGGTGAAATGGACAACAGGCCACAAAATGTCGTCCCCGTTTTTTTAGTGGCAACATCCTTTGAATTACTTCTACAATATCCAGTTTTTTTTTGATTTCTTCCACCTGATTTTCCACTGGCCTATTTTAGCATCTATCTATTTAATGATTTCGGTCGACAATAAAATCAATTCCTTCTCGAATCTGTTTTCGGTATGGCTCCTTTTTCAGAAATTTCATTTCTTCATCAAAAATTTTTAAGGCTTTCTTTGCAAAATTTTCCGCTAATTTTTGTCCGTAATCAATACTACCGTATTTTTCCATTAGTTTTAATATCATTTTCACATCCTTTTCACTTTTTTCTTCTCTATTTTTATTTAAAATCTTGTTGATTATTTTTCTATCGGTTTCATTACTTTTTTTTATCAGATGCATCAACATTACCGTTCTTTTATTTTCGACAATATCTCCTCCTTTGATTTTTTTTAATCCGGCAAAATCAGAAGTAAGATCTAATATGTCATCAATAATTTGAAAAGCTTTTCCCAACATTACCCCAAAACGATAAATAATCTCAAGTTGTTTCTTACTGGCACCAGCGATTATGGCCCCCAACCTCATTGGTCCGGCAATTGTGTAATATCCGGTTTTACTCTCTAAAATCAAAAACAAATCTTCCTCTTTTAGATCAAAACGATTCTCTTTTGCCCATTTTAATTCAATGCTTTGTCCCAAGACGGTTCTATTCAGCATCCAATAAAACTCTTCAGTTAAGGCAGTGGCTATTTTTGATGGTAATTTTTTAAAATTTTTCAATAGCATTCGCCACATAATTACATGAAGTCCATCTCCCGCATTAAGTGCCAATTCGATACCGTATATCTTATGAAGACATTTAGCACCTCTTCGGTCGGGCGAATCATCTTCAATGTCGTCATGATTGAGTATCCAATCTTCTGAAATTTGCATTGCCGCAGCAGTTTCTCTTGCCAGGCTTTTTTTTACTCCCATCGCCTCAGCCGTCAATAATAATAAAGTTGGACGAAGGTATTTACCCTTTCTCTTGGGATAATCAGACACCATATCCAAATGAAAATCAACTTCCTTTTGGTATTTTGTATTCAATCGGCAGTATGAAGGATAATCCTTCGTTGACATTATTTCTTTTTCAATTGTTGGCCACAACCATTCCTGATATTTTTTTAGGGTATTTGAAAAATTATTTTTTTCCATCTTCAGTTACGGCCAACTTGTGTTGTTGAGCTCCGGCTCTAATGAGTATCTTGTCGAAAGTATATGGCGACAAAATATATAATAATTCAAAAGTAGCCACGGATAATTCAAAAGCACACGGAATATGATTGGTGACAAAAAAAGCACCGGCGCCTAATATCAAGGCATTTCTTAAGCTTTCACGGATTTTTTCTCTGCTTAATTCTGTAATTGCTTTTTGGGCTACTCCCTGTAAACGTAGAATCTCAGAATCAATTTTGATTCTAGTTAAACCGGCATGTATCGTGGTTAAAAAAGTGCCCACTGCCGTAATAAAATTCATGGTTGAATTTTGTCTGGTTAAATCAGCCACCAAAGTTATAAATTGAAACTTTATCGGTATATTACGTAAAAAAATTATCGAGAGTATCAAAAAAGTCAAACTAAAACCACTGGTTTTTATCAATAACCGGTTGTAACCAATTCTGGCCTTTAGGAGCCCTTTATTTCCAGCCAATAACCATTTTGATAAACGCCACAAAATTCGGATTACCGCAAAAAATAATGTGATTCCTATCCAAATCATAAAGATTTTTCCCCAAGACAATGACAAAAATTCTGTCACTTTAAAAAAGGGCAATTTAAAATAGGTTCCTTTTAGGGGGTAATTCGGATAAGGTGCCCAATTATAGAGTAAGTTTGGATTTAACTTTTGATGATAAAAATCAATTAAAAAGATTCTTCCTGCCGAGACAAGGGCAATAGCATTAACAATGAAATTAAAAATATAAAAAACCATTGAGGAATCTCCCTTTTGGACCTTATTTTTAAATAGGAGGTAAGCTTCCTGTTGACTTTGTTCCTTAATTTTTTCCTCAAAGTCATCAAAAGGCTTAGATAATCTCATTCCAATAAAACGTAATGGCAAAAAGGCAATGTTTTGCAAAATCCCAATCAGCATTACCGAAATCCAGATTTGTCCAGTTATGTGGTAAAGACTAAAAAAAATACTGGCGTAAAGTTTAAAACTCCCACCATGAAAAAACCAGACTACTATCCCAATTATAAATATAATCAAGAAAGTAGTCACCCCCGGCATGTATATTTGCCGGTTATCTATTTTTCTGATTTCTTTAAAAAAATTTGACACGCTGTTGGAATTATACCAATTTTAGCCTATACTTTTTACAATGTCCGAAAACGAAAAAATAAAGTCAGAATTTACCCAGCAACCTGAAGGTTTGGGAGAGGTTATTAGAGATGTTAGCCAAGAAAATATCAATAAAATCCCTGTTCCTCGTGAAATTAGCACTTGGCTGGAAAAAGTTGAAAGGACACAAGACAATCAAACAAATCAGACTGTAACTGATAATAACGGTCAGATTGTGCTAAAGCCTATCATCCCTCCCCAGAATAAAATTTCTTTAAATCTTACAAAAGCCAACTTTCTTACTGGTTTTAAGAAACCTTTTGAAGATGCCGCTCGTTGGCTTTCAGTGTTTATTCTTCGATTGATTAAAATGAAAGACGGGGGAGTCACTTTTAAAAACGATGTTACCTGATACCATCCCCACCAATATTTTCACTTTATTCCTGTCCTTAGGGATAATAATTTTAGTATTAGCCCTGTTATATTTTTTATTTTCCGTTTTTGTTATCTGGTTT
This sequence comes from Candidatus Shapirobacteria bacterium, assembly GCA_017992115.1. Taxonomy (GTDB): domain Bacteria; phylum Patescibacteriota; class Microgenomatia; order UBA12405; family UBA12405; genus UBA12158. The sequence goes on along the minus strand of JAGOPG010000002.1, from coordinate 20,453 downwards.
CGCTGGCGTGATCGTGAAGAAAAATCGCTTAAACTTGTTACCCTCATGGTTGCTGTTCCCCAGGATAATGAAGTCAAAATTGATGCCATGGAACCGATTATTGGTATTGTGGCCAGTTTCTATAAATCAGCTAAATTCAAGCTTTTCCAGAATTTTATTGCTCAACCCTCTCTTTCCTTAGAAATAGTTGGTAACCACGACGATATTCGTTTTTACATTTCTCTTCCTGAAAAATATCGCGACCTTCTTGAAAAACAAATTTATAGTGTTTATGCCGGTGCCGATATTCAGGCAGTAGATGAACCTAATATTTTTTCAGAAAATGGCAAAGTTGAAACTGCTTGGCTAGGTTTAAAAAAAGAATCATATTATCCACTTAAAACATACAAAGAAATTCCTACAGATACGCTTTCTGCCTTTACGTCTGTACTTTCTAAATTGAATACTGACGAAAGTATCGCTATTCAACTTGTTTTGTCACCCACTGATTCTGGTTGGTCAAAATCTGGTAAATCTTTTATCAGCAACACTAAAAAATCTGAATCCAACCCAGAAAAAGCCAGTTTTAAGGTTGACGCTCATCAGCTTGAAGCCGTTGATGCAAAAAGTAACAAGACTGGTTTTGAAACGGCCATTCGTATTGTTGCTGTAGCCCCAACCAAAGAAATAGCTAAAATTAATCTTTCCAACCTCAAAGCTTGTTTCGGTCAACTGGAATCCCCTTGGAACAAGCTCTCTTCTCGTAAAATTCGCTTTCCCTCCCAGTTTATCAATGATTTTATTTACAAGTATCCGGTTATTTATTGGTGGAAAGTAAAAACCATCCTCACCACCGATGAGATTGCTTCTATCTATCATTTTCCCAATAAATCAATTGAAACACCAAATATTTATTGGCTTAAATCTAAAAAAGGTCCGATTCCCCCAGAATCACCCCAGGAAGGATTGTATATTGGCGACAACATTTACCGCGGTGTCACTAAAAAATTTTGTTTAACGGACAATGATCGACAACGCCATTTTTACATTGTTGGACAAACCGGTGTTGGTAAATCTTGGTTGTTAGCCGACATGGCTCTTCAAGATATCAAGGCTGGTAAAGGTGTATGTTTTATCGATCCTCACGATACTTTTGAAAGTATCCTAGAACGTATTCCTCCTGAAAGAGTTGAAGATGTCATTTATTTTGACCCCTCACAAACTGAACGTCCCATGGGTTTTAACGTAATGGAGTGTGATCGCGAAGATCAAAAAGATTTTGTCACCAGCTCCATTATTAATCTTATGTATAAACTTTATGATCCATATAAAACGGGTATTGTTGGTCCCCGTTTTGAACACGCCATTAGAAATATCATGCTTACTGTTATGGTTGAACCTGGTGCCACCTTTATTGAAGTCGTTCGTTGCTTAACTGATCCTTCTTATGTTCAATATCTCTTGCCTAAAGTAAAAGATCCTATGGTTCGCCGTTACTGGACTGATCAAATTGCCAATACCAACGATTTTCACAAATCTGAAGTTCTCGACTACATTGTTTCTAAATTTGGTCGTTTTATCACCAATACTATGATGAGAAATATTATTGGACAGGGGACATCCGCCTTTAATTTCCGACAAGCAATGGACGAGGGTAAAATTCTTATTATTAATCTAGCTAAAGGTACTATCGGTGAAGAAAATTCTGCCTTTTTAGGATTAATTTTAATCCCTAAAATTCTTATTGCAGCCATGAGTCGCCAAGATACACCAGAGGAAAATCGACGTGATTTTTACCTATATGTCGACGAATTTCAAAATTTTGCTACTCAAGATTTTGCCGTCATTCTTTCTGAGGCTCGTAAATATCATTTAAATTTAACTGTTGCCAATCAGTTTATTTCCCAAATGGACGATGAAGTTAAAAATGCTGTTTTTGGTAATGTTGGTTCTATTTGTTCTTTCAGAGTAGGCCTTTCAGATGCCGGATTCTTATCTAAACAATTCCAACCTACTTTTAGCGAGCATGACTTATTAAATTTAGGTATGGCCGAAGTTTATCTGAAAACCATGATTAACGGTGTTCCTAAAGATCCTTTTTCTCTTAGGATACCGGCAAATGAACGTAAAAAATCCGGCAATCCAGAATTGGCCGCTATGATTAAAAAATTATCGGCCCTAAAATATGGTCGTCCTAAAGCTCTAGTTGAAGCTGAAATTGCCAAGCGCGCCAGATTATAGTTCCTTTAATTTAATTCCTCTTGATTCTTCTTTTGTATCAATAAGTTCCAAATATTTCTCAGTAGTGGAAATTCTTTTGTGGCCCACGACTTGGGACACGATATCCAAAGGTACTCCCGCTTTTAATTGAAAAACGATAAAAGTATTACGCAAATCATTTACTTTTATACCCCTGATATCGGCCTTATTAAAATATCGGTTTAATAAACTTCTGATATTTCTGGCTAAAAGTACCCTACCAGTTTTGGTGATAAAAACATTTTTGCTTTTTCCTCCATTTCTAACTTCATCAAGATATTTTTTTAAAGCCATTTTTGCTGAATTATTTAGTGGCACCTCTCTTTGAGGATGACTTTCATAACTTTCTACAATAATTGAATTTTCCTTAACATCTTCAAGCTTTAAATTTTCAATTTCTTTAATTCTTAAGCCAGCCTGTAACATCAACTCAATGATTGCTGTTGCCCGGATATCATTTCTAGCTGCATCTCTAAGAGAACGATACTCAATCGGTTTTAATACCTTGGGAATATCATTTTCATATTTTGGATGTTTTACTTCCATTGAGGGATCAGTGCTTATTTTTTCCTCATTCCTGAGATAAGCAAAAAAATTTTTTATAGAATTTAATTTTCGAGAAACCGATTTGGCAGTATAACCATTTTCAGTTAAATCTTTTTTAAAATCTTCAATTTCTTTTGAAGTAATTGCACTCACATCAGTAACATTTTTTTTACTTAAAAAAACTGCCAGCTGATTAATGTCACCTTTGTAGGCTACAATAGTATTTACTGACTTACCTTTTTTCTTTAGGTCATCAGCGAACATGTTTAATGCATCATTTAAAGCTAAGTTAGACATAAATTTATGTTAAATATGTCTTATAGTACCACATATTAGGTCGTATGACAAATTTATGATTAAAAGAAAATTTTACACTCTAATTCTGATAATTATTATATTTTTTTCCATTTCTGGAATATACAAACAATTGTCTTTACTTCTAGGTGCTCGTTCCCAAATCCACAGTTTGCAATCTAAAGTTAACAATTTGGAAAACAGAAATTCTCAGTTGAAGAAATCTCTCCATCTTTAGGGTTTACACCCAATTTTTTACATGTTAAAATGCTTCTGCGAAAAGCGACATGCGGGGTAGTGTACGGCTGCACGTGAGGCTCATAATCTCACAGGCTGGGTTCAACTCCCAGCCCCGCAACTAACAAAGAGGTCGTCATCAACTTGACGGCTTTTTTGTTTCAATTTTAGGGTAAAAATTTAAACAAAGTGAAAAATTTTTCTGTAAAATGAAATTCTTCCATGGCGGATAAAAAGACCAACTAAAAGAACAAGTAAAAATAGAATTGATGCTTAAGTATTGGTATAATTCGGAGTACGGCAGGCTTGCCTTGCCGTAGTCCCGATTTATTGGGACGAAGGCAGGGTAGCTCAGTTTCGTCCAAAGGACGATCAGCCTTTGGCTGAGGTTAGAGCACTCTTTAAAATCTGGCAGGGTAGCTCAGTTTCGTCCAAAGGACGATCAGCCTTTGGCTGAGGTTAGAGCACTCTTTAAAATCTGGCAGGGTAGCTCAGTTTCGTCCAAAGGACGATCAGCCTTTGGCTGAGGTTAGAGCA
>JAGOPG010000002.1:16431-16501 GCA_017992115.1 Candidatus Shapirobacteria bacterium | reverse complement strand
CTCTTTAAAATCTGGCAGGGTAGCTCAGTTGGTTAGAGCACGGCATTCATAACGCCGGGGTCGCGGGTTC
>JAGOPG010000002.1:0-16331 GCA_017992115.1 Candidatus Shapirobacteria bacterium | reverse complement strand
GGCAGGGTAGCTCAGTTTCGTCCAAAGGACGATCAGCCTTTGGCTGAGGTTAGAGCACTCTTTAAAATCTGGCAGGGTAGCTCAGTTGGTTAGAGCACGGCATTCATAACGCCGGGGTCGCGGGTTCAAGTCCCGCCTCTGCTACTGTAAAATAATCTTCAATCAATAATCTTCAATTCCGATAATTGAAGATTGAAAATTGATAATTAAAAATCAATTAAGGGCATGTAGCTCAGTTGGTTAGAGCGCCGATCTTATAAGTCGGAAGTCCATGGTCCGAGTCCATGCATGCCTACAAAATCAGTCTATTAATCTCCATCTGTTCTCTGACTTTCTCCACTGTTTCTGTCACCACTCTTCTGGCTCTTTTAGTACTTTCAATTAAAATTTCTTTAGCCACTTTCGGTCTGTCTTCATAATATTTTCTTTTTTCACGAATCGGCGCCAGAAAATTATTCATCACCACAAATAATTTATCTTTAACTTCTTTGTCGCCAACAAGGCCAAGACGATAACGCTTTTTTAAATCTTCAACCTCAGCTTTATCAGGATTAAAAGCCTCATGATATTCAAAAACCGGATTACCCTCAACTTTTCCTGGATCATTTGCATGAATTCGATTTGGATCGGTGTAACAAGCCTGAATTTTTTTTCTTAAAGTTGTTTCATCATCCGATAACAAAATTGCATTTTGGCCACTTTTACTCATTTTATTTTTACCATCAGTTCCAACTAATCTAGCTACCCGTCCTACTTTAGCTTCAGGAACAATAAAGGTTTCCCCATAAACCTTATTAAAATCACGAGCAATTTCTCTAGTTTGTTCAATTACTGGTAATTGGTCTTCACCAACTGGTACTAAATTTGCATTAAAACCTAGAATATCGGCTGCCTGTAAAATCGGATAACAAATAAAGCCCATAGAGGGGTCCAATTTCTTATATTTAATTTCCTCTTTAACTGATGGGTTTCTGGTTGCCCTGGCGTGAGTTACCATTGTCAAAAAGTAACTGTACAGCTCTAAAGTTTCCGGAATTCCTGACTCTAAGTAAATTGTCGATACTTCTGGGTCAACTCCTGCCGCTAAATTATCCAAAAATACTTCATAAACATTTTTATTGATTAATTCCGATTTACTGTAATCGTTAGCATAAGCATGAACATTGGCCAATAGAATATAAGTATCATATTCGTGTTGTAATTTGACTCTGTTTTCCAGGGTACCTACATAATGGCCTATATGTAACTTTCCACTAGGTGTGTCCCCGGTCAAAATCCTTTTTTTGTTCATAGTAAATTTTATCATTATGATTTGAAATAGTTGAAAAATAGGATTTTATATCCTATAATAGAGTATGTCACTAAAAGAAATTTTTAACAAAAAGCCTCCTTATGATCCTGTACATGCCCACATCCCTGGGATTGACGAAGAACAAAGACGACTGTTGATTGAGGAATATCTGAATGGTGGTGATCCGGTATCAAAACCCGAAGAACCTAAAGAAGAAATTATTTTTAAATTACCGGGTATCAGATTAGTCAGAGTTAAATAATATGCTATAATCGACTCTAGTTTTATTAGCCATTAGCGAAGTCGGTTAACAAAGGCGCTAAAGCTAATATTTTTTATGAAAAAAGAAAACCCCAAACTTTCAGGTACTATTCGTACTGTTACTGGTCGTAAAGTAAAACAATTACGTCAACAAGGGCAAACCCCGGCAACTATTTATGGTCATGGTATGGAACCTCTCTCTGTTCAATTCACCTCGATAGAACTCGATAAAATTTTTACCCATGCGGGTGAGTCTCTTTTGGTTGATGTCATGATAAATGAGGATAAATATCCTGTAATTTTTAAAAATCCCCAATTTCACCCGGTTTTAGGTGATTTAATTCATATTGATTGCTACAAAGTAAATCTTAAAGAAAAAATTATCACCACTGTTCCCCTTGAATTGGTTGGTGAATCTCCTGCCGTAAAAGCTGGCAACGTTCTTGTCCAAGTTCTTTCTGAACTTGAAGTTGAAGCTCTTCCTTCAGACTTACCAGAAAAAATTGAAGTCAATATCGAATATTTGTTAGAAGTTGGCAATAAAATTTCAATTTCTGACCTTCATTTAGACGAAGGCATTGAAATTAAAAATGACCCTGAACAGGTAATTGCTTTGATAGAAGAACCCAAGGTTGAAGAAGAACCAGTTGTCGAAGAAGTATCTCCCGAAGACATACCGGCTACTGCTCAAAAATCTGAAGAAGACGCTGATAAAACTGAATCTACCAGTGAAACTAATTCTTCTGAATCGAGTGAAAAGTAAAATATAATTGACTTAGATCTTCTCGAACAGGATCCATCTCGTGAGCCTTTAAAGCCGCTTCTGACGCTTTTTGATATTCACCTAATTTATAAGATAGCATTGCTATTTCTGCCCAATCATCAGCAGTTTTTTCTTTTTTACTACTTACCTTAGCTAAGCTATTTTGTAATTCTGACAATTCATTCTTTTTCGCAAAACTATCGATGTCTTTTCTGTCTAAAAATCTTTCTTCTACCTTTACCTCTTCCCAGCGTCCCATTTCCACCAGATTGTACCATTTTTGTAGCCGCTTATAATATCTTTCTCCCTTTGATAGGGGATAAAGTCTAATTATCGCTACGGCCAGTAAAAAAAATAAACCACTAACCATCACTATCCTTTTCATAAATAATTTTACCATTAGTCTCCAAAAAAAATGTTAAAATACATTGTGCAAATTGTCGATATTTCCAAAGATTATGCAAAAACACTATCCCAAGTATCTTTTCATCTAAAAGAGGGACATTTGGTTGTTTTTCCTTCGGATACGGTTTATATCCTTGCTGTCGATCCCACTCAAACTGCAGCCGTTAATCGACTCCTTTCTTTCAAAAACCGCTGGCCGGGGAAAGCTATCTCCATTGCCGTTTCTGATGTAAAAATGGCCGAAAAATATGTTTCCTTAAATAAAGATACTCGAATCCTTTATCAAAATTTATTCCCCGGACCTTTTACAATTGTATCTCCCGGTCGACACCTCCTTGCCCCTGGTATTGAAGCCGAAAATGGTTCTTTAGGTATCCGCATACCAGATTCTAAATATATTTTAGATCTTCTTAATGTTGTAAAAAAACCAATTACTGCCACTTCTGCCAATCTTTCTGGTCGAACACCTCATTACTCAATTTCTGCCTTTCTCAACACTCTTTCCCAAAAAAAACTTGATCTAATTTCTTTAATAGTTGATGCAGGTCGTCTCCCCAAAAATAAACCTTCTACCGTTATTGATGCTCTCGGTTCAGATCTTAAGATTCTTCGCCCCGGACAACTTATTGCCAAAAATGCCCAAACTTTTTTGAGTAAATCTGAAGATGAAACAGGTGATTTAGCCGTATTCTTGGGAAAGAAATTAAAATCTATTTCTCCCAAAAAAGCTATAGTCTTTTTACTTTCCGGTGACCTTGGTTGTGGCAAAACAGTTTTTTCTCGGGCTCTAGCAAAATATCTCGGTGTAACTAAAAAAGTTCTTTCTCCCACTTTTATTATTCACAATAGCTATCCACTTTCGAATTCTTCTTTTTCCGTCTTTCATCATTTTGATTTATACCGGCTAAATCAATCATATGAATATAAAGAAATAAACTTTTTTTCCTATTTTTCTCCCACTACTATTTCTGCTATCGAATGGCCAGAGAATATGGGTCAGGATAATTTAAAAAAAATACAAAAAAATACTCTCACCATTCCTATTAGTTTTTCTTATTTGGATCAAAACACTCGTCAAATTTCTTTTTCTTGGCCTAAAGAAATTTAAAATTTGTTACAAATTTATTGCATTCTTCAATTAATTCCTTTTTTGCGTTGTGAATACATTGAATAGTATATTTAAATTTCCCATTTTCAAAATCTACCAGTTTTTGTTTTTCAATTTCATAAACAAAACTATTTACCCCGTCAACTAAAATCGTATTTGTAAAATCTCTTAAAGGATATTCCCATGACCATTTTTCCCCAGCGTGTACGGTAATGCTACCTTCATTGCTATAGAAATTAAACCTTTCACCACTAGTTTCTTTTTCCGGATACAGTTTCCTTTTATTATTATATGTGACAAAAAAATTATATTCTGGATTGGCATAACTTAATTCATTGTTCAGGGTTGGTTTTGCCGCTTCACTAGCAATCATCGTTCCCGTCGGGATAATTATTGTTTCGTTTATTATTGGGGTCGGGCTTGGACGACTCAATGTAGGTATAATAATCTGTGGTTTTTGTTTCTCTTCATTTACCATTACAGCATTCTTCCTTGAAATTAAAAAAAATATCCCTCCTGCAGTTAATATCAGTAAAATTACTGCAAGAATCAAATATTTTGATTGATTATTTTTTTCCACCAAGTTGGTTCTCTCGGTCATATATTTTATAATACAGCACTCATGTTAATTTTAGCTATCGAAACCAGTTGTGATGATACTTGTGCGGCCGTTCTCAAAGACCGGCGGATTCAAAGTAATATTATTTCTTCTCAAGTCAACCTCCATCAAGAGTGGGGGGGTGTTGTTCCTGATATCGCTAAAAGGGCTCATCAGGAGAGAATTGAATCAGTAGTAAATTTAGCCCTCAAGAGAGCAAAAATCACCCTTAATGACGTCGATTTTATAGCTGTTACTCGGGGTCCGGGTTTATCAATTGCTTTAGCGGTTGGTCTTAATTATGCTAAAAAATTAGCCAAAGAATACGGAAAAAAAATTATCGGTGTCAACCATGTTGAGGGTCATCTGTTATCAAATTTATTACAGAACAAAAAAGGTTTACCCCAGCGTCATGTTAGTTTTCCCATATTAAGTTTAACCGTTTCCGGGGGGCACACCAAAATTGTTCTTATAAAAAGTATTGGCGATTATCAAATTATTGGAGAAACTTTGGATGATGCTGCAGGTGAAGCTCTAGATAAGTCAGCCAAACTAATGGGACTCGGTTATCCCGGAGGTCCGGTTATTGAAAAATTAGCTCAAACTGGCGATATTAATTTTCTAAACTTACCTCGACCTTTGGCAGACAAAAAAATACTTGATTATTCTTTTTCTGGGCTAAAAACTGCTTTTTATTATCAAATTAGAGATTGGCCTCGAGAAAAAGTTTTAAAAAACGTAAACCATCTTTCTGCTTCTTTTCAAAATGCGGTTTTCGACACCTTAATCCGTAAATTTATTTTAGCAATTGAAAAATTTCATCCCCAAACCTTATTTCTTTCTGGCGGAGTTGCTGCCAATTTAAATCTGCGTTCCCGCCTTCGGAAAGTCGCTAAAAAATACACACTTCCAGTTTATTTTCCTTTTAAAAAAGAACTAAATACTGACAATGCAGCCATGATTGCACTAACTGCTTATTATTTAGCTCAAAAAAATCAATATTCCATTCTAGAAACTTTAGACGTCAACCCCAATTTAGAGCTATAATCGTTTATGAGAATCCAACTTTTCGATCGTGGACTTCCTGCAGGTAAGAAACTTTTTTCCGATTTAGACGAACTCTGTCGACGCCTTCAACTTGATGATCCCCAATACAGTCGGGATATGGGCCAAATGTATTCTCGCGGTTTACAGGGTGACACTATTTTGTTAATAAACAATGAAGTCGTTCTAATCGATCAGTATCCTTCTAAATCTGAACTGGAGGCTATTCTATCTGATTATTCGAAATAACTTTTTGGCATTATCATCAATAATATTTTCTGTGTCTTTGATACTCTTGCCCCAAATTTCTGATACCTTCTGATAAATATATCTTATATATTCCGGTCGATTTTTTTCTCCTCTATGAGGGATTGGTGTCAAAAAAGGGGAATCAGTTTCTAAGACTAATCTATCTTGAGGTAGGAATTTTACTATTTCTTCCAAACCGGATTCATAGGTTAAGTTTCCGTCAATACCAAAATACCATTCCCTAGAGAGTTTCAAAAATTGGTCAATTCGTTTTTTCCCGCCACTATAACAATGGATTACTCCTCTTAAATTTTGATATTTTTTTAAAATCTCTAAAGTGTCGTCAGCGGCTTTTCGTGAATGAACTATTAGGGCTTTATCGTATTTCAGACTTAATTCAATTTGCTTTTCAAAAAATTTTACCTGTAAATCTTTATCAATCTGGTCAACATACTCTAATCCACATTCACCTACCGCCACGATATTTTTATTTTCTATTAATAATTTGTCTAAACTATTAATCGCTTCATCTACTTCTTTGCTTACTTCTTGAGGATGTATACCTACTCCAGCCAACAATTTCTTATCACTTTTAGCCAATTTTATATTTTCTATAGAATCTACAAAACTACTTCCAGCTAAAATTACATAATCAACTCCATCTATATCACCTGTTTCACGGTTAAATCTTGAAGTTAAGTGAGCATGAGTATCAATCATTTTATCCTAGGAAACAATCCATTTTCTAAAACCTTAATCTCACCACTAAATTGGTTTTTTATTTTTTGTGATAATGTTGGCAATACTGATTCTAAATGTTCAGCCGCTAACAACAAATATTGAGCACATTTTTCAAGTACCTCAATTCTTCTCTTATCATTTTCTGCCAATTTCCAAGGCTCAACTTTATTCAATAAATTATTTGACTCATCAATATATTTTGTAAAAATCCATTCTATCGCCTCGCTTATTTTTAATTCATTAACTAAATTTATAAATTCTAAATTCAAAGAATTTTTCTCAACATTTATTTTTATCCCTTGACCTAGCTTACATACCCGACTAACTAGATTGCCTAAATTGTTTGCCAACTGAGCATTATATTTCTCTTTAAAACGAAGCATTCCTATATCTACATCTCCATTATTTGGGAAATAGCTTGCAATCAAATATCGACTGGCATCAATACCAAAAATATCTATCAATTCTTTGGGAGGAATGGTGTTTCCCAGAGATTTTGACATCTTTTGTCCATCAATTGTAAAAAAATCATGAACATATATTCTTTCGGGTAAGGGGAGTCCTTTCGACATTAACATTGCTTGCCAAATTACCGCATGAAACCATAAAATTTCCTTCCCTAAAAGATGTAAGTTTGCTGGCCAAAATCCACTTTTATTTTCTAGAAAACGTGTTGCACTGTAATAATTTATTAATGCATCAATCCACACATAAATACTTTGATTTTCATCCCAAGGTGCAGGAATACCCCAATCAACACCCTCCCTAGTTATTGAAATATCATTAATACCTGTGTTTAATTTAGCCAAAACTTCCGCTCTTTTACTCTCAGGAAAAATATAATTAGTCTTATCATTTTCAATCAGTTCAATTATTCTAGGAACATATTTTGACAATTTAAAAAACCAATTTTCCTCACACTTTTTTGTAATTTTTCCATTTGGATGCAATGGACATTGGCCATTAACCAACTCTTTTTCTGTCTTAAAAGCTTCGCATCCGGTACAATAAAAACCCTCATATTTATCTTTATAAATATCTCCCTTTTCAAATATATCTTTTAGAAAATATTTAACCTCATTTTCATGTCGAGGGTCAGTTGTTCTGATAAAAAAATCATTACTAATATTTAATAAACTCCAGGCATCTTTAAATTTTTTTGCTACTTCATCACAATATTTACCTACTTCCTGATGATTTTTTTCAGCTTCCAAAGCCACCTTCTCTCCATGTTCATCTGTTCCTGTCAAAAAAAAGACCTCTTCACCCAGTTGACGGTGTAGTCGTGCCAATACATCCGCTATTACCGTGGTACATGCCGAACCAATACTAGGTTCAGCATTTATATAATAAATTGGAGTTGTTATGTAAAATTTCTTCATAAAAAAGCTTACATCTTTTTGGTCGTTTTGACCGTTTTAGGTTCAGCTTTTTTATTGACTTTTTTGGCATACCTAGCCTTAAGCCGGGCAACCTTATTTTTTTTGAAAATATTATTTTTCTGGGCTTTATCCAACATAGAATTTACTTCTGGTAAAGTTTTTTTGTCGGGAGAACCCAAAAATTCCTTAATGCTTTCTTTTAATTTAATTTTAAAAGCATTATTTACTTTTTTATTTTTTATTGATTTTCGCAAAGACTTCTTTGCTGATCTTCCTATTGGCATGAAGCTATTCTATCCTATCGCCATTTTTTTTACAATAATTTACAATAATCTATGTCCTTTACCAATCGCTTAAAAAAAATATTTTCCTCCCGTCAAAAAAGTATATTTTCCGCTACTGTAATTTTGGCGGTAACTTTCTTAATTTCTGCTTTTTTAGGTTTTTTACGTACCCGTTTTCTTTATTCCGCCTTTTTTAAGTGTTGTGTTTTAGAACTCGATGCTTACAACGCTGCTTTTAGAATACCCGATTTGATTTTTAAATTGTTAGTTACTGGAGCCTTATCGGCTTCCTTTATACCGGTTTTTAGTAGCCAGCTTCATCACAGCCCCAAAAAGGCTTATCGCATGGCTTCTTCCCTTATCAATCTTCTGCTGATTGCTTTTATTATTATTTCTTTAATTGCTTTTATTTTTGCCCATCCTCTTTCGGCATTAATTGCTAAAGGTTTTTCTCCTCAGCAAATTCAATTAATGTCTAATCTTACTCGAATATTGCTTTTAGCCCAAATATTTTTTCTGATAAGCAACTTTCTTACCGCCATTCTTCAGGTTAAGCAGGTTTTTATCATTCCTGCACTTTCACCGATTGTTTATAACATTTTCATTATTATCAGTATTTTTACTTTGTCCAAACCTTTTGGCATCTACGGGGTAGTATATGGCGCTGTTATTGGCGCTTTTTTCCATATGGCGATTCAAATTCCCGCCATTATTAAAGTGGGCTTCAAATATTCACCACTTATTAATCTAAAATTACCTGGGGTGAAGGAAATATTGCGATTAATGCTCCCGCGAACCCTATCACTCGGTTTGGCTGAAGTCGAAAACACTATCACTTTATTTTTTGCTTCTAGTTTGGCTGCTGGCTCTATTTCTCTTCTCAACCTTGCCCTTCAATTAATCTATTTACCTAGCCGCGTTTTTGGTACCACTGTTGGTCAGGCATCTTTACCGGTTTTATCAAAAAATATTGCAGAAAACCAATTAACTACTTTTCGCCAAACAGTTAGAAAAACTATTCTCCATAGTCTATACATTGCCCTACCTATTACCACTCTTGTTTTAATTGAAAGGGTCGGCATCGTTAGAATCGCTTTTGGTACTCGCCAATTTCCTTGGTCTGCAACCCTTCTTACCGCTAAAACTCTGGCCTTTCTTACCCCGGCAATTGTTTGTCAAGCCATTATTCAGATTTTAATACGTTCTTTTTATGCCCTTCATGATACCAAAACACCATTAAAAACATCCTTTATTTCCATATCTTTTAACGTAGTCATCAGTTATTTTTTCGTAAATTTTACTTCATTAGGAATCGTTGGTTTAGCAATCGGTGCATCCATGGGCAATATTATTCAATGCACGTTATTATTCCTCATCTTTTTAAAACGTGTTGACGGTCATGATTGGAAACCAGCGTGGCAAAGTATCTTTAAAATTTTTGTGTCTTCCCTTATAGCTAGCTTTATCACTTGGATAGGCATCCAAATATTAGATTTATTTATTCTTGATACCAGTCGGACTATCAGTGTCATTTTAGTATTTGCTATTTCCTCTTTATTGGGAGTAATTTCATACTTTGTACTTACCTCATTTTTTAAAATTCCTGAATCTGACAATTTTAAGTCATATTTGCGCCGTCTTTTACGTTTCTTTTCCTAAGATTTTTGTTTATACTGAATATAGTATGCCTCCCAAAAAGGAGATTTCTTTGTTACCCAGCGAGGAAAATCTCAATAGTCCTCTAGCCAAGATTACAAAGTGGGCCACCTCAACTGGTCGGGTGGTTATTATTTTTGTGGAGTTAATAGTAATTTTAGCCTTTTTGTCCAGATTTTCACTCGATAGGCGCAACGCTGACCTTTCCGAAACTTTACGTCAACAAAAAGCCATATTAGCCAGCACCAAGGATTTTGAAAATGATTATCTCTCTCTTCAAAAACGTCTTTCATACATCAGGGAGTTTTACAATAATGAACCTCAATATGTTTCCTTTATCGATTCACTGATTAGTACTGTTCCCAATGATATTTATTTTCAAATGTTCACATTCAAGAAAAATCCAGATAATAAACAATTATATTGTCAGGCTCAATTATATTCTTACCAGGAACAAAGTTTAATTGATTTTATTACTAATGCGGGACTCAATCCAGACATCGAATATGTGAATGTCCAAAAAATTGAGAAAAAAACCAAAGACAATAAATACTATCTTGACGTTACAATTTTCTTCAAAAAAAATTGAATAATTCCAATATCTCTCGTCTAAATCCACTTTTTGTTTATCTCAGAAAACAACGTGAAAATCAGCGTTTTATGCGGTACATGGAAATTAGTGGCACCTTTATATTAATTGCTTTTTTTGCTTTTTTTGCCCTTAAGCCGACATTCTTTACTATTTCCTCACTTTTAGGTGAGATTAAGTCAAAAACCAACCTAACTCAACAATTAAGAAAAAAAATCGACGATGTTATTGTTGCTCAGGATTTATTTTCTCAAGTCCAAGAAAAATATTATTTGGTAGATGCCAGTTTACCTGATTCTCCCGGACTTTATCGTACTAATTCTCAGATCAATCAGGCAGCCAACAACTCCGGATTGAAATTATCTAAACTTGAATACAATTTAAATGAAAATGACTATTATTCCGTCAACATTAGTTCAGGAGCATCTTTTTCTCAAGCATTAGGTTTGTTGAGCGAAATCCTCAACAATCGTCGACTAATTGAATTGCAGAATCTTAGTTTTGCTGTTGATGAGGCCAGTATGGGTGCTCAACAAATAAACATGACTTTACCATTAAAGGTTTTTTATTGGCCAAAAAATGAATAAACGCAAATTTTCCGGGTACTTTCTTTTTTTATCGATTTGCACCTTTTTGGCTGTTTTCTTCTTTATTGTTCAAAAAAGTTATGACAATTTAATGAGCAATTCCCTAATTGAGCAAAACGCCTCTGTTAGTCAAGGCATTTCTCCTAATCTTGAGGTTGAAGTATTAGATGAAATTGAGAAGAGACAGGGACCTACTCCATGAAAAATAAAACAATTCCCACCATTTTAGGCACTTTTTTCCTTGTTGCTATCCTAGTAGTTGGAGTGATTCTTTCCACCAAAAGAACCAGCCTTGATTCTTCTGCAAGTTCCAGTTGTGAGGTTATTAATCCCCAAACTACTAACCTTACCCATTTTTCCTTTGATCTTTCTTTTACCACTTCTGGCGATAATTGTTCACCAACTTTGTCTGTGAATAATAAAATTTATGAAGATTTATCAAAAATTGGCACTACCCACTATTTCAGAGTTTCTGGTTTGCAACCAAAAGCTGACTACGAATATAAAATTATTTCTGGGGGTAAAAGTTATGCTTCACTTCTTTACCGAACAACTACCGCCTCCCGGCCATCAGGGGATACCCCCAGTTCGAATTTAGCTTGGGGTAAAGTATTAGATTCAAACCTAAAACCAGTCGCTAATGCACTGCTTTATTTAAGTCTTCCCGGAGCTCAACCTCTTTCTGCTCTGACCAATTCTCAAGGACAGTGGAATATCCCCCTATCCAATACTTTCAATGATAGTAAAAGTGCTTGGTTTACACCTCAAGGAATCCAAACTGAAACCATTGTTGTTTATAGCCCCGACAATCAGGTAATTTCCATAGAAAATAAAACAGACAATAATGATCCAGTCCCAGACATCATTTTTGGTTCAGATATATATCAAGCAGATGCTTCTCCTCAGACTAAAATTCCTCCATCAAATAATTTAAATCAGCCTCTTGTCACTTTTACCGTCACCAACCCCAAGGAAGGAGAGACAATTTATACCCCAAAGCCGGATATTTTTGGAACAGGGCAAGCCGGGTCTATTTTTAATATTAAAATTAATACACAAGAAAGCAATGTCACTGTATTAGCTGACAATACCTGGCATTGGTCACCACTAGAAAATTTAAACAATGGTCCCCATACCATTGTTTTGGATTATCAAGGAACCAATATTACTCGAAATTTTGTTGTTGCTGCCGGCAATCAATCAAATTTGTCCTTTACCGCCACTCCTTCAGCTACTCTGATTCCTACCAAAACCTCTTCCCCATCACCCACTATTTATATCACACCCACACAGATTCCCCCCACTTCAACCCCAATACCAACCATTAGGACTGCCAAAATATCGACCACCTCTAGTTTGATCAAAAGTGGCACGTTTTTTCCCACCTTTCTGCTTATAACCATAGCCTCATTACTCTTTGGTGTTTCTTTTTATTATTACCGAGAAGATTAGCTTTTTGATATCATTATAATGTGTTAGCACTTATTCAAGCTCTTCGTCCCAACCAATGGATTAAAAATCTGAGTATATTTGCGGCTATTATTCTTACTGGCCAACTTTTTAATCCGTCTGCATTTAATGCCAGTCTCTTGGCTTTTATCTCTTTTTGTCTTCTCTCTTCATCTTCCTATCTTGTAAATGACGTTGTCGATATTGACAAGGATCGTTTACACCCCGTTAAAAAAAACCGTCCTATAGCACGGGGTGCGGTATCAAAACAATTAGCTATTATTGTTTCCCTGGTTTTGCTAATCTTGGGCCTATCAATTGCCTCATTCGTTGATAATGCTTTTTTTATTCTCGCGCTAATTTTTATTATCCTTCAATATTCCTACTCTTTTCTAATAAAAAAGAAAGCAATTTTAGACATTATGGGCATTGCGTTATTTTTTATAATTCGCACTTATGCTGGAGAGTTAGCAAGTGGGTTTCATTTGCCGATTTGGATTTTATTAGCTGTTATCTTTCTTTCCCTTTTTATTGCCAGTGGTAAGAGAAGAAGTGAACTATATCGTAGCGGTAAATCAACCAGAAAGGCCCTGGAAGGCTACAGCAAAAGTCTTTTAAATTTTTATGCCACCATTTTTGCCGTCTGTACTCTTATTTGTTATGCCATGTTTACTTTTCTTGCAGAACCACTTAGTTTTGGGGGGGCTATACATAAATTTCTTTTAGAATACTACCCCTCCGCACTTGATAGAAAATGGTGGATGATTACATTAATTCCTGTTATTTTTGGGATTATGCGTTACGGTCAAATTATTTTTGAAATGCAAGAAGGGGAGCGACCTGAAAGAGTTGTCGCTACCGATATTCCGCTTTTAGCCTCAATTATGCTCTGGGGGCTGATGATAATAACTATCATCTATGTCCTTTAAACCATCAAAAATAGTATCCATTGTCCTTTTATTTTTTGCCATTTTTACCCGCTTTTATAAACTAAATTGGAGTAACGACTATTATTTTCATCCAGATGAAAATAATATGGCGATGTCTTTATCTCAACTTACACCCAAGGATTTAAATCCTCACTTTTTCGCCTATGGGCAATTTCCCCTGTATCTTGGCTATTTTTCATTAAGACTTTTGAATTTACCCAATACCATGGCAAATTCAATTTTAATTTTACGTTTTTATTCTGCTCTTTTTTCTTTTCTATCATTATATTTTTTTTACAAAACATTTCCAAATATATATTTTATTATCCTTTTAATTTTTACCCCAGGATTAATTCAGCTAGCTCATTTTGGCACTACCGAATCATTGCTTATTTTAGTTTTTATCATTAATCTTTTTTTAAGCAAGTTGTTGCTGGAAAAAGTAAAATATAAATATATATTTTGGGCGACAGTAATTAGTGCTGTTGGTATTTCCACAAAAATTTCTGCCTTATTTTTTGTTCTTCCTATTTTACTGACTCTTTTTTTAAAAAAATCATGGTCTATCATTCCATACCTTTTTTTCACATTCATTTTTTCTTTATTTCTATCTCCTTACAATTTAATATCTTTTCCTGAATTTCTCTCTTCCATGCGTTACGAAACAGCAGTAGCCAGTGGTGCCTTGCCCGTATTTTATACTCAACAATTTTCCAAAACTATTCCCTATCTTTTCCAATTTACTCATATTTTCCCCTATGTTGTTGGATTACCCGTTTTTATCTTTAGTTTTTTTTCTTTTAAAAAAATTAAAGATATTTTTAAGAATAAATTCAATTTTATTGTTTTTATTTCTACGTTCCTTTATTTCCTTTATTTTGCTCAACTGTATGTTAAATGGACTCGTTTTATGTCACCAATATTTTTTGTTTTTCCGCTATTAGCCTCTCTTTTTATAAAACGTTTTCCACGATTAATCTTTTTAGCTATTTTACCCGGCTGTTTTTTTATTATTAATTATTTTAAAACAGACACTCGTATTCTTGCCTCTAACTATCTTACAAATAACCTACCTCCCAATAGCACGCTATTGTCTGAGAGCGGCAATGTTACCAGTCTTCCACTGGGAATTTCTGACATCAATACTATTGATTATGATTTTTATAATGACAATTATTCCCCAAATGAGTTGGCCCAAATACTCACCAAATCAAATTATATTTTGGTTCCTTCGAGACGAGTTTTTAAAAATTATTCCTTCCCTTATCATCAAAATTTATTCAATGGAGAGCTTGGATTTTCCATTAAAAAAGTTTTTCAACCCTTTCC
This sequence comes from Candidatus Shapirobacteria bacterium, assembly GCA_017992115.1. GTDB lineage: Bacteria > Patescibacteriota > Microgenomatia > UBA12405 > UBA12405 > UBA12158. The sequence goes on along the minus strand of JAGOPG010000002.1, from coordinate 1,666 downwards.
TGATTTTTTGTTAAACTCTGAAAACGCAGAAGAGACTTGGACAGTTTTCGATCGGCCCACTCTTCGTCTTTATCAAAAAAACAAACCGTTTTCTGCTGACGATTATGAAAAAATACTTTAGTGAAAGAAACATTATTTTTTTTATTTTTATTTTAGCTTTTTGCCTACGAATTATTGGCTTAAATTGGGATCAAGATAACCATCTCCACCCAGACGAGAGATTTTTAACCATGCTTACAGCAGATATTTCATTACCTTCAACAATAAATCAATATTTTGACACCAAGACTTCTCCCCTGAATCCTTACAACAATCCCCAATATAAATTTTTTGTCTACGGTACTTTTCCAGTTTTTTTAACAAAATATGTAGCCGTAATTTTTAATGGAGATAATTACAATTCAATAACTATAATTGGGCGAATTCTATCGGCATTACTGGATTCTAGTATTATTTTTTTACTCTATTTAATTTTTAAAAAAATTACTGAAAAAAATAAATTATATTTTCTTCCTTCGCTTGTCTATGCCCTCATGGTTCTACCCCTTCAACTCTCCCATTATTATGCTGTCGACACTTTTTTAAATTTTTTCTTACTCTTAACATTTACTCTACTTATTTATAAACGCTTATTTTTTGCCTCAATTAGTTTTGCCATTGCTCTAACGTGTAAAATCACAGCTCTATTATTTTTACCTATAATTCTTCTAACAATAATTTTCTTATATTACCGTAGTTTTTCCCTTAAAAAAATTTTAATAACCCTTTTACCAACACCCCTGATTATATTTTTAGTTTTTAGAATTTTTCAACCCTATTCGTTTAATGGATTTATTTTTCCTAATATTGATTTTATTAATTCTTTTAAAAGCTTGTCCCAGTTTTCCAAACCTGGTGCTTATTATCCTCCCGGAGTTCAATGGTTAAATCGCCCTCTACCTCTCGATTCTTTTATTAACAATATTCTTTGGGGATTAGGGTTACCTTTTTCGTTTTTATTTGTATTTTTGATTTTAAAATCTCTTAAAAAAGTGAAAGTAAAGTTTTCTCTAATTTCAATTATTTTATTTTGGATTTGTTTTCTTTTCTTCTTTCAAGCTTTTCAATTCAGTCATGCCCTCCGTTATTTTTTACTGATATATCCCTATATAGCCATACTTTTTTCCTATCTCTTTTATAAATTTAGTATTTCTAAACGTATATTATATTTATTTATCTTATTACATTTTTTGAATGCTTTATCTTTTTTGGGAATTTACCTTCGCCCCCATTCCAGAGTTCAGGCCAGTCAATGGATCTTTAAAAATATACCTGCAGAACAAGTTTTGAGTAGTGAGTATTGGGATGATGCTCTTCCCTTAGGTAGTAACTCATATCAAAATATTTCCCTGACCCTTTTTGACCCCGATACTTACGGGAAATGGCAGGTTATTAACTCAGATCTTGATAAAATTGATTTTTTAATTATGTCGAGTAATCGACTGTGGGGCAGTATTCCCCGAGTGCCTTCACGATATCCTAGTAGTAGTCGGTTTTACCGTGATTTATTTTCTGGTAAAACAAATTTTTCTCTAATCAAAAAATTTGTTTCTTATCCCGGCTTCAATCTCTCTTTTATGAAAAAATGTATCTATATCGGCCCCAGTAATTATCCCGGAATTAAAAA
>JAGOPG010000001.1 GCA_017992115.1 Candidatus Shapirobacteria bacterium | reverse complement strand
CGTTGGTAATGGGGGTGGTAACTGAGGCAATTGCATATGAAGCGGCATAAAAATATAGTGGGGTTACTGCTGGCAACCATTTGCCATATTTAAGAATTAAATTTATTATGTCGGGAGCTAAAATTGATAATCCTAAAAGAGAAGGGAAAACCAAAAGAGCTATAAAATAAATACTTTTCTCTAGAGATTTTTTTAAATATTCTTTTTCACCCTGAAGACGGGAAAAAGTGGGAAAGGAAACCCTCATTACCGCATCCATAAAACTTAAAGGGATACGAGGACCTTTTTGAGCCCAAGATAGAATGCCAAAGCCTTCACGTCCTAAAATTCCGGCAACAAAAATGTTGGAAAAACGGTCTTTTGCCATGGAAATTAAGGAATTTAATTGAAATGGAATACCGAATGAAAAAAGCTTTTTGGCTGTTTTTTTGTCGAAGTCAAAACCAATGGGCCAAGGGGAAAGATGATAAATAATTATTAGTCCGACTATGGATTTGATAAAGGTGGCAATGGCATAAGAATAAGTACCAAAACCTCTCCAGGCAAAGATTACCGCTATCAAATAGAAAAGAATATTTTCGATAATATCAACGGTAGAAATTAATTTGTAGTTTAATTTTCTTTCTAAGCGGATAGAGGGAATAGTTTTTAGAGAGGAAGTAAAAAAGGAAAAAGCTAGTGATATTAAAATCCAAAGTTCCCTATCACCATAACTTTTTGATATGGCTAAGCGAGGGTAAAAAATCGCTAAAACAATCAAACAAAGGAGAACTAAAGTTTGTTGAATAGTAAATGTAGTCCTAAGAGATTTGGTATCAGGTTCGTTTTTTTGCTGAATAAGTGCAGAGGCTAAGCCTACATCTGAAAAATAACCTAATATGCCTATAGATTCGGCAACAATTGCAAATAGACCAACATCACCTGTACCCAAGAGTATAGTTAATAGAAAAAATCCAAGAGTGGAAATTCCTTGAATTCCAAAATTTCTAAGTGTCAAGAAAAATACACTGTGAGTTGTTTGAGTTTTTATATTTTCGATTTCTTTGTTTTCCATAAAAGTGAAAAAGAGTAGACAAGAATATATATCCAAGCGAAAAGTGAAATGTAATTAGAAATTTTTCTTATTGGAGTATCGACAAACCTTAAATAGATTTGATGCTCACCTGGAGAAAGTGAAATTACAATACGCCCTAATTCTGGTTCGATTTCGTAGTCTATTAACTGGTTGTTGTCGTAAATTTCAAAATTGGGAAAATAAAGAGTAGAGAGGGTAAATTTGGCTTGATCTTGGTTTTTGAGGTTAAAAAGCCACCAATTGGTACCCTTTTTGAAGGAAAGAAGCTCAAAACTAGCATCTGCAGGATCGACAGCATCAAGAATTTCTTTAGCTGGTGCCTTGGCGGCAGTAGAGGCAGTTTTGGGTAAATAATCATAAATTCCGGAGGTTATCTGATTAGTCCAAGCCAAGCCAGAAAATTTCTCAGCATCTTTTAAGGGGCCGTATGAAATAGGAAAGAAAAATTTATAATTTAAGGAAATTACAGCAATAACTAAAACTGGCAAAATAAAATATTTTAATTTCTTGGAAAAAGAATCGATAATTTCGGGTATAAAAATAAAGGAAAGAGAGAAAAAGAAAAGAGAATGGTTAAGAAAACGCCAGGGAAATTGTATTTTTTGTATAGGTGAGAGAATTATCCACAAAAAAGAGAACCTTTCGTGGGTCATAATTACTCCAAAAAAGCCTAGTAAGACAATTAATATCGGTAAAAAATTTTTAAAAGAGCGGTTTTTGAAAAATTTTACTGAATAAAAAATGAGAATTATCAACGGAATCAACCAGTAAAGGTAACCGATAGAAAATGACATGGCGTCGGGGTACCCCCAAACTGAAGGACCATCTCCCCAGAAGTTGCTGAAAAGTAATTGTTTGATACTCAAAAAATGAACCCCATAGTGATAATAATTTTCAAACATACTTTCTATTTGGGTTAGTTTTGATTCAAAAAGTACTGGTAAGGTAAAAAAAGCTGATAAGGCTAAAGCGAAAAGTCCGGAATATACTAACGGTAATATAATTTTAAAGTCAATCTTTTTGGTAATAGTCAGATACCAATATAAACACCAGGGGGCAAAAAAAAGAACAAATGTTAGAGCCATGGGATTGTGAGATAAAAAAAGTCCAGCCCAGGAAAGGGAGAGGAGGAGTAAAGGAGTAAATAGTGAATAGTTAGTAGTAGATAGTGAAGTAGAATTTTTTAAATTTTTGAAATATTTATAAGAGAATAGGAGAATTAGGGGGAAAAACAGACTTGCCCAAGCTTCATTGAATGCTCCTCTAACAAAAATATTCATGGCATGATAAGGTGCATAAGTATAAAATAATCCGGCCAAAAAACCGGCAAAAGGACCTTTTAGTTCCTTTCCTAATAAATACATTGCCAAGGCAGAAAAAGAGATTAGTAAAATAGTGCCTATTTTGACGGTTTCAACATAGGAAAAACCAGTAAGATGTATTATTTCACCCACGAGATAAGGTAGAGGAGGATAGAAATTAAAAAGTGGATAACCATAACCATAGCCTAAATCGGGAGTCCAGCGACAAGGAATTTGACCGTCTTTAAGGCATTTATCCATTTCCAACTGGCGGACTAATTGCATGTCATCGTGCATATTCCAATATAGACCGGGTTTTATAAGAAAGCTAAAGGTAGGGATTATTAACACCAGAAGTAAAACTGGCCAAAAGAACGAAGAATGAAAAAATCTTTTGAGCATAGTCATATTTTACAGGAGTTTATACAAAAGAAGAGCATCACCGTCGGGTTTGGGGGTTTTCCTAACCAAAATTAATTTGGAAAGTTCACTGCTGTCTAATTTTAAGCGAGACTGGTTAAAAAGGAGATATACCTCATCTCCATAATTTCGAGCATCGATTAACTTTTCAGGAATTTTGGTAATATTTAGCCCTACTCCAAAAATTGTCAACTGAGAAACTTGATTGCCATATATTTGAAGTCCATCAGGTAAAGTACCAAAATAACCTTCAGTACCAACGATTATATTGGCGTATTTGGCCCGATTACGAAGATAATCAGCACTAGAGCGAATTCCCCAACCTGAAGTCCAGCCTGTATTGTAGCCAGAATCAGTTTGGGGTAATTTTACAGTATAAGGGAAGAGAGATATGTGTAGGGTTCTAGTAAGAGGAAGAATTAAAAAAAGGGCAATTAACCAAAAATAACGGCGTTGAAATAAGGGTTTTAGAAAATAGGAAATAATAATCAGTAAGTAGGGCAAGGTATAGAGTATATAACGGCCGGTAAAAACCTTAGCCATGGCGGCGTTGGCTAAAAGTGGTAAAAGAAACCAGAAGCAAGAAACGAGAAACAAGAAGTCGAACTTAATATGTTTTTTGAAAAAGAAGTAAAGTGAGGGAATTAATAAAATAGGGAGGGTAAGGTAATAATGAAAAATAGTGAAAGTATCGTGAAGATGAGGGACAAGGGGGTCAAGAGGGTGCTTAAGTATCTCTAAAATTGGCCAGACGTAGTCTTTGTTCCTGAGGGCAATTTGAGAAAATGAAGGTCCAAGGCGAAGAATATTATAAATAATGATAGCTATTAAAGCGGAAATTAGGGGATAATATATTTTTTTATAATTGTCCTTTTTAAAAGCAACATAGGTAAATAAGCTGAGAACAATAAAATATATGGCCGGAGACTTTGTCAACCAGGCTAGGCCCAGAACTGCACCCAAAACCATAGCTTTATCCCAGGCTGGTTTTTGGGCTAATTTTAAAGAAAGAAAAAAACTAAAAAGACCAAAAAAAGAAAGGAGATTATCGGCTGTTGCCAGGCGGTCAAAAAAGAAAGAAAAGGGAACAAATAGATATAAAAGTGGAGCAATCAATGAGTTTGTAATCAAAAAAAGAAGAGTAAGAATACCCGCACCAGCAAAGACAGAAATAATACGTCCTGCTATTAAGGGATCGACTATAAATTTAAGAGTAGCAGCATTTAGCCACATAAAGAGCGGTTGTTTACCATCGGTGAGAGGGATAAAGCGGAGAGTATCAACACTTTTAATAATTTGAGCCCAACGAACATAGATAGCTTCGTCGCCAAAAACAGGTAAGGAATTTAGATTTACTAAACGGGAAATGAAATAAAAAACTAGTATTATGCCTAAGTATAGGTAATTCTTATTTTTTTTCATAAAGTCCTTGAAGATTGTTAGTAAATACTCGCCAAACTTCTGCGGCCATTCTTTTGGATTCTTTAAAATATTTGGCTGTAGCGTCGCCCTTAGTAGTACTGACATCTTCATCCTGCCATAAAACCGGTACTTCTTTGATTTTATAACCCATTTTATCGGCAATAAATAGCATTTCAACATCGTAAGCGGATACCCGCCAGCCTTGGCCACTTTGAATGTTTTTGATGACGTCAAGGCGCGGAAAAATCGTTTTGGCAACATCAGTTTTCATTGATTTGAATCCGCATTGAGTGTCATCAATCTTACTTTTTAAAAGCAATTTACGAAAGAAGGTGAATGTTTTTGAACCTAAAACACGGATAAAATTAAAACCGCTTCGTTCACCACCACGAGAGCCGATAACGATATCGTATTTTTTAGAATAATATGGCAGTAATTTTTCAATTTCAGTAATAGGTGTAGATTGATCCATGTCTGTAAAAAGTACAAGTGGGTATTTGGCCTGCTGTAAACCACCCCAAAGTGCACCGGGCTTGCCACCTTTGGGTAAATCCAGGACTTTAAATTTTGGATGAGTTTTGGCAAATCTTTGAGCTATTTTTAGACTATTATCGGTTGATTTGTCATTACAAATTAATACTTCGTAGGGGTATTTGGCTGTTTTAAAATACTGATCAACTTCTTCTAGAACTCCCCTCTTCAAATTTTCTTCTTCGTTATAACAGGGGATGATGACAGATAAAGCAGTCATAGAGTGATTATATATTTTTCCCTTCAATGTTGGGAATTAAACGGTATATTTTTATACCATCGATTTCAGATTCGGTATCAATTTTAGACCAACCAAAGGCAGCAATAGCCCATTCAGGATTGTTTATCGGCTGGCAGTTTATATCCGGGTGGGGAACACAGGTAACAAAAAGTTGTTCACCTTTTTCATCCTTTAAATCTCGATAATTAGGTTGATCAACTAGAAAATAAGTAAAGGCATAACCCATTTTACTTAAACCTGCATAATTAAAAGTTTTTCCCTGAGCTTGTTCGAGAATATAATTAGCGACATTTTGTGCGTTCGCAATTTGATGATTGGCAGGGTAATTAAAGTGTAAGTTGGTAATCGATATGTAAGATAAGACAATAAGTGTGGGTAGAGAAATCCAAAGAGAAATACGACTAAGTAAGTAGCCGGTGAGTAGAAATACTACTGGAAAGACAAATCCAAAGTAGTGATCGTAAATGTGTTGTTTGTAAAGACCAAGACCGATAAGTGCCAAAAAATACCATAGTAGACAATAAATAAAATATTTATTTTTATTTTTATCTTCAAATAAAAGAATAATTAGACCGGTGGCTAGAAGTATAGAGATATACAGTCCAAATGGAGATTGGTGTGCTGCCAAAAGGCTGGTATTGATTTGATTAAAAAGTTTTGGGATAACAGGTATGGATTTATATACTTTGAGATTAACAGTATTTTCCCTCTCCACAAAAAATGTTTTAAGGGCATTAATATTTTGACCTTTATGCTTTATATCAAAAAGAACTTGAGGAGTGAGACTTAGCAGAAAAATAAGTATAGCCAGTAGAGTGGGCCTGATAAGTTTTGGTGAATAGTTTTTTAGCCATATAATACCGGCAACAGGCAATAAAATTAAGGCTAAATAATGAGAATTGAGACACATGGCGAAGGCAATGGCAGCCAAGGGATATTTTTTTTCGGCTACATAATAAATAAATAGTAGGGAAAATAGAGGCATAATGTTTGGATTCCAGGAAAAGGTACCAAATTTTATAGCTACAGGAGAAAGTGCATAAAGAAAGGCGGCGATATAGCCAGTGGTAGGATTGAACCATTTTTTGCCAACATAATAGATTAAATAAACAGTTAATACCGAAACTAGGGCTATAAATACAGCAGGACCTAGTGGATGAAAATTGGTTAAAAGTAAAGCAGGAGCGATTAGGTAATAATAAAAAGGGCCCAAATACATATTGCCAATGCTGGTTTGAGGACCGATGAAAAATAGATTACCGTTTTTTAGAAAATCGCGAATAATAATTAAATCCCGTCCCTGATCGCCTAAAAATTCAGCATAATCGGCAATTTTGTAAAGTCTTAAAAAAGCGGCTAAGAAAAGAATTAACAGAATCAACCAATTTTTTTTAAGAAATTTTTTAATCACGTTTAAAATTTAGTTTAAACCAAAGTTTTATAAGGTCGGAAAAGCTTTTGATAATTACTTTTAACTGACGACCAGTAGCCTGACCTTCGGTGCGGGGAAAATGGCTAACACCGACTTGTGCGAATTTAAAACCAGATTTTTTAGCCTTGATTAACAACTCACTAGTTATAAAGGCTCCCCTCTCTGCTTCCAAGCGAGGGATGGTGTCAATAACCTTTTTATTGATTAATTTAAAAGCACAGTCAATATCACGGACTTTTAGACCAAAAAGAATATAGACAATAATTTCCCAAATTTTTGAAGTTAGAATAACACTTTTAGGAACCTGCCTTTTTAAATAATAACCTATAACTAAATCAGTATTTGTCTTTTTTTGAGTTTCAATAAATTTTGTAATCTCAGAAAAATCAAATTGACCATCGGAGTCGGTGAAGGCAATCCAGGAATATTTAGAATTATAAAAACCACTTTGGAGGGCGGCTCCATAACCACGATTGGGATTATGAGTAATTATTCTAATGTTTGGGCTGTATTTTTTTTTGAGTTTTTGAGCAACTTCGGCCGTATTATCTTTTGAACCATCATTGACAATAATAATTTCCCATTTTTGGGCAATTTTTTTGAGTATTTTGACTGCCTTATCTACAGTATGGTTAATATTTTTAGCTTCGTTGTAACAAGGAAAGAAAACGGATAACTCATTTATTAGGTATGAAGACATATAGAGAGTATAGCAAAATATGTTGACAGCACAATTATTTGAGGTATAATAACCTGTAATATAAATTATTAATCAAAAATAATATGAAAAAAGTTATTTTAGTTTTAGCCTTAATGGCAGTTTTTGTTTTTCCTAAGGGAGTTTTAGCTGATAGCTATTCCCAGGAAAAGGTGGAATATCAAGTATCTATTGATAAAAAGATCAGACCTATAAACGATACTAAATACTACGATAATATTGGCACTGAGCAAAAACTCTTTGTGACCGGAGATATAATGGATTTTAATATTTTAGTCCGTAATACCGGTAAAGATATTCTATATAACCTGGTGGTTACTGATAGTTATCCTATTGTCAACCAGATCATTTTGGCTCCCGGTAAAATTGATACTAAAAATAGAACTGTTACTTGGGAAATTTCCAGCCTTGGAGTAGGTGAAACCAGAAACTATATGCTAAGAGCTAAAGTGGCTACTGATAGTGCTGTTAGCTCCCAAACTAATGTAGCTACTGTTCGAAATAATAATGTTTCTGATCGTGATACTGCTACTTTCTATATAACTAAAAAAACTACACCTAAGACCGGTTCAAGTGACTTGTTGATCCAAAGTGTGGGTGTCGTAACTATGGCTCTTGGAGCTTTAGGTATACGTAAACGTGCTAGAGGATACTAAGAAAATAGTAAGTAGTGAATAGTAAATAGTTAATCCCCTCGATAATTCGGGGGGATTATTTTGTAATTAACCTAACACTAATAACTCTTGAGTAATATTGACTAAAGTTTTTATCGGGACCATATACGGGATCGTGCATAATGTAATTACCTGAAGACCCTGATATTAATACAACAAAATGATAGCCTGAAGGACTTCCTCTCATTGGCACTTGAACAATTACATATCTGTTATTACTAAGTTCTCTATCTATCGCTGAAGTGTCGTATGAGCTTATTTTTTGATATTTATATCCATCTGGAACAGAAGGATTAGCCAAATCGGCGCTAGAAGTAAAACGACTTATATCGGCTGCATATGCGCTAGGACTAATATCATACCCTATCTTTTTTAATAACATTGACATGCTAGTCAAGTAACAGCCTGCATTCCCTATGGTATATATTGTTTGCGGTCCAATATATTGACTACACCATCGATTATCTAGTTGACTATAATAATTTCCATCACTACCCGCTGGAGCATTTGATGACAAACATCCAACTGTAGTGTTACTAAAAGTAGATAGTTTAGCTTGTACTTGAGATAGTAATGCTTGATATTTTTTCTCATCATTTTTTGTAATTTGTAACAACTCATTTTTTGATAATTTTTGATTTGCTAAGGATTTTTGCTGTGATTTTAATGTCTTCTCCTGGTTTTCCAGTTCTTTTTGTTTTTCAGTTTTGGCTTGTTTTTGAATGTCCATATTGGTGCGGTTAGTTTCCATTTCCATAAGGGTATTGTGACTATTTTGTTGAAGAACGGAAATATATTTGTAATTTTGTAAAAAATTATTTAGAGAAGAGAAATTTAATAAACCTTTAAACGGCATTCTTTTTTCTAGTTTATAATTTTGGGCTACTTGCTGGATATATACAGCTGATAGATTATTTAACGATACGTCAAGATTGCCAATCTTTACACCTAAATCAGCGATTTCATTTTTAAGGATTTCGATAGATGAAATAGTTTGTTTGATTTTTAATTCGGTTTGAGCAATTTGAGTATCAAAAATTTTTATTTGATTACTTAGAGTATTTTTTTGTTTACTTAATTCAGCTAGTTTATTCCTGTATTCTTGTTCTTGTTGCTCATACTCTTGTTGTGTTTCTGCGTATACAGGAACGTATAAAGAAAAAAGAAAAAATAGTAACAAGAAAAGTATCTTTTTTACCATTTAATGTATCTTTTGGCTCCCAACCAGCCAGCACTAAGACCGATGATGACCCCGACAAGTACTTCCATAATCATGATGACAACTTCCATAAAACTAACATTAGGAATAAAACTGATGGGGCGGAAAAAATTATTAATGGGCTGGCGTAAATTGTAGATAATCAAAAAACTAACCAGAAAACCGAGAAAGCTACCAACAAAACCATAGATTGCACCCTCAAGTATGAATGGCCTTTTTACATAAAACTTGGAAGCTCCAAGTAATCGGGAAATTTTTATTTCATCCTTCCGATTAGTAATTTTCATTCCCATCAGAGTAAAAATCACTAAAAAGGAAATAACAAAAAAGATAACAACCAAAGCAATACCGAATATTCTGGCAATTTGAGTCCAAGAGAGTAAAGATTTAACAACATCTTTTTGATAAATAACTTCATCTACTTCATTTTTGGAAGTAAATTTTTGGGCGATAACTTCTAAGACACGGGGGTCACTTGATGACACTTCAAAAGAAGCAGGAAGCATGGAGGAAGTAACCATTTCGGTTAATAATGGATTGTCTTTATTCATTTCCTTGTATAATTCAAGAGCTTTTTCTTTTGAAATTTTTCTAATTTCTCTGACTTGCGGAATAGCATTGATTTCTTCTTCCAATGATTTAATGGTACCTTCGTCTAAACCGTCTTTAAGAAAAATGGTAATTTCTGGTTTGGTTTCGAAATAATTTAAAACGTTTCCAAGACCACGGTTTAAAAAAATAAAGGAATTTAAGAGAAAAAAAGAAGTAAAAACAGTTAAAAAAGCAATTATGCTTTGAAAAGGAGAACGACGGATGTGGTGGAGAGTAAGTTTAAAGAGTCTCATCTTTACCTAAATGTATAACTTTTTTGTCGAGAGATTCAATAAAATCAAGATTATGTGTAGTCATAACAATAGTGGTGTTGAATTTTTCGTTAATTTCCTGAAGTATCTTTACTAAGTTCCAAGCGTTTGCAGGATCGAGATTACCAGTAGGTTCATCGGCTAAAATTACTTCCGGCTCAATTGCAAGAGCACGGGCCAAGGAAGCTCGTTGGAGTTCACCACCAGAAAGCTGGGAAGGAAAAAGAAAATAGCGATGCTGAAGTTTAACCATTTTAACAACTTCATCAATACGTGAAGGAATTTTGCTGGAAGGATAGCCAACAATATCTAAGGCTAAGGCAATATTTTCTTCAACTGTTAAGTCATTGATAAGCTGAAAATCCTGAAAGATAACTCCAATTTTTTTGCGAATTCTATCAATAACTTTTTTGTCTTTTATAGAATTTAGATGGTAATCATCGATAATGATTTCACCACTGGTAGGCTTAACCTGATTGAGGATTAGTTTAACCAAGGTAGACTTGCCTGATCCGCTCGGGCCCGTAACAAAAACAAAATCTCCGGGCTTGATTTTGAGATCCAAGTTCTTGAAGACATTAATTAAGCCATAGTTCTTGGAAACTTTATCAAAAACTATTTTCATTTTACTCCAAGACTTTGACCGTTCCAACGTCGAGAAGCCAACCGGTTTTGTTGGAAGCGTTGGTTTGACCTTTAATTTCAACCTTGCGGCCAACGAATAAATCAAGATCAACGGCGGACGAGGTAAGTGAAGCTCGTTGAGATACTCCACCTTCTCTTTCAAGGATATGGGTGCCGACTCCATTTATACTACCCTTTTCGATAGTACCAGTAGCAGTATCTGCAAATTCAGCGGAAGAATCACCATAAATTTTGCCAACTTGAATCTCATCTTTACTTTGAATGTATTCAGTACTAATTGTGTCTGTTTTGGTAGCGGGTGAAGCAGACGTTTTTTGAAAACTTTTTGCCGGTGTCAGACGAGAAAGCAAGAAACCTACGGGGATTGATAATAACAAAACAATTAATATAACTTTTACTGATGGTCCTGATTTTGTTGAGGAAATTGGATTGATTTGAGATGGTGTTGGGTTTTTAGAAATATGTGGAATGTCCATATTTGAATAAATGCTAATAATCCAGTATAGCAGGTTATCTTTTCTTAAATACAACTATCAGAGTATCTCGCCGTCGAGGAAATATTAGCAATAGGAGGTAAAAAAACCATTTATATAAACGTGTCAAAAATGGTTCTTTAGATACTTTTTGGCGGAAAGGTGGGTAAGCAATTAAGTATTGAGTCTGTTCAACTGTTAAATTTTTTGGGGCAAAAGAAATTATTTCCGGGAGAGTGTATTCTCTTTGGTGTCGGAAATTGTGAGCTTGCTCTAATTGAAAAAGTGGAAAATAAATGTTTTTTCCTATGATTAAGGAAAATAAATTATGTAATCGAAGAACATTTGGTGTGGTAACTATGAAAAATGCACCAGGCTTTAGGCAGCGAGTAACTTCCGAATAGAGCTTTGTTAGACCAGTACCTAAGTGTTCAATTACTTCACTTAAAATAATTAGATCAAAAGAATTTGATTTATAGGGTAATTTATCCATTTCTAAATTCAAAATACTGACGTTTTTTTGCACCATGCTTTCTTGAACTGAAGCGACTCCATAGACTTCAAAACCAGATTTGTTGAGATTTTTCAGGAGATAATCGGGGTAACATCCGAGATCTAAAACCCGTCCTTTCGGGGGAATTTTTAGAGATTCAATAAGAGACAGTAATTTGTCGAGTCGATATTGGTGTATTTCAAGATAGTTAGGACTCATCAATTTTATCTTTTATAGCCTGATGTAAATCGGTAAAATCGCGATTTTTCGTTAGAAAAACCCATTGTTTGTTGATAAATTTTTGAGGGTGGTAAAAAAGATTATTTTGGGGGTTTTCACCGGCTGATAAAGAGTGACGTTGAATTTTTAGACTGCTGATAATTTTGTAATTTTTGATTATGTATGCCAAGATTTCTGAATCATAAAAATCATGTTCTAGGCTTTGCCAAAATTGATAGAGGCGAGGAAGTTGTTTTGGTTTTAAATCAGTCTTTAGAGCATCTAAAAGAACATTAATAAGTTGTTGCTGGCGTTCTAAGCGACCTAAATCGGTGCCACCAGCAGCGGCGGTATCAGCACTTTTGCGTGAACGAACAAACTCAGTAATATTAGTACTGTCTAAATGATTCCAGCCTGTTTTAAATTCAACTGTTTTGTAGACAGGAATACTTGGAGAAGGATTTTTTACGTAGTCTGGGTTGGGATATTTGTAATCAATAAAAGAATTTTCTAAATACAAGTCAACACCACCTAATAAATCTGCCAATTCTTTTAAATTGTCAGTGGTTAAAACTAAGACATTATCAATTTTTTGACCAGTAATACGGCTGAAATTATTTTTAATGTAGTTAAACTGTTCGTATTTGTCGGTTAATTTTAAGGAATTTGGATAAATTTCGTTTATTTTAGAATTTAGGGAATAATCCCATAAATCACGAGGTAGTGAAAAAATATGAATAGTCCCTTTTTGAAAATCTGCGTGAGCTAAAATAATAGTATCCGTTACCGAGCTATGTTCTAAACTATCGTCACGCTTATCGAGACCCAGAATCATTATGTTTAGAGTCGGCTGGGTAGAAGTCTTTAGAGCACTAAATAAGGTACTGCGCCAATATTTGGAATTTAGTCCCGTTTGTCTGGACCATTGGGAAAAAACAAATACAACAAGTAGCAGGAGACAAGAAACAAGAAGCAAGAATATTTTAGATAGTGTTTTCATAATTTAAGTTCGGCATTAATAAAATTATCCAAATCACCGTCTAATACTGCTGTAGTATCCGAAGTTTCGTATTGAGTCCGCAAATCTTTAACCATTTTATAAGGGTGGAGAACATAGGAACGTATTTGATGACCCCAACCTGCAAGAACATTTTCTCCTTTTATATCTTTTTTTTCCGCATTCATTTCTGCCTCTTTAATTGCCCAAAGTTTTCCGGCTAACATTTGCATGGCTATAAGTCGATTTTGATCTTGAGAACGTTGACTTTGACAAGAGACGGTAATACCCGTGGGTTTATGAACGAGACGAACGGCAGTAGAGACTTTGTTAACGTTTTGTCCACCATGACCGCCTGCTCTAAAGGCACTGAATTCAATTTCATCTGGATGAATATCGACTTCATTGCTGTTTTCTATAACAGGAGAGACCTCTACCTTGGCAAAAGAAGTTTGTCGAAGTTGGTCAGCGTTAAACGGCGACAAGCGAACTAAACGATGTACCCCATTTTCCCCGCGGAGATATCCATAGGCAAAAGGATAAGTGATTTTAAATGAAACAGATTTTATTCCAGCCTCATCACCCGAAGTCATGTCTAATAGTTCATGTTTCCACGATTTTTTTTCAAAATAACGAACATACATCCGTTGAAGCATAGATGCCCAATCCATAGCTTCGGTACCTCCTTGACCAGCGTGAATGGAAAGTATTGCATCATTTTTATCATATTTACCGGATAAATACGTTTTTAATTCCAATTCTTCAATGTCTTTAGAGGCAACATCGAGGCGGTCGTCCAATTCTTTTTCCAAAGAAGAGTCAGGGTTTTCTTCTAAAAGTTTGGTAAATTCGAGTAGGTCAGTTAGTTCTTTTTCGAGAGTAGAAATGGTGGTAATGGTTTTTTGAAAATCAGAAAGTTCCTGCATTATTTTACCGGCATCGGAAGGATTAGACCAAAGGGATTGATCCTGGCTTTTAAGTTTTAATTTACTTTCGGACTCTAAAATCTGAGAGTAATTCAACTTATTTTTTATAAATTCAAGTTTAGTTTGCAGATCCTGTGGCTTCATTTTTTTTGTCTATACTATTTATAATATCGTCGTAAATTTTAGTAACAAGACCTTTTTTTATTTCCGCCAATTGTTTTTCAATATAGATAATAGCTTGGTCCTGATAATAAATAAATTTTTGCTGGAGGTTTTGAGTATCAGCTTCGGATATTATAGCCGAGGTGGTAGCAGATGGTAAGTCTAGTTTTAATTTTGATTTTGAATTGAAATGATTAACGGAAAGATAACCTATAGCTAAATAAAACAAAAAGGCAAAAATAAGCCAACGTATAATTACCCCAATACTAAGATGAAATTTACGTTTTTTATGTTTTTTTGCCACTAAACTAGTGTATCACTTGCCTTCAAACCAATTAATGATCGGAGTATCACCATATAGACATTTATTTTCCGCAACACTATAGGCCAAGGGAACGCCAATACCTTGGGAACTATCAATTTCCGGACATTTGGCAACAGTTTCAAGCATTAGATTTTGATTTTGAGAATTGTTGTCGACTGGTTTTTTTGCAATTTTTAGGCGAGAATTAAGGTTGTTTTCAGCAATATAGGCTTCAACTTTTTGGCAATGTGGACAAGTTTGACTAGAGAATAAAATTATATCAGCATCTGAATCAGGAAAAGCTTGCCCTGATTGCTGTGTTTGGGGTTTAAAAATAATATAAGCTCCAATACTAACTAGTATAAATAAAATAATTATTATTTTTTTCATTTGGTATCTGTGGTCATGGAAATAATTTTGTCGCCCTGAACAATCTTATCCAAAACATCAAGCCCGGAGACAACTTCTCCAAAATTAACGTAGTCACCGGTTAAATGTTGACAACCTTCGGTAGTAAAACAAATAAAAAATTGAGAATCGTTACTGAATTCTTTTGTATCTGCAGTTCGAGCCAAACCGAGACTACCTCGCTTAAATGGAATTTGGTTTAACTCTGATTTTTGCCGATTTCCACCAATACCGGTACCGGTAGGATCACCGCCTTGAGCCATAAATCCCTCAATTACCCGGTGAAATGTGAGATTATTGTAAAAGCCGTCGTTAACCTTTTTGAGGAAATTGGCAGTGGTGTTGGGAGCCTCTTTTTCATAAAGTTTGATGACGATTTGTCCGTCTTTTGTATTTAGTCCGACCATATTTTCAATTTTATTTTGCCCTTTACTAGGGGAAATTGTAATAGTTTCTGATTCTGGAGGAGGGGTGGGGGTAATGGGTGTTTGAGTGTTGTTTTTGGTGCCACAGGCAGATAGAAGAAAAGCTGTTATTAGGACAATAAAAATTTTCATTATTTATTTTAGCAAAAGAAGTACCCGAGAGCTACCCTGATCTATATCTTCTTTTTTATGTGAGGGAGGTAAATCATGGATAGATTCTAATAAGATTTGATAGCTATAACGAAAATAAGCTCCTAATCGAGTGCCAACGTCATGAACAATAAATTGTTGTTGGTCATCATCGTAACCAAGGATGACAAGTGAGTGATACCAAGGGCCACCATTTTTAAAATTTTTATTTTCTTTAAAAAGGGTTTTACCATTGGCGGTAGCTATCACTGGAATATTCTGAGAAATGGTAGTTTTTATGTCATCAAGTGAAGGATTTTCAACAATTTTAGTTTGATAACCCCATAAATCGGCGGACATAGTGGCCATTTGAGTTAGGTTAATATCGTGAGTCCATTTTTTTTCTTGCTGATAATCAAAAAGCTTCTGAAAGGCAGAAAGCATTTGGGGAATATCTGGTTTTTGTTCCTGATAATAAAAATAGACATTTAAAAGGGATGCTTCTTCGCAAGCATCCTGCCAGGGTTGATCCCAATTCTTTTCGGGTGATTGGGGAATAAATGCAGTCCTAATCAAGTGGCGGTCGGGTAATTGAGTCTCTTCTATAATTTCGGTTGGTTTTGGAGCAATTTCCTCAACTATATTTTGTATCTGATGTTTTTGGGGTAAACCGGGTCGAAAATGAAAAAGAAAATAGGAACAGGAGAAAAGAAGCAAGAGACAAGAAACAAGAATAGAAACTGTTTTCATTAAGGATATTTTAGTGGTAAAATCGTCGGATGCAAACTGCCAATGATATCAGAAATATAGCCGTAATTGCCCATGTAGATCATGGTAAAACAACACTGGTCGATGCAATGTTGAAACAAACTCACTCTTTTCGTGAAAATCAAAATGAAATGCAAATGACAAGGATTATGGACAGTGACGATTTGGAGAGAGAAAAAGGAATTACTATATTATCAAAAAATACTTCTGTTTTTTATAAAAACACAAAGATTAATATTATAGATACTCCCGGTCATGCTGATTTTGGCGGTGAAGTCGAGAGAGTTTTGAATATGGCAGATGGCGCACTGTTGATTGTAGATGCGGCTGAAGGTCCATTGTCACAAACTAAATTTGTTTTAAAAAAAGCTCTGGATTATGGCTTAAAAATTATATTAGTAATAAACAAAATCGATCGTAAAGACCAACAGGTAAATAAAGTAATAAAAGATACAGAAAACTTATTTTTAAGTTTGGCTGCTGATGAAAATTTGTTAGATTTTCCAATAATTTACGCTATTGGTAAGGAAGGAAAAACTTTTAAAAAAATGCCGACTGAATTTACTGAAAATGGTGACATGACTCCCCTCTTTGAAACTATATTGGAATATATACCAAAAGCAAATAGTGATGACGACGTTCCTTTTCAAATGTTGGTTTCATCTTTTGAAAAAAATGAATATTTAGGAAAATTAGCAGTAGGTAGAGTACATAACGGAACCATAAAAAAAGGTATGTATGTATCGCTTTTAGATCCTGATCAGAAATCATTGGGTAATTTTAAAATTGAAAAAATGTATGTTAATGAAGGAATAAATAAGATTGAAACAGAATCAGCCAGTAGAGGAGAAATTGTATATTTAGCAGGTATAAACCAGATTAAAATTGGACAAACTTTGACTGATATCCACTATCAGGTAGCAATGCCAACTATAGATATTACCGAACCGACATTAAAAGCATCATTTGGGCCAAATAGTTCAATTTTTGCCAAAGATGAGTCAAAGTTTTTGACAAGCCGCGAGTTAAAGGAAAGACTTCGGGAAGAAGCGGAAACTAATTTGGGATTAAAAGTAAGTGATGATTCTCAGGACAGTATTAGAATGGTAGTTTCTGGACGAGGAGAATTACATTTAGCAGTATTAATTGAGAAGTTACGCCGAGAAGGTTTTGCTATGGAAGTAGGAAAACCTGAAGTAATTTTAAAAACGATTGAAGGGAAGAATTATGAACCTTTTTCAGAATTAACTATTTTAACTTCAGAAGATTTTGTAGGTACAATTAGTGCGGAAATGGGTAAAAGAAAAGCAGAAATGTTGGATATGACAAAAGACGAAAAAGATGGCATAAAAATGATATATAAAATTTCGGAGAGGAATGCGCTTGGTTTGCGAAGTAATCTAATGACTGAAACTAGAGGTCAGGTGTCTTTGAGCTTCCTGTTTTTAGGATATGAACTAAAAAATGAAGATAATTTAAAAAATAGAAACGGAGTTATGATTGCCTCAGAAAGTGGAAAAGCATTGTCCTTTGGATTAGATTTAGCACAAAAACGGGGAATCACTTTTGTGGAACCTACAGAACCAGTATATGAGGGGCAAATTGTGGGTTTAAGGCCAGTGATTGGTGATTTGGAGATTAATGTTTGTAAAGGAAAACAATTAACTAACATGCGCTCTGCTGGCAACGATGACGCGATTATTTTGGCTCCAGCGGTAAAATATAGTATTGAGGAAGCATTAGATTTTATTGAAGCTGACGAATTAATTGATATTACACCAAAAGCTGTAAGGCTAAGAAAAAGGCATTTAACCAAGGTCGACCGAGTGAGAACACAAAGAGCTAAACTTTAGGGAAGAAATTTTTAGGATCTTTAAAAAGTTCAATAAGGTTTTTGGTAAAAGGTAATCTGGAAAAAATGTATGCAAGAACGCCAATAACAATTACAGTTCCAAAGGTTGATCCAAGCGCAGTAAAAATTCCAGTTAAAAAAGATTTTTTCGCCTGTTTCCAAGGTTGGTTTAATATCTCTAATTGTTGTGTTAATTTTTTTACTTCTATCAACAATTGATTATTCTTTTCAGTATTTGGGGATAAGGTGGATGTGGGCATGGGGGATTTCGTCTCCAAGAGTGAGGAAACTAATAAATTTAGCTTGATATTTATCTTTTAATTGAAAAGCAATCTCACGGGCTTTTTCCCAAAATTCAGAATAATTTTCAACATCATAGACCCAACGATAGTGGGTTTTGGGAATAAGTAAAGTATGGCCGGGAGATTGAGGTTTGATATCTAAAAATGCCAAAAATTTGTCATCTTCGTATACTTTTTGACAAGGAATTTCCCCAGCGACAATTTTGCAAAAAAGACAATCGGTCATAGTTAATTATAAACTTTTTACAAATTTGGGTATAACTTTTTAATAGTATCTAAAACTAATTTTTTAGCGCCATGAAGAGAAAGTGGAATGGTTGCTCCAGAGGCAGCACGATGACCACCGCCAAAACCGGTAGCTAAGGCAATTTTACTAACATCGTATTTATTGGCATTTCGGGTACGAAAACTAACATTGATTTTATTGGTATCAACTTCAACCATGGAGATAGCGATATCCCAACCGACAACTGATTTGAGCATGTTGGCAATACCACCAGTAGCGTTATCGGGAGAAAGAGAAGCCGAAAGCATATCTTCAAGAGAAATTGAAGCAATAGCGACATGATTATTAAAATATGTTTCAATTTGACTTAAAATTTTTCCTAAAAAACGGAGATTTTCTGGATTATCGTTATTTTCTATTTCAAAAATCATTTGGGTAAAACTAGGATAAATTTTGGAAAGATCGGCAGCGACCATAAAAGTTTCTGAAGAAGTGGGTGGGTATTTAAAACCACCAGTGTCGGTATAGATGCCAGCTAAAAGGCATGCAGCCATTTTTTGGGTAATATTTATGTAATTATCTTTAAAAAAATGATAAACAATTTGACAGGTAGCGGGAGAATCAATATCAATTAAATTGAGATCACCAAAGGAGGCATTGCTTACGTGGTGATCAATGACAATCGTTTTCATAGTTTCAGGGAAAACAACCGGAGCGAGTTTAGATATTTGATCCGGGGCAGATGAATCGAGAATAATAAAAAGGTCAAATTTATTTAAATCTAAATCAAAAAAATTTTTGGTAATTATTTTTTTGGCTCCGGGAAGATGAGAAAGAGAGGGTGACAATCTGGAATCACCGGTAATTAAGGTAACTTTTTTCTTTATACTTTTTAGATAGTGGTAAAAGGCCAGTGCAGAACCGACAGAATCGGCGTCGGGAGAAGGGTGAAGATGAAGAAGAATATGCTGGGAATTGTCGATAGTAGAATTTATTTGAGAGTAAATATTGTTCATAGCTGAGGTTGGTGGGGAATGCTAATAATAGTAATGTTATCGACACCACCAAGATGATTACATTCGTCGATAAGTGATTTGACAAAATCTGATTCATTTTGACTGTGATTTCTAAGATTTAAAATGCGGGAAACAGTAATTTGTTTTTTATCAATATATCGGGTAAAACCATCGGTAGCTAAAACTAAAGTTTGATTAGGTTTAAGTAAAACCCTGCTTTCATGGGCCCGGTTAAATCGAACAGAAGGGGCTTCCGGACCCATAACTTGAGTTACTAAACCTTGAGCATTTTCATCTCTTCGGGTAATTTCCTCTAAAGTACCCCGTCGGGTATCTATAATCAAGGCTGAACTGTCTCCAACAGAAAAAATATGATAATCATTGGGATTTTCTCTTGATTGTTGAGCTAAAACTAAAGTACTTGCCCCCATATCAATACTAGAGTCAATTTGTTTGAGACTTTCCCGGGTAATGTATAGGCCTCTAGTCGCAAATTTAGAAATAGATGAAGTAATAAATTTAGCGGCGATTTCCCCATATTTGCAGCCACCGACACCATCGGTAACGGCATAAACATTATGTAAATTTTTGTTAGGAAAATCAGCAGCATTAAAGATTAAAAGAGAGTCTTCATTATTTCTCCGACGAAGTCCTATATTGGTTTCACCATAAGCTCTGGGAAGAGCTAAAACTTTTTTAGTTTCTTTCTGGTTATTTGAAAAAAATCTGTCACTAAACATAGCTTATTTTAACCTAATTCGGGATAGTGGTCCTCCATAGGCAGATTATTATCTATTGTAAATCTGGATAATGACATTTTTTCCATTTTTTGCCGGAACCACACCAGCATGGATCGTTGCGGCCAAGAGTTTTTGCAACTACCGGCTGACGCTTGGGCATTTCTAATGATTCATCGCCACTATTTTGGGTATTATCGATATTATCAGGAGTAATCATTTTTCCTCTACCCTCCGAAGCTAAGGCTGGGGAATTAAATTGTGAAGGCACTGGTTCGAGACGGAAAAGCATCCGAGCAAGATTAGACTCAAAACGTTCCATTAACGATTGGAACATTTCAAAACCCTCTTTTCTATATTCTATGAGAGGATCTTTTTGAGCATAACCGCGGAGACGGACACCATCACGTAAATCATCTAAAGCGGTTAAATGTTCTACCCACAAAGGATCAAGTGATTGAATGACGGCATAACATAAAATATTGTTTGCCATTTGAGAACCAAAAAATTTTTCTCGCTCAGCCCATTGAGCTGTTAGCATATTTTCTAAATGTTTAGTCACATCTTCCGCCTTTTTAAGATCTTTTATCAGTTGGGAGCGAACAACCGATGGCATAGGTAAAATTTCCATAAACTCTAAAGATAGCCTTTGATAGTCTATTTTGCCGGTATAATCGGTACTTTGTCCAACCAGTCGATTAATTTCTTTTTGCAGATATCTGAAAATATTTTTTTTATTATCTTCGGGATTATTTATGGCATTGGCTAGAGTTTCATCACGAAGCTGGTAAACAATTTGACGTTGCTTGTTAATAACATCGTCATATTCAACCAAGGATTTACGGACATCAAAATTGTAGCCTTCAACTTTTACCTGAATTTGTTCCAAAACCCGTGAAACTAAAGGATGGGTTAAAGGAGTATCTTCGGGCATATTGAAACGTCCCATAAGAGCAGAAATTTTGTCACCACCAAAAATACGCATTAGGTCATCGTCAAGGGCTACATAAAATTGAGAAAAACCAGGATCCCCTTGACGACCACTTCGCCCCCGCAATTGGTTGTCAATACGACGAGATTCATGTCGTTCAGTACCAATAACATAAAGGCCCCCTAAATTAACTATTTCATCATGTTGTTTTTGCCATTCTTCAGGAGAGACTTTATCTTTTGGACCTCCAAGAATAATATCGACTCCCCGGCCAGCCATATTGGTAGCTACAGTTACGGCTCCTTTCATGCCAGCTTTGGCAATTATTTCAGCTTCAGATTGGTGATTCTTGGCATTAAGCATTTGATGGGATATTTTTTTGTTTCGAAGCATGGAAGAAATAATTTCGTTTTTGGCAATACTAGTGGTACCAATAAGCACGGGTTGACCTTTTTGGTGAAGCTTTTCAATTTTGGAGGCAATAGCGGCATATTTAGCACGCTGGGTTTTGAAAATTAAATCGTTTTCGTCAGTTCTTTGGGTAATTTTGTTTGTAGGAATTACGATTACTTCGAGATTATAAATTTTTCTAAACTCTTCCGCCTCTGTAGCAGCAGTACCTGTCATACCGGAAAGTTTAGAATATAAGCGGAAATAATTTTGAAAAGTAATGGTAGCCCATGTTTGGGATTCCTGTTGAACCTTAACATTCTCTTTGGCTTCAACAGCCTGATGGAGGCCATCAGACCAGCGACGACCGTGCATAAGTCGACCAGTAAATTCATCAACAATAATGATTTCACCATCTTTTAGAACATAGTCCTTGTCTTTGTGAAAAAGTGCCTGAGCTTTGATGGCATTTTCAATATAGTGAATAGTATCGAAAGATTCTTCGTAAAGATTGTTGACACCTAAAATTTTTTCGACCTTTCTAATCCCAAATTCGGATAAGGTAGCCGATTTGGCCTTTTCATCAATAACATAGTCAGTAGGTTGTAATTGATTGGCAATTTGGGAAAATTTGTAATATTTATCGGTAGGTTGATTGTTTGGTGAGGAAATTATTAGTGGGGTTCTGGCCTCATCAATGAGTACAAAATCAACTTCATCAACGATGGCGAAATTGTGAACAGAACGCTGAACTTTTTGAGAAAAATCAGATACCATGTGGTCGCGAAGATAATCAAAGCCAAATTCATTGTTGGTGCCATAGGTAACATCTGCCTGATAGGCTTCTTGGCGGGAAATAGGGCGAAGATGTGCCAATCGATCATCGAATTTTTCCGATTCATCGGTAAATTCAGGATCAAATAAAAATGATTGTTCATGAACCAAAGCTGCTGTACTAATATCCAATAAATGAAGTGCCTTTGGATACCACCCGGCACCAACACGGGTAAGGTAATCATTTGGAGTAACCACATGTACTCCTAGGCCACTAAGAGCGTTTAGGTAGGCTGGAAAAATAACAGAGTGGGTTTTACCCTCTCCAGTCCTCTGCTCAGCAACAGAGCCTCGATGCAAAGCAATGGCTGCCATCAACTGGACGTCATAGGCTCTTTCGCCAACAGTTCTAAAGATGGCTTCACGGACAACAGCATATGCTTCAGGCAAAAGATTATCTAAAGTTTCTCCATTTTCCAATCGCTTTTTAAATTCTGCAGTTTTATCTTTTAATTTTTTATCTGAAAGTTTTTTATATTCTGCTTCCAATGAATTAATCTTATTAATTATTGGAGCAAAACTACCCAATTGGTGTTTATTTTCATCAAAAATGTTTTTTATAAATTTAAACATGAAGATATTATAGCTTAATAAGTTTGAAAAAAACCTTGTCCCGATGGACGATTTTCATCGGCCATCGGGATGGGTGGCTCCTCTACTTTTTGGGGGAGATGACTTTGAAGCCTGTGTATGGCCAAAGTACCTCAGGAATGTGAACACTGCCATTTTTCTGTTGGAAATTTTCAACTAAGGCCAGCATTAAACGATCATTAACGACAGTGGCGTTGAGGATGTGAACATATTCATTTTGATTATTGATTTTGACTTTTGTATTAAGGCGTCGAGCTTGGTAATCACCGCAGTTGCTACAAGAACTGGTTTCTTTGTAGGCATTTTGACCGGGAAACCAAGTATTGATGTCGTACATACGTCGGTTGGGTTGAGGTAGGTCACCGGTAGAGCATTTCATAACTTGGTAGTGAAGACCAAGTTCTTGGAGAATTTCCTCTTCTATGGAGAGCATTTCTAAACACATGGCATCAGAAACTTTGTAATCAGGGAGAGTGAATACATTCATTTCTACTTTGTTGAAATGATGAACCCGAAGCATGCCTTTCATATCTTTACCATAGGTACCAGATTCACGACGAAAACACGGAGAAAAATTAACGTATTTTATGGGAAATATATCTTTATTAAGAATTTCATTCATGTGATAAGGCACAACTGAATGTTCAGAACTACTGATAAAAACTAAGTCGTCTTCAGGTAGTGAATAATAGGCACCAAATAGATTTTTGTTGCTGGCGTATCCACAGGCCCATTCTGTTTGAGATTTAATCATCAGAGGTGGAAGCATGGGAACAAAAGCTTTCTTCTGGAGCTTTTTTACAGCATAGGTCATTAGAGACATTTCTAATATAACCAAATCATTTTTGTAATAACCAAATCTGGAGCCAGAAATTTCAGAAGCCTTAACGGTATCAATAATATCCAATTTTTCACCTATATCCTGATGATCAAGAGGTTGGAAATCAAAAATTGGTTTTTGGCCGACAGTTTTTATAACTACGTTATCGGCTTCATCTTTACCGATTGGGACATCTTCGGCCGGAATGTTTGGAATTTCTTCAAGAAATGAGTTTAGTTTCTTTTCGGCATCTTTGAGATTTGTTTCAAGATATTTCAATTGGTCTTTTATTTTTTTGGCTGATTGAAGTTGTTTGGAACTGGGTTTGCCTTTAATTTCTTTACTTATTTTGTTTTGTTCAGATCTGAGTGTTTCGACTTTACCTAAGATTTGGCGGTAAGCCCCATCTAATTTTATTACTATATCTAAAAGTGAGACATCTTTATGTCGGTTTAACAGAGCTGTCTTAACAGTGTTGGGATTGTCTCTAATTAAGTTAATATCAATCATGAGATGAAGCTATTTTACCATGAAATGAGAACTTTTTCTCCGCAAGTTTTTCCGTATAAAAATATATCAAAGTGATATTTTATGTATATAAAAGTAAAAATAAAATAAATATTTAACCTATGCTTAGGGATAATATCGTATGTAAAATTTATAACGAAAAAGTCTTATAAGTTTTCTCTAGCGGATATTTTCCGCAACTATTCATTTCTCATTGAAGGGAAAAGTATGACGTCTTTAATGGTGGGAGAATCGGTAAGAAATTGAGTTAATCGGTCGATACCCATCCCCCATCCGGCGGTAGGAGGCATGCCATATTCTAAAGCTCGAATATAGTCTTCATCGAGCTTCATAGTAGTTTCAGCACCTTTTTTGGCCAATGACTCTTCTTCTAACCAGCGACTTTTTTGATCAGCAGGATCATTAAGCTCATTGTAAGCCTTAAGCAACTCAGCGCCTTGTATCAACAATTGAAAGGATGCAATTTTTTGTGGTTCATCATATTTCTTTTTTGCTAGAGCAATCATTTCCGCTGGATAATCTGTCAAAAAAATTGGTCCAGTTAAATAAGGGCGAACGTGTTCTTTGTAGAGAGCGTCAAATGAGGCGCCTAAACCAACAGCCCCGGAAAAATCAACATGTAATTTTTTGTTTTTAAGGACAGTTTTTAGCTCATGTTCACTTTTAATTTTATTGATATCAATGCCTGTTTTTTGCAAAACCGCATCTCTAAAGGTAATCCTTTGGAAAGGAGTTTTAAAATTAATTTTTTTGCCTTGAAATTCTGTGCTTAACTTTCCGGTAACTTTTTTTACTACATATGTTAAAAGTTTCTCTGTAAATTTCATTAAAACATCATAATTTACGTAGGCCCAATAAAATTCCAATTGAGTGAACTCAGGATTGTGGAAGCGAGAGACACTTTCATTTCTAAAATCGCGGGCAAATTCATAAACCTTTTCGAAACCACCAACGATTAGTCTTTTTAAATAAAGCTCATCGCTAATACGTAAATACATATCTTGATCTAATTCATTGTGATGAGTGATAAATGGTTTAGCCGAAGCACCTCCATAAATAGGCTGAAGAACCGGAGTTTCCACCTCCATAAAACCGTTTTTATCTAAAAATTCTCGTAGGGCGGTGACTATTTTTGTTCGAGTAATGAATACTTGACGGCTCTGAGGGTTGACGATTAGATCAACATAACGTTTTCGATAGCGTTCTTCGGTGTCGGTTAGACCATGCCATTTTTCAGGTAAAGGACGCAAATTTTTGGCTAAAATTTCAAATTTAGCCACTCTTATGGTAATTTCACCAGCTTGTGTTTTAAACACCTGACCAAAAACAGAAATAATGTCACCCAGGTCCAGTAATTTTACTAAAGTCATTTTTGAACCTAAAGTGTTCTCTTCAAAAAAAAGTTGGATTTTGCCGGTTCTATCAACTAAATCAGAAAAAAGAATTTTACCGTGGCCTCTAAGCAACATTAATCGACCAGCTACAATGACAGTTTTATTTATTTTATTACGAGCATTTTCAATTGAATCTTTACGGCTTAAATCTGGCTGAGGATAGGGATTAATTTTTAATTCTTTTAAACGCGAAAGTTTTTGTTGTCGCTGTAATATCAAGTCAGACATGACTTATTTTATCAGTTGATGGCGATAATTTTATAGATAAGTTTACCGACAGGAGCATCAACTTCAAACTGATCACCTATTTTTTTACCCATCATAGCTACACCCAAAGGTGAAGAAAGAGATATTTTATTGATTGAGGGGTCGGCTTCTAATTCATCGACAATATGAAAAGTACGTTCTCCGTTATTGGAAATTTTTATTTTTACCTTACTTCCAACTTCAACTTTGTCGGAAACTTTTTTGTTTTCAGAAATGATTTCATGATTTTCTAAAACTTCTTCAATGGCTATAATTTTAGAATTGACAACCTCTAGTTCGGCCTTAAGTTGAGACGCCAGGCTATCCTCACCAGATTCATCTGGTTGAGCTACTTCTTCGATTTTAATAATAAGGTTGTCAGCTCGCTGAGTTAATTTTTTTAATTCTTGACTGAGCTGTTGAAAACCGTCTTTGGTTAATTGATTTTTCATAGTCCAAATATAAAAATTGTGACCGCATATAGGTCACAGGTTGTTATGTTAAACTAGAGAGTAAAATTTGTCAAATGAGCCTCATAAATTTTTTCAGATTTGTTCCTAAAAAACGGAAAGTTAGGATAAATAATAAAAAAGGGATTATTTTTTTTAATCCTCCACTTAATAAACGATTACCGTTCTATTTTGCAAATGTAATCTTTTTGGCAGTTCTTAGTTATGGTTTGTATCTTTATTTACCCCTAATTAGAGCATTATCTGCTTATAACCAACATCAAGAGATAGAGAAATCCGTTGTAGTAAATACTGGAAGTATAGCCATTACTCCCACTCCGGTGGATAAAGGGTATTGGATATATATTCCCAAAATTTTGGCTAACTCAAAAGTAGTTGAAGATGTTTCCCCTTATGATCCGGTAGAGTACAATCGAGTTTTAAAAGAAAATGTAGTGGCTCAGTCAGACACTTCTCGGGCACCAGGAAGTGGTAAGGGAAAATCAACATATATTTTTGCTCATTCAAGTGAATCGGGTATTAGTGGTGTGCGTAATAACGCTGTTTTTTATTTACTAGGAAAACTGGAAATTGGAGATGTGATTGAAATCGATTATCACGGAGCTATCAAAAATTATTCGGTATATGATAAAAAAATAATTAAAGCTAATGACATTGGTTACTTAGAATATAGTGACCCAGAAAAAGAAGTATTGATTTTACAAACCTGTTGGCCTATAGGTACAGATTGGAACCGCTTACTAATTTTTGGAGAATTAATTTAATGATTGATTTAAGCGTTAACAGAGAAAGATATGATTATTGGCAGACTTTGTTGGGTTGGTTGGAAAAAAGTAACTTGCCAACAGAAAAAATTCGAGAGGCATATTTACTGGCGGAAAAATATTATGAAGGTAAAAAAAGAGATTCGGGGGAAGATTTTATTTCTCACCCCGTGTGGGTAGCCAGTCTGATTGCCCAGCTAGGAATTGGTGAAGAAGCAGTAGTTGTCGCTCTATTACACGAGATGGTATCTGAAAAAGATGGTATAAGTGTTGATGAAATAGCTAATAGATTTGGGGACGAAACTGCCCTGTTGGCGGAAGGGTTATCAGAAGTTAGAAAAAAAACTGGTGGAATTGAAGTTAAAAAAAATAATGTTGAGTTTTTTAGAAGGTTCTTATTTTCTTCATTAAATGATGTTCGGGTAATGATTGTTCGATTATCTGATAAATTACATGATGGCTTGACAATCGACGGGCTCAGTACTGAAAAGCAAATAGCATATGCCAAAAGGGTGGCTAGTCTTTATTCCCCCATTTCAGAGTATGTGGGTTTGCATTATTTTAAAAGAAAATTTGATGACATCTCTTTTAGGGTTCTTTATCCCGCCGAAGCTAAAAAAATGGAAGATTTTCTTGAAGAAAGAAAAAATATTGAATTGAAGGCTTTGGCAAAGGTTAAATCAGAAATCGAAAATAATCTAAAGATAAATAATATTAATAACTATGAAATTCAAGGCCGAATAAAAAGTCTTTATAGTACCTATTTAAAAATTAAAAATAAGGGTGAGGATAGGGTTAAAGATAGAGTGGGAATTAGAATTTTGTGCAAAAGTGTAGCTGATTGTTATAACGTATTGGGATTATTGCATGCAAAATATAAGTACCTGACAGATGAATTTGACGATTATATTTCCAATCCAAAACCAAATGGATACCGATCACTTCAAACAACGTTAAATTTTGAAAATAAAACTACGCTCGAAGTACAAATCCGAACTTTTGAAATGCATGAATTTAATGAATTTGGACCTGCCTCTCACGTGGCCTACAAAATGAGTCAAAATGACGAAGGAGGTAAAGGATTTGAATGGTTAAAAGACTTAATTCAATGGCAAAAAATTGATGATAAAAATGCATATAACTATAAAATCAATGTATTAAATAATTTTGTTTATGTATTTACTCCTAAGGGGGATGTAATTCAATTACCAAAAGGAGCGACTGCTTTAGATTTTGCTTATCGAATTCATACTAACATTGGTGACCGATGTATGGGTGTCAAGATTAATAATAAAATGTGTAAAATTGACACAGTATTGAACAATGGAGATGAGATTGAGATATTAACCAATAACAAATTAAATGTTTCAAAAAATTGGTTAGAAGCTGTAAAAACACGTTGGGCTAAAGAGCATATCAGAAAGATGACTGCCATCGAAAATGGAATTACTTATATGCGCGACTGATTAACTGTTTTCGATAACTATTAGCAAAGCGATGAGCCTCATTGCGAAGATTTTCTAATAGTAACAATGCTTTAGAATATTTGGGAAGAATTATGTCGACCCATTTTGTTTTCCCTTTAATCACAATGGTTTCTTCTTTTTTGGCTAAACCAATTATCGGAAGATTAGTAATTTGGGAAACAGACGATACTTGAGGTTTGCCCCCATCAACGACGATTAGGTCAGGAAAATCCCATTCGTGGTGACGAAGTCTTCGCGATACTACTTCACGGAGCATAAACTGGTCGTCGGGGATTTGTTTACTTTTTATTTTAAATTTTTTATATTGACTTTTATCAATATAACCATTTTGCCATACTACCATCGATCCGACAAAATAGTTATTTCCCAGTTGAGAAATATCGTAGACTTCAAAACGGTTAATTTTTTTTATCGAGAAATAAGGCTTTAATATTGCTTGCAATTCGTCAATCGCTTGTGAATTTTTATCATCAGGAAGATTAATATTTTCAAACATTGATTTGAGACTTTGCCATCCAGAGGTAATGTAATTAAGAGAATCGATTTGTCGTTTTATTTTTAGGGCTAGTTCGTAGTCTTGGGATTTTGAAGCAATTTTCATTTCTTTTGTCAATATATTTAAAAGTGAAGTGATTTTCCCGTTGAGAATTTTCTTAATTTTTAATATGTTTTGGTTATAGATTTTTGGGTCAGGATTCGGACCCGGGCAAAGACCAAGATGGCAGTAAAGGCATTTTACTTTAGGATGATTTTCTTTACCTCTATAAGGGAAAAGATTACGAATTGTTTTTAAAAGAGATTTAGCTGCAGAAGCATCAGGAAAGGGGCCGTAAATAGCTGCTTTTGGAGGGAGATTACTTGAGTGAGCAGTAAAAATTCGAGGAATTTTTTCTTTGGTTATACAAATATAAAGGTACGAACGATCATCTTTTAACAGGGAATTATATTTAGGGTGGTATTTTTTGATAAGTGAAGCTTCTAAAATTAGTGCCTCAATTTCAGAATTTACAGTTTTCGTTTCAACAGAATAAATCTGGGAAACGAGTACTTTTGTTTTAGGACCTAAAGCATTATCACCTAAAAAATATTGAGAAATTCTATTTTTTAAGTTAATGGCTTTACCCACATAAATAATTTCATCCATTGAATTTCGATAAATGTAAACACCCGGCGATTCAGGTAAAACGGAAAAATCAATCATTGACTATTATATAATGGATAAATGTCGCTAAAAGAAAAAATATTAACAATAGTTTTTGTGGTCATTGTTTTGTTATCAGGTTGGTTAAGATTTGAACAAACAAAAAAAGGAAATTTTCCTTTCACCTATGATCAGGCTAGAGACATGTTGGATATTAGAACTTTAGGTGAATTTAAAGACATAATGGTAATGGGACCGACAACCTCAATAAACGGCCTCAGGTTAGGACCTTTTTACTATTATCTAATGCTTCCGGCTTATTGGATAGGAGACGGCAATCCCCAAGCTTTGGTTAATTGGAATATTATTTTATTTTTATTTTCAGGGGTAAGTATATTTTTATTTTTTAGGAAAAGAGATATAACAACTGGATTTCTAATCAGCACTATTTTTTTATTAGCACCTAGGTTATTTGATACAACAAGATATTTTTGGAATGCAAATAGTGCTGTTTATTTATCTGTTTTCTTTTTTTTATCTTTATATTTTTTTATAGAAAATAAAGATAAAAAATCAGTTTTTTGGCTAGGATTAACGGCGGCGATATTAACCCAATTTGAAGCAGCATTTGGAATAATATGTCTATGTTTTTCAGTATTAATAGTTGTATTAAACAATAAAATTAAATACTGGAAAGCTTTTTTGACAGGAGTAATTCCTTGGTTTTTACCTCAGTTGCTTTTGGAAATAAAAAATAAATTCCAGAT
Organism: Candidatus Shapirobacteria bacterium; assembly: GCA_017992115.1. Lineage (GTDB taxonomy): Bacteria > Patescibacteriota > Microgenomatia > UBA12405 > UBA12405 > UBA12158. The sequence continues at coordinate 17,377 of JAGOPG010000001.1, read as the reverse complement.
GACAAAATTGTTCTTGGGTATTTTCAATAATAGTAATCAGGTCTTAGAAAATAAATTAAGTTTTTTAACAAGCGTTTCCTCCCACTTCAAAAGCATTGTTAATGTTTTTGAGGGTCAATTTTCTTTGCCATATTATGGGGGTTTGATATTAATAATATTAGCTTTTATTGCAAGTATATTTTTTAAAAAATATAAAAAAGTAAATAAATATTTTTTTAGCTTATTATTTTTTTCTTTTATTTTCTATATCATTTTTTACCATTATCCCTTAAAAGAATGGTATATAGATATTTTGAGGGTGTGGATGACTTTTGTAATTGGCTTCTTTTTGAGTAATTTGCTGAAAATTAACAAAGTTATTTGGTTAATAGTGTTCTTATTTTTACTTCGATCATTTATTTTAACTGTATCCGATCAACAAAAATATCGAAAATACGTTTTAAGTGACGATCCGAAAAATTTAAATAATTTAGAAAAAAATATTGAGTGGATATATAAAAAAATGGATGGTAAAGGATTTAGAGCTTATAATTATGTTCCAGAAATTTATGATTATAGTCAACAATACCTATTTTGGTGGAAGGCAAAAAATACATATAACTATTTGCCGGATAGAATATCTTATAGCTTAGATTTAGTGCCAGAATATGTCGCCAACAAAGATAATTTTAATGAAATAAATGAAAGAGATGATGAAAATATGATTGCCCTTACTTATGAAATAAGATTTAGATATTACGAATGGTTAGGGCAATTTAAAAATTATTGCGTGAAAGATGAGTGGCAAACAGAGTGGAAAACAAAATTGGAAATAAGAGAAAAATGTCCCTCAGGAAAAGTAGCGCCGTAGGTATTGACCAGTATAAGATTTAGCAACTTTAGTAATATCTTCTGGAGTTCCGGTGGCGACAATTTCCCCGCCTTTATCTCCACCTTCAGGACCAAGATCTATTACCCAATCGCTGTTTCGGATAACATCTAAATTATGTTCAATAGTGACAACAGTATTGCCCATATCAACTAATTTTCGTAAAACCTTAATCAATTTATCAATGTCATAGAAATGAAGTCCAGTAGTAGGCTCATCAAGAATATATAGAATACGGCCATTGATTTTTTTTACTAATTCACGACTAATTTTAAGGCGTTGTGACTCACCTCCTGAGAGGGTATTGCTCGGTTGACCAAGTTTTAGATAGCCTAAACCAACTTCTTGAATAGTAGATATTTTTCTTTTTATGGAATTGATATTTTTGAAAAAATCGGCAGCTTCATCAAAAGTCATATCTAATATATCGGCAATATTTTTGTCTTTATAGGTTACTTCAAGAGTTTCATCTTTGTATCGGGTTCCGTGACATTGATCGCAAGTAACATAAATATCGGGTAAAAATTGCATTTCAATTTTTATTTGCCCTTGACCTTCACAAGCTTCGCAACGACCTCCCTTAGTATTAAAAGAAAAATGTCCAGAATCAAAGCCGTGAATTTTTGATTCAACAGTTTCAGCCATCAATTTGCGAATATCATCAAAAAGCTTGGTATAGGTTGCTGGATTACTTCTAGGGGTACGGCCAATTGGAGACTGATCGACCAACAATACGTCATTCAAGTATTCGGCACCGTCAATTTTGTCATATTCACCGATAGTTCCATAATAAGCACCTAAAGTAGCTTTGCGGACTCCACCGTAAAGAGTGTCGTGGACTAATGTAGATTTGCCCGATCCTGAGACACCAGTAACGGAAATCAGTTTATTGAGAGGGAAATCAACAGTAATATTTTTAAGATTCCATTGACGGCATCCAGTAATCGAAATCTTCCCTGCACTTTCTTTTGACAGAGTGGGGAGAAGAATTTCCTGTTTTGGATTAACAGTTTTTTTACCAGATAAATATTGGCCAGTAATAGATTTTGGGTTTGAAATAATGTCTTTTAAAGAACCTTGTGCGATTATCTCACCACCGTTCTTACCTGCATATGGACCAAAGTCAACGATATGATCGGCAGATTTTATGATATCTTCATCGTGTTCGACAACAATAACGGTATTGCCTAAATCTTTTAATTTTTTTAGGGTAACAATAAGACGATTGTTGTCTCGGGGATGAAGGCCAATAGTAGGTTCATCTAAAATATAGAGAACTCCAGTTAAGCCAGTGCCAATTTGAGAAGCAAGACGAATACGCTGAGATTCACCAGAAGACAAACTGCCCGCCTCTCGATCGATGCTTAAATAATCAAGCCCTACAGCCAGTAAAAATTCCAATCTAAAGAAAATTTCTCGATTGATAGATTCCATAACCTCTTTTTCTTGGGTGCGTTCTAGTTTTTGAGGTAAATCTTTGGCCCATTTATATAGATTGGCAATAGAATATCGACTAATTTGGGCTATATTCTCGTCGAGAATAGTAACAGAAAGAGCTTCGTGGTTTAATCTATCACCGTGACATAATGGACAGGCTTCTTTAATCATAAATTTTTCCAATTCTTCACGGATAACTTCATTTTCAGTGGTAAAATAACGATTTTCTAAAATTTTAGCCTTCCATTCGGGAAATTTGTTACGATCAATTTGATATTTTGATCCAATGCCTTTACACTCGGGGCAGGCACCTTGGGGGGCATTAAAAGAAAACAAACGAGGTTCAATTGTGGGTAAAGAAAGATTACAGACTGGACAGGCAAAATTTTCTGAAAAAAGAATTTCAGAGACATCTTTTGGATTCTCGGGAAAATCAAAACCGGAATCATGAATAGTGGCCATTATTACCTGGCCATTGCTAAATTTTATGGCTAATTCAACATCATCTATAAGACGGGAAAACAGGTTATCTGTATTTTTTAAAGCTTGTTTGTCAACAGAAATTCGATCACAAATGGCATCAATATTGTGTTTATTGCTTTTAACAATCCCAAAATCAGAATACAAATCGACAATGCGGCCATCTACTCTAATCCATTTAAAACCCTGTTTACGAAGATTTTCTAATAAACCCCGAAAATCACCAGCTTTATTACGAACTAGTGGAGAAAGAATTAAAAAGCGATTGGGACTACTAACAACTTCCGATTTTAAGGTATTAATTATTTGCGTTACAATTTGCTTACTTGTTTGAGGAATTACCTCTCGACCGCAATTTGGACAATGTGGATGTCCAATTCTAGCAACGAGTAATCGGAGATAATCATATATTTCAGTAATGGTACCAACAGTGGAACGGGGGTTGTGTGAAATAGCTTTTTGATTGATGGCAATAGAGGGAGATAGGCCTTCAATAAGATCAACTTCAGGACGTTTAATATTTCCCAGAAATTGGCGAACATAGGAAGAGAGACTTTCAACATAACGACGTTGGCCTTCAGCAAAAAGGGTGTCAAAGGCCATAGAAGATTTGCCGGAGCCGGAAACGCCGGTAAAGGCAATGAATTGATTTTTAGGAATTTCAAAGGAGATATTTTTTAGATTATTTTCTCGAGCTCCCCTGATAACAATTTTATTTTGCATTTTTGAAAGGTAGAGACGCGATTAATCACGTCTCTACAGAATATCAACAAATGTTTATTATACTAGAAAAGTTTCGGTTTGTCTTCGGGTGTTATAGAGTTTCAATCTCTTTAATCCTGTCCCTGATTTTGATAGCAGTTTCGAAGTCAAGATTAGTGGCGGCGGCACGCATTTCTTTTCTCAATTTAATCAAATGTCCCTTTCGTTGATTTGGAGTCAGGGATCCAGGATCAACCTCTAAAACAGGTATAAGCACAGTATCTTTGTCAACAGATTCAATTAATTTTGGACGAATAGATTTAGTGATACTTTGGGGAGTAATATTATGTTCTTGATTGTATTTTATTTGAATTTTACGACGGCGATTAACCTCGGAAATAGCCTGCCTCATAGCTTCCGATATTTGGTCAGCATATAAAATAACTGAGCCGGAAACATTTCTAGAAGCTCTACCCATTATCTGAATTAATGATGATTTTGAGCGCAAAAAACCTTGGTTGCCAGCGTCTAATATTGTCACCAATGAAACTTCGGGTAAATCTAGACCTTCACGTAATAAATTAATTCCCACCAAGACATCAAAATCTCCTACTCGAAGCTTGTCAAGGATTTCTGTCCTTTCTAAAGTTTCAATGTCGGAATGTAGATATGCTACTTTAAAATTTTCTCCAGTTTTTTTGGAATCAGAAAGGTAAGCACTAAGTTCTTCGGCCATTTTTTTGGTCAAGGTAACTACAAGAGTTCTTTCTCTTTTGACTACTCTTTTTTTGATTTCAGAAATTAAATTAGGAATTTGATCTAAACTGCTTCGAATTTCAATGGGAGGATCAAGAAGACCGGTAGGACGAATGATTTGTTCGACTACTTGATTATGAGAATCTTCAATTTCAAATTCAGCAGGGGTGGCAGACACATAAATCACTTTAGGGATGCGTTCGTAAAATTCATTCCATCGCAGAGGTCGATTGTCGTATGCACTTTTGAGTCGGAAACCAAAATCAACAAGGCTTTGTTTCCGGGAAGCATCACCAGCACTCATACCTCCAATTTGGGGAATGGTAACATGAGATTCATCAATAACAGTTAAAAAATTATTGCCATAAAGATGGTGAAAATAATCAATAAGGGTATATGGTGGATCACCACGGTGGCGATTTTTTTCAAAGTAAATTGAATAATTTTCTATACCGTTGACGTAACCAATTTCTTCAAGCATTTCCATGTCGTAATCTACCCGTTGACGAAGACGATGAGCTTCTAAAATTTTACCTTGAGATTCAAAAACAGCAGATTCTTTGACTGCGTCTGCTTTTATTTCTTTGATTATTTCCTTCAATCCTGGACCAGAAGCCCCAACAAACTGTTTGCCAGGAAAAAGTTGATATGAGGATAGAGAAAATTGATTGTTGGTAAAAGGGTTTCGTTCAAAGATATTGGTTATTTTGCCAGACATATTCATTTCTAAAGTTAAAATCCAATCGGCATATGATGGCCAGATTTCAACGCTTTCACCACGGACACGGAATTGACCACGAGAAAATTCCATTTGAGATCGATTATAAAAAATAGATACTAAAGCAGAAAAAAGCTGGCGTTGACTCCAGATATCACCTACTTTTAGGGTAATAGTTTTACCACTGAAATCCCTGGGGTCACCGATATTATAAATACAAGAAACTGAGGCAACAACAATATTATCTTTCCCTGAAAATAAATTAGAGGTAGTTTCAAGTCGAAGTTTGTCGATTAAGTCATTAATTTCTACTTCTTTGGCAATATAAGTATCGGAAGCCGGTAAATACGACTCAGGTTGATAATAATCGTAATAGGAAACAAAATAGGAAACTTTATTTTCAGGAAAAAGTTCCTTGAATTCCTGATAAAGCTGAGCGGCTAAAGTCTTATTGTGAGAGATAATCAAGGTAGGAAGTTGCGTTTTTTGAATGATATTAGCGATGGTAAAGGTTTTTCCAGATCCCGTAACTCCCAACAAAGTTTGTTTATCTTTATTATTCTTTAAGCCGTTAAAAAGTGATTTAATAGCCTCCGGCTGATCACCGGCAGGTTTTAGAGATGAAATTAAATTAAAATCCACCTTGATATTTTATCAAATATTCGGGTTTATTTTGGGTAAAATGTAGAGATTAATTTTGATCCAAGAGAATTGACAAGTTTTTCCTATAATATTGAGATTCAGGAACTTCTTCAGGGTTTATATTTGAAAAATAGACAATTTGAACTTCACCCGGATCTAAACCTATAAAAATACCATTAGAACGGACAGTGTCTGTGATAATATCTTTGGATTCAGTCAAACTTATGACATTAACATTTTTTTTGGCGGTAATTTCAGGAATAGTACATTTAGCATAATTAGAATAAAGATTTATACAAACAATAGCACCAAGTTTTTTATCCGGAGACAAAACCTTAAGGGCAATTATGTCCCCACAAATTGGATTGATATCAGTCAAATCCCATTCTCCTTGTTTAAACAAACGGGAATGAAACAAGTGAAGTAGTTTGTCGTAAAATAACTGAGTATCGGTATTAACTACTTCGTTTGGAAAACGTGAAATTTGCATTGGTGGTCTGATCCTCCATCCTTCTTCTTGGCCTTGATTGACCATAAAAATTGAATTCGGAATTATCCCTGCCAAAGCAGCAGCCGCCTTGGATTGTTCTGATCTTAATATCTGTGAAGCACGTTCCTCATCATGATTTTCGATATATAGGGCGTCATGATAATGCCTACCGTTTTTCCCAGCAGCCAGAATTTTTTGAACTTGTGATTTTAATGCTTGAGGTGATTCCAATAAAATTTTATAAAAATCCTGGTTATATATGTAGTCAAAAACGTGGCCAAGATATTCTTTATCCCAATAAATTTCACCTAAAAAGTCGAACTGCCGGCAGAGATTTTCTTTTATCAATGGAATTTTTTCGTGCCAAAAGGAATGTTTTTCGATAAACGACTTTTGTTCTCCTGATAAAAGCCAACCCCAAGTTCTGATAAAGGTAGAAGGATCTAGTAGCATAGCCATGTCGCATCTTACACCATCAGAATGTCGACTTAATTCTAAAAGTTGCTTTGTCATCTCGTCATGTAATTCCGGAACTCCATAATTCAATTGAAGGGTATCAGCCCATTCGGGAAAATTGGGATCTTTTCCGTGCGCGATGTAATATGTTTGGCCGTTATTGGCCACTACCGGATAAAAAAAATTTGGTTGGGAATTATACTGATCCAGGTTACCCTGGATAAAATATTCAGGATGGCTTTTGGCCAATTCGGCATCCAAAGCAGTATGGTTGGGAACAAAATCGATCATTACTTTTTTTCCATGCCGATGCAATTTGTTAAGCATTTTATCCCAAGATTGCCAGTTTTTAGCAATTTTTGGGTTGGGAACATATTCTGGAATAGCAAAAGGTGAAGCAACGACATCTTTTTCAGGATCAAGATCGGGCAGGGCATAACGAAACTCATGACACCATTTTTTAGCATGCTCCTGACTGGCTTTGCTTGGAGCATAAATTCCCATAAACCAAAAATAATCGTATTTTTCGAAGAGTTTATCCCACTCATTATTGGGGATAGTATCGATAGTTATCTGTCGGTGGTATTTTTTTGATAGTTGATCAATCCACAATCTGGTATTGACAAGATATAGAGTTTGATGTTCTCCGACTTCAGAGGGCTTTAACCAATCCTTAAATTCGACAGGAAGAGACATTTTCTGAACATGTTCGGGTGAGTTTATACTTTGTTCCCTGGTCATATTACAACGTAATACATGCAGTTTAAACTATTACTATAGTTATTAGTAGGGACTAGATATATTTGACAATGAGGAATACAGTTTAGTAAGAATGTTAACAAAAATATGGAGTGCGGCAAATTATGGACTGGAAGCAGTCCAGATAGAAACTGAAGTTAATGTGGCTGAAAAAGGTTTTCCTGGCTTTACGATTGTTGGTTTGGCCAGTAAGGCAGTAGAAGAAGCCAAGGAAAGAGTCAAAACAGCCATTATTAACTGTGATATGGAATTTCCAACAGCCAAAATTACAGTAAATTTGGCGCCAGCTGATTTACCAAAAGAAGGTGCTTATTACGATTTACCAATTGCAGTCGGAATTCTGGCCTCAAGTGATCAAATAAATCTACCCGATGATAAGGAATATTATTTTGGAGAATTGTCACTAGACGGAAGTCTCAGACATTCAAGAGGTGTTTTTTTATTGGCAATTTTGGCAAAAGAAAAAGGAGTTAAAAAAATATTTGTACCCAGACTTTGTGCCAATGAAGCAGCAGTGGTCGAAGGGATTGAAGTTTATCCGGTCAACAGTTTAAAAGATCTGATTAGACATTTACGTGGTGATAAGTTAATCGAACCTTTAAAATATGTTGAAAGTCATGAATTGTTGGATAAATCAATAATTCAGTTTGATTTTTCTGAAATTTTAGGCCAGGAATCAGCAAAAAGAGCTTTAGAAATTGCTGCAGCTGGAGGCCATAACGTGTTTTTAATGGGCCCTCCCGGGAGTGGAAAAACAATGTTATCTAGAGCTCTCCCGGGAATTTTGCCTCCTCTGTCTGAGGATGAAAGTTTGGAGGTGACAAAAATTTATTCTATAACCGGTAATATTCCCTCGGGCGGGTCAATGATTAGAAATCGTCCCTTTAGAAGTCCCCACCATACCACCTCTCAAGTAGGTTTAATTGGTGGTGGAAGTAACCCGAGACCCGGTGAAATCTCTTTGGCTCATCGGGGAGTACTCTTTATTGATGAGTTTCCTGAGTTGAGTAGAATTAGTTTAGAGGCTTTACGTCAGCCAATTGAGGATGGATATGTAAGTATTTCCAGAGCTTCGGGATCAGTAACTTTTCCATGCCAATTTATGTTGGTAGCAGCGGCAAATCCTTGCCCGTGTGGATATTTAGGAGATGAAAAAAAGGAATGTAAATGTAATGTTCATCAAGTATTGAATTATCAAAAAAAATTATCAGGCCCAATTATGGACCGGATTGATATTCACTTGAATGTACCATCCGTTGATGTAAATAAATTAATGGTAAAAAATGTCGATAATACTTCTGAAAAATCTGAAGTAATCAGGGAAAGAGTAATTAAAGCCCGTGAAATTCAAAAGATAAGATTTAAAAATGCTAAAGGTGTTTATTGCAATTCAGATATGAAAAATAAACACTTAAAAGAATGGGCAAAACTAGAAGAATCCGCAAATTTGTTGTTGAAAAACGCGGTAAATAAATTCTCTCTGTCTGCCAGAACTTATTTTAGGTTAATAAAAGTCAGTCGAACAATTGCCGACTTAGCAGCTTCTGACACAATCAAGGAAGTACATATTGCTGAGGCATTACAATATAGAGTAAGAACGGGAGAATAGAGATGATGTTAAATACAGTTAAAGTTAAAGAGGAAAATTATCATAAAGGAAAGTATGGGGAAAATATAGCCAAGGATTTTTTAATAAAAAAGGGCTTTAATTTTATAGAGGCAAACTTTGAAAATAAAATCGGAGAAATTGATTTGATAATGACCGATAATGATTGGTTGGTTTTCATTGAAGTAAAGTATAAAAGTGACGATAAGTTTGGAGTTCCGGAAGAAATGATTAGCAAAAATAAGATATGGCAGGTGAAAAAAGTCGCAGAGAGTTATATTGTTGAAAAACGACAAGAAATGTATAAATTTAAAAAATACCGAATTGATGCCGTATGTATCTTGGGAGATAAGATTAGCCATTATGAGAATATTGAATGAAAAATTGGAGGGAGTGGAAAATTAACACTATTGAAAAAAGTGATTTTCCTAAACAATTAAAAGAAATAAAGAAATGCCCAGAGAAATTATTTTACAGAGGTAACTGGGATAATAATGTTTTTAAAAAAAGTTTATCAATAGTGGGTAGTAGAAGAATGAGCCGATATGGCCAGGAAGTAATTGCCAAATTTATGCCTGTTTTTGTGGCTAATAATATAACCATAATATCCGGATTTATGTACGGAGTTGATGCCGAGTCACATAAAAAATGTCTGGAATTTGGTGGCAAGACTATAGCCGTGCTGGGAGGTGGTTTAAACATTTTAACTCCCCCGGAAAATGACAATCTTTATAGCGAAATTTTAGAAAACAATGGCTTGGTGATCTCGGAGTATACACCAAATTTCCAACCAACTTTATGGAGTTTTCCACAAAGAAACAGGATAGTTTCCGGTTTATCTACTCTGGGAGTGTTGGTGGTTGAAGCGGGAATAAAATCCGGATCTCTGATTACTGCCAGGATCGGCAGAGAACAGGGAAAAAAAATATATGCCGTACCGGGTCAAATTAATAACAGTATTGCTGAAGGCACAAATTATTTAATTAAAAGTAAACAGGGAAAGATAACAACAAAGGCTCAAGATATTGTCGGAAATATGGATAATTTAACTCAGGGAGTATTATTTGAAAGCAGCGATCCGTTGGAAAATTCAATTATTGAATTGCTTAAAATAGAAGCTAAAAGTGTCGATGAATTATGCAATGAATTAAAAATTGAAACTTCGGAATTAACCAGCAAAATTAGCATGATGTGTCTTGAGGGTAAGATATCAGAAGATAATGGAAGAATTTATCTTTATATTTAAAGATAAGGTGTCCAGTTGTCAACAGGGGCAGTATTGCCGATTACAAAATTGATAGCATAAAGGAGAACTGCCGGTATAAGTAGATAAAAGAGAAGACGATTCTTTTTCTTGGTAATTTTATTTCCAAAAGCGAGAAAAACAAAGGGATAGACTGGAGCAATATAACGGCTGATGTCACGATGAGCCACCATGATAGTAGCAAGAGTAAAAACAAATGGAAAAATAAAAACAATATCACGAGAATATTTTTTCCATAATTTTTTTAGGGCAGAAAAGCAAAAAATTAAAATGTAAATAATATCTTCCAGCCAAATTGTACTAATCCATGAACGGTTACTGACAAAAACTTGGTAAGGAAAAGGCGTCAGGTGAATGTTGTCTCCAGAATTAAAATATGCCCAAAAATCCCCTGTTTGTAGATAGTATAGATAAAAAATTCCTAAGGCGGAAATTGGAATTAACAAATACCATAAATAATTTTTATTTATTTTTTTGCTTTTTATATATTCGAACAAGAAAGTAAAAGCGTAGGCAACAAAGAGCAAGATTCCCGGACTTTTTAAGAGTTGGGCAAATACTCCAAAAAGAGCTGATGGTAAGAATTTGTTTTTCTTAAAGAAAACGATGGAGAATAAGATTGAGCCCAAGAACCAGGTTTCAGGTGCACCTATCAGTCTTAAGATAAAAAGTCGGGCCGGAAAGAAAATAATTAAGAATGAAAGCCAAAATGATTTTTTCTCGCTAAAAAATAATCGAAAAAAATAATAACAAGATAAAGTAAAAAATGCCGATCCTAATAGACAAACTAAAAGCATTGCTTTGGGAGTGGTTAAAAAAAGTGAAAAAATTTTAATCAGCAGAGGAAATGCCGGAAGATGTGCAGGGTAATATTCTAGAGGCAAGGGGAGGGAAAATTGCTGACGAATACAATCCTTATTGTATCCACACTTGGCAATAATCATATAATTGGGACCATCGTAATTGGCGTATATAGTTTCTAGACTGGTGGCTGGAAAGCCTAAAAACCTAGGAATATTTTTGTAAAATAAAAACCAAATTAAAGCTGAGGAGAAAAAGGTAATTAATAGAAGGAGCAATTGGTGATGATATTTGTTAAAATTCATCTGATTTAATTGTACAACATCTAGATGGCCCCATCGTCTAGTGGCTAGGACATCAGGTTCTCATCCTGGTAACCGGAGTTCAATTCTCCGTGGGGTCACAAAAATGAAAGAGCTACTCCAAAAATAATTAACACTTTATTTTGATATTTAACAATTACCTTTTATAAAGAGCCTTTAAGGTGTATAACACTGAATATTCGCTTCTTATAGGATTGTATTATTTGATTTTCCGGATGTTTTGGCATATAATTCGTTTGTTGTTCTACTGGATAGCCCAGCATGTAACGATAGATTCAGTCCATCAGCATGTAACAACGTGCACCTTAAAATACAGGAGAAAAGTTTATGTTTACGACATTGTCTGCACCTATTGGAGTCCAGTGGGAAGTAACACCCGTTTGTAATCACAATTGTAAACACTGTTACAACTATTGGAGAGATGTTCAACCAACTAGTTCACTTACTTCCAACTATTTTACACTTTACCCCAAGATAGTATCGGAAATACTAAGCAATAAAGTTTTTTCTGTCATTATTACGGGGGGAGAACCATTAGTTGTTATAAGGGAGCTAAGAGACTATATAAAATCTCTCTCGGATGGCGGAGTATCTGTTTCTATGAATAGTAACCTTACGTTACTGACACCAGGAAAAGCGAAAATTCTTAAGGATTGTGGAATAAAGTCAATTTTAGTTTCCCTACCCTCAGGTGATTCGAAAGTATGTGATCAAATTACTGGTAGTAAGGGTTCCCTCCGAAAAATAGTCCATGGAATTAATCTGGCTAAAAGTTTCGGCTTCCCAATTTATGTAAATATGGTTGTTTCAAAATACAATCTAAGTCAAATTAACCAAACTGCAGCGTTAGTTTCATCACTTGGCCTTCCGAGTTTTGCAGTTACGAAAGCTTCGGATCCTTCTTCCGGAAGAGGCTTTACCAGTCAACTATTGACTCTGACAGAATTTCGACAGATGCAAGAGGAACTAGAAATAGCTGGGAAAGAATTCGATCTGCACGTAAACTCTCTGGAGGCAAACCCAGTATGTAGTTATGGAGGACATATACCAATTCAAGGATATAAGTTCTGCACTGCCGGGAAGACCACATGCACTATTGGCTTTGACGGTAATGTCAAACCATGTAATAGGGCATCAGAAAGCTACGGTAATATCGATGAGAGTCTACAACTTGCTTGGAAAAGAATGGAGGAATGGCGGTCAGAAGTGTTATTACCTGAAGTATGCGGAAGTTGTGCCATAAAGACACGTTGCATGGGAGGTTGTAAGGCCGATGCATTCACCGCGTTCGGATCAAAAAAGGCTGCCGATCCAATGTGTGATCAGAAATATATTCCACAACATGGCCTACCCAAAGTTCCGATACCACAAACGCAAGACACCCAGTTTTTGGTAAATCCAAGGATGCAAACACGCCTTGAACCTTTCGGATCAGTGTTGTTTGTTTCGACTAGTGCTTGGGTGCCGGTTGACCAAAGGCTCAGTAAATTGTTCGAAAATGGAAAGGAGATGATTTCTATAGATGAGTTCCAAAAGGTTCTTGGAGTTGAGCTTGAAAAAGTAATACAGGTCGTGTCCTATTTGAAGCATAAACAAATACTCTTGTAACGAAAGGAGGTGAGAAAAATGGACCAACTTGAAGGGATCATAACCATGTTAACGTCAAACTGCGATGACTGTGATGGCTGGTGTGAAGGCTCTGGCTGTGACAGCGATCAGTGTGACAAAGAAGGTTAATATCCAACTCTAGAGTGGTACTCATAGACAATGTTTGTGAGTACCACAACCGGAACCTGCCGAAAGGTATCTTATACAATAGGCAGGTTCCGGAAATAATTAATAAAATGTATTTTGTTTCCAAAGCTCACTTACCTTCTCAAATTTCTCTTTAAAAAAGTCGTCGTATTCCGTTTTAAATTCCTCAAATTTGTGATATCTATTCAGTTTACTTAATCTCTCAATTGTAAAATTGAGTACTTTTTTTTCTCCGTATTTGTCAATTAGAAACTTGGTAAAAGAATAAGCTTGGGCATAACTTGGATTATTATTCCATCCATTTTTATCATGAATAAATTTAAATTCTACAAATTTTGATATTTTTTTGATTTTTGTGTATTGTTTGGCCACAAACCCAGCCAAGCCTTCATATAACCATCTGGGTTGAAAAAAAATACATACATTATTAGTAAAAATATGTGCCATCTCATGTGTCAGCAAGTAAGGAAAATAACTTTTAGTGTTTCGGGATACTGTTTCAATAACTTCGGGACTAAAAATAACAATCTGATTTTTTAGCTCATCGTTGTTATATGCATAGGCGACTTCCCAATCCTTTGTTTGATGATGAACAATTTTTTCAAGATCTGTTCTTTTATAAACAAAAGTAACAGCAATCGTAGGGGTATCGCTGTTAAAAAATTTTTTATTGGTCTGATACGCTTCCGTTAGATTTCGTTTTACCTCTCTAGTATTTTCGATTTTTGTATCACAGATTAACACCAAATTCTCCAATACCTTCAATGTTTTATATGACATTGAAATATTGTACCTTATCTTTAATTAAAAACGTAATTACTTTAAAAACATTCCAACTTTATCATGGCAGTATATAAGAATCCTATAATATTGACATAATAATGATTTGACATATAATACGGCTATATGTCACCAAAAGAAATAATCGGAGTGAAACCAACATGTAATGATTGTGGCTGGGAGGGAGATATTTATAGAATAGAAAATGAAGGAAATATTGATTGCGCTCAGTTATCTGCCACAATAGAAACAAGGTTAGGACATTGTATAGAAACAGGACACAAAAATATCAAGTATGTTAAAATTTTCGAAGAGAAATTAGACGAGGTTAGAAAGGCATTTCGTCGGGAATAACGATATCCTCCACCTTGTCTTCTGTTGCAGCACCTGCATCCTGGGCCGGAGTGTTGTCTACCTCAGTGCTTGCAGTATCAACTGATTTTCTGTCGGTAAAAGGTACAACAGTGTCTGCAATAATTTCGCTAATATATTTTTTAGTGCCGTCTTTAGCGTCATATTGACGATTATCTATACGACCAGTAAGTGATACTTTCATGCCCTTTTTTAAGGTGTTACTGATGTATTCAGCTTGTTTTCCCCAAACAACAATATTGTGGAAAGTGGGAATATCTGTCCACTGGTCATCCTTTTTAATTGAATGATTAGTGGCGACACCAAAACTGCATACTGCAGTCCCGGAAGGAGTATAACGAAGTTCTGGATCACGAGTAAGATTTCCAGTAATGATTGCGATATTGATACTAAATGCCATATATAATTATTAATAACATGTAATTGGTTTATTCTACCAAAGATGTGTTTAAAAATTCTATTATTTCTTCAAAATTACCATCTCCAGCTTTTGGGATTAATATAGACTGTCTATCGGCACTAACAGATTGCATTAAATAATTTTTATCGGTAATAGCTATAGAATTTATTTTGTACTTGGAAAAATCAGGTGCTCGAATCAATAATTTTTCCATAGTGGATAAATCCATATCAGTCGTAAGATGGTAAGATAATGCTTCGGAAACTGGAATAATTTTATTAAAGAAATTTAGAGAAAGTACTTTGTTTTTTACTGCTTCGATAACTTGTTTTTGCCTTTCTGAACGGCTAAAATCATTCCCTTCAGTGGGAGAATGGCGAGATCGGGCATATTTTAGTGCTGTTGAACCATCAAAATGGTTTAAACCCTTATTAAAAGTTAGTGTTTCGTAACGACAGGGAAATTGTTCTTCTAATTTTTCTCCTGACATAGTGGCAGTGAGTGCTTTGACCTCTTCTTCACTTTTGCCACAAGTTTCGCTGGAGTCGACGTCTAAAGGATAAAGAGGATCTATAAAAGAACGAGGGACATTAATGTCAATTCCTCCTATCTTGTCAATAATAGTTTTAAAACCACTAAAATCGAGGGCAAAAAAATAATCAGGTTTAATGCCGGTAACTTGAAAAGCAACATATTTACTCATTTCACCACCACCAGCCAGGCCGGTATATTCGGCGGATTTATTTGGATATTTTTTATCATTAATACCGATAGTATAGGCTAAATTTATTTTAGCTGAAAGACTCGATTCAGTACTTATAGGAATGCTAACCCAAAGATCGCGAGGAATAGAAATTAAATCAACTTTTTCAAGTTTAGGGTTGATTCTAACCAGCATTATTGAATCGGTTAAATAGGGACCGTCATGACCAGCTCCGCCGTAGCCTAATAATAAAAGCGAGATGGGACGGTTGGGATCCGGAGTAGGAGTTGCTGTGGGTGAGGCTAGTTCAATCTTGTTGGGAACAACAACCATACGCCGATAAGTTGTCTTAAAATAAAAGAATAAGGGAATAGAAATTCCTAAAATCACAGCAAAAATAATAGCCAAAATAAGGTATTTTTTATTCATCTTAATTCCGAATTAGGGATAAAACTTCATCCCGTTTTAAGATCATTAGTTCCTGACTGTCAGCCTCCAAATTTAGACGAAGTAAAGGTTCAGTATTTGATGGGCGTACATTAAAGCGCCAATTCCCCATTTCAAAAGTGAGACCGTCCATTTTTTCTATTGGAGTAAGTACCTTTGGGCCGTATACAGATTCTAATTTGGCCATAGTTGCCGATACATCGGTAACCGTCGAATTGATTTCTCCGGATATGTGATATTGAGAACTCATCTGGTCAACTATATCTTCTAAAGAGCGTGGGCTTTTAGAAAGAAAGTCTAGTAGATATACAAAGGTAGTTAGCCCGGTGTCACAAAGAAAAAAATCTTTAAAATAATAATGGCCTGATACTTCCCCTCCAAAATAGGCATTTTCTGCCTTCATTCTAGCTTTGATGTGGGTATGTCCAACACGATTGGCTAAGGCCTTACCACCGTTCTTTTCTATGGTTTGAGGTACTACTTTAGAAGCTCTGATATCGTAGACAACGGCGCAGCCTGGATATCGCTTTAAAAAATATTCGGATAAAATAGCAGTCATAAAATCTCCGGAAATGAATCGACCTCTTTTATCAATAACAAAAAACCGGTCACCATCGGGATCGAACATGATTCCCAAGTCTCCTTCTAAAGGAACCCGATTTTGGATTTGTTGACGGTTTTCGGCCAATAATGGATCTCCTCCATGATTGGGAAAATTGCCGTCGACTTCCCAATACATTTTGACAAATTTTATCTGAGGAATTTTTTGAGATAGAATTTCCAGAAAAGGACCAACCATACCGTTGGCAGTGTCAGCCAGCACGGTCATGGCTTTTACTTGAGATAGGTCAACAAGTGAGGCGACATAATCTACAAATTCTTGTTTGATATCTATATTTTCTATCGTCCCAGATGTAGCTACATCGGAAGGAAGTTGA
The DNA here is from genome assembly GCA_017992115.1 of Candidatus Shapirobacteria bacterium. GTDB lineage: Bacteria > Patescibacteriota > Microgenomatia > UBA12405 > UBA12405 > UBA12158. The sequence continues at coordinate 680 of JAGOPG010000001.1, read as the reverse complement.
TCAGTTAAAATCCACTCTTTAATTTCCTTTATTCCTGCATCGCCAGAGAGAAGTTCAGGAATTTTTTTCACCATTTTAAATCCAGTGTATTCTTTGGGATTATGACTAGCGGTGACAGAAATTCCGGGTAAGTCACGAGTTTGACAAGCATAATAAAAAGAATCGGTAGAAGCCAAATCAATATCGACAACATTGACACCAACTTTAGTTAATCCCAAAATTAGGGCATTTTTCATAGACTCGCCAGAAATACGACCGTCTCGAGCTACAAGTACTTTTGAAGGAAAATTGAGATATTTAGCAAAGCCCCGACCGATTTTTTCCGCCAATTCTTCATTGGCCTGATTAGGGTAAACAGCACGAATGTCGTAAGACTTGAAAATAGAGGGATCGATATTTGTCATATTGTAAAGGATAACACAAGAGAAAATGTTAAAATTGCTCATGGAATTAATTACTTATGATGATTTTGCTAAAGTTGAATTTCGAGTTGGAGAAATTTTAGAGGCAAAAGCAGTCGAAAAATCTGAGAAGTTAATTAGAATGGTGGTAGATTTTGGTGAAGATTTTGGCAAAAAAATAGTTTTTTCTGGAATAAGAAAATGGTATGAACCCCTACAGTTACTAAATGTTAAAACGGTATTTATCGTCAATATGCCACCAAAAAAAATTATGGGGGA
>JAGOPG010000021.1 GCA_017992115.1 Candidatus Shapirobacteria bacterium | reverse complement strand
AACAAAATACCTAATAATAAAATTACTACCAACAGATATTTATTTTTTTTCACTAAATCATCATAACAAATTATGTCTTTTACCCATTTCTAATTTATAATTCACATATGTCACAAATAGATTCACAAAAACATTCAGAAGATCAATTGTTCAAAATTCGTCATAGCGCTGAACACGTCCTAACACAAGCCATGCAAAATCTCTATGGTATCGATAAATTTTATATGGCCATGGGTCCCGCTACCGACGACGGCTTTTATTTCGACTTTGAGCCACTTGACGGTTTCAAAATTTCTGAAGAAGATTTCCCCAAAATCGAAGCCGAAATGAAGAAAATTATTAATCAAAAATTGCCTATTACTAGAAAAGAATTGAGTTTAGAAGAGGCCAAAAAAATTTTTGCCAGTAATCCCTACAAAATGGAATGGCTTGATTCTATCGAAAACAGGGGAGAAATCATTTCTGTTTACTATACCGGGAATAACTTTGTAGATCTCTGCGCCGGACCTCACATTGGTAACACAGGCGACATAAAGGCATTCAAACTTCTTTCCATCGCCGGTGCCTACTGGCATGGTGACGAAAAAAATAAAATGCTCACCCGCATTTATGGCACTGCTTTTGAATCAAAAGAAAAATTAGAAGAATTTGTCCGCATTTTAGACGAGGCTCAAAAAAGAGACCACCGAAAACTTGGCAAAGAATTGGGGTTATTTACCTTTTCTGAATTAATTGGCAGCGGTTTGCCTCTCTATACCCCCAAAGGAGCATTTATTCGCCTGGCAGTCAATAATTATGTTGAATCAGTTCAAACCAAACAGGGTTACACCCAGGTTTGGACACCACAAATTGCCAAAGCTAAATTGTTCCAGACTTCCGGACATTATGATAAATACAAAGATTCAATGTTTCGGGTAGTCAGTAACTATTCTGATGAAGAATTTTTTCTTAAACCGATGAATTGTCCTCAGCATACGCAAATTTATGCTGCTGAGGCCCATTCTTATCGCGATCTTCCCTTAAGATTCGCCGATTTTGCCATGCTCTACCGAGATGAAAAACCCGGCGAACTAAACGGCTTAGCCCGGGTCAGAGCCTTTTCCCAGGATGACTGCCATATTTTTTGTACTGAAGAACAAGTTGATCAGGAAATCGATACCGCCCTTAAAATGACCAAGGAAATTATGGACACCTTTGGCCTTAAGTACAAATATCGTCTTTCTACCCGGGATCCGGAACATCCGGAAAAGTATCTCGGTGATCCGGCCACCTGGGACCGGGTTGAAAAATGGGCTGTCGATATTATGAAAAGAAATAATATTGAATATTTTGATGGTCCCGGCGAAGCTGCATTTTATGCCCCAAAAATGGACTTAATTGCTACTGATGCCCTCGGCCGTGAATGGCAATTATCTACCGTTCAAATTGATTTTGTTATGCCGGAGCGTTTCGGACTAGAATACACCGCCGCCGACGGTACCAAAAAAAGACCTGTCATGTTACACCGGGCTATAGTTGGTTCACCGGAAAGATTTATGATGATTATGTTGGAACACTTTGCTGGAGCTTTTCCACTTTGGCTTTCTCCGGTCCAAACCAAAATTATCCCTATCACCGATGCCCAGCATGAATACGCTCATAAAATCCTGGATAAATTAAAAGAGCAGGGGATTAGAGTAGAAATTGATGATCGTTCCGAAAAAATGCAATCCAAAATTCGTGACGCTCAAATGCAAAAAATTCCTTATATGTTAATAATTGGTGGCCGAGAGGTGGAAAATAATCAAGTATCTATCCGTCAACGAGATAATCAAGATCTCGGAGCGATGGACTTTGATAAGTTTTTAAAAACTATCAAAGATCAAATTAAAAATAAATCTCTTAATTTGATAAAATAGGGAAAACATGGATAAAAAATTCTATAAAATAAATCGTCAGATTACTGCTCCTACCATTCGTCTACTAAGTGACGACGGTAAACAGATAGGAATTGTCTCTCTTTCCGACGCATTTCAACAATCTCAAGAAACTGGTTTTGATTTAGTTGAAATCAACGGTAAAGCTACTCCACCGGTAGTAAAACTAATTGAATTTTCCAAATTTAAGTATCAAGAAGCCAAAAAAGCCAAGGCCGAGAAAAAAGGGATTAAAGGTGGAGAAACTAAAGAAATTCAAATGACTCCTTTTATTGGCAATGCTGATTATGAAACTCGGGTAAAAAAAGCCAAAGAATATTTATCTAGTGGAAATAAAGTCAAATTAAGTATAAAATTCCTAGGCCGACAAATTCAAAAACCTGAATTTGGTTATCAGCTAGTTGAAAAATACAAAAATGACTTAGCTGAAATTTCCGCTCCAGAAGGGGAGGCAAAATTAATCGGAAAGAGACTCTACATAACTTTCACTCCGGTTAAAAAAACAAAAAAGTAATATGGAAAAAGTTAGTAAAAAACACAAAATAAAAAAATCAGTTAGCCGCCGATTTACCGTCACCAAAAACGGTAAGGTTATGCGTGAAGCCTCCTTTGACAGACATCTTCGCCGTAAAAAATCCAAAAAACAACTCCGCCGATTAAAAGGCAAAAGAGTTGTTACCGGCCGTTTAGCCACTCGAGTCAAAAAACTTCTCGGCAAAAAATAATTACAATTTTCTACAAACTATTTACTAATTACTATTTACTATTTTTTTAAAACATGAGAATCAAAACTGGTATCGTTAGACGAAAAGCCCACAAAAAAACCCTCAAAAGAGCCAAAGGTTACTGGATGACTCGTTCCAAGCGCTATAAAGTTGCTTCCGAGGCCGTCTTACACGCCGATCAATATGCCTACAACGGTCGTCGTATTCGACGTCGTGACATTCGAAAATTATGGATTGTCCGTATCAACGCTGCCCTTCGGCCTTTTGATACAAGCTATTCAGTTTTTATAAAAAAGCTCAAAGACAACAAAGTAGAATTAAATCGTAAAATGTTAAGCGAAATTGCCATTCACGATCCCGCTACTTTCAAATCCATCTTTACTTCCCTAAAATAAGGTGGGAAATATTATCGTTTAATAAATTAAAACCCGCCGAAGAGGCGGGTTTTTTGTTAAAATCACTGTAGAAACGCGCCAGTGGCACGTTTCTACCAAAAATAAATATGGATCTCAATAAAATTTTAGAAGATTCCAAAAATAAAATCGATTCAGCCTCTACATCGGCAAAATTAGAGTCAATCCGCATCGAACTTTTAGGTCGTAGTGGTTTAATCAATAAATTATTTTCCGAAATAAAAACAACCTCTGATCCCCGTGAATATGGCCAACAACTAAACCAATTAAAAAAAGAAATTGAAAATTTAATAAATTCAAAATTTTCCACTGTAGAGACGCCCCCCTGGAACGTCTCTACCCCAAAAATAGCTTCGCCCGCCATAACCTTACCAAAAGTAGGTCATCTCCACCCTCTTAGCCAAACAGAACGTCGATTAAACGCACTATTCAAAAAACTAGGTTTTTCTTACTATTCAAGTCCCCAGATAGTCACCGATGAATACAATTTTACCCGTCTCAACGTTCCTGCCGGTCACCCCGCTAGAGATATGCAAGATTCACTTTACATTAAAGAACCAAAATATCTCCTTCGAAGTCAAACTTCTACCATTGAAAGTTATCTTTTGGCTGCCAACAAAGATTCTTTACCCATAAGGGCCGCCTTTGGAGGCGCTGTCTATCGCAATGAAAAAGTAAATCGCAGCAATCATTTTGTTTTTCATCAATACCAAGCCGTAGTTGTCGACAAAAAAGTAACCCTTTCCGATCTTATTGGCACTATGGATTTTGTTTTTAAAAAATTATACGGTCAAAAAGTAGTCGTTCGTTACCGGTCAAAATATTATCCTGAGGTCGAGCCTGGTGTCGGTCCTGATATGCAATGTTTCCATTGTCATGGCAAAGGCTGTCCACTTTGCAAATATGCCGGTTGGATTGAAATGGGTGGTTCCGGTATAATCCACCCTAAAGTTTTAAAAATGGCAGGTATTAATCCCAATATTTGGTCAGGATTTGCTTTTGGCATGGGTCTGGATCGATTTTGTATGGCCCAAAACAAGATCAGTGACATACGCACTCTTATGGGCGGAAATTTAGCCTACAAACCATATGAATAAAGCAGTAAACAATTTAATCCAAGTAAAAATTCCCCACCCTGTCAAGGGAGGGGATAGGGGAGGGTTTTTCTTATGAAACTTATTTACAGTCATCTAAAAACATTTCTTCCCGACTTATCTGTAAGTCCAGAAAAATTGCGTGACGATCTGACTCTGATTGGCCATTTTTGTAATTTTTATGAAAAGATAGGCCAAGAAATAGTTTTCGATCTAGATATTAAAGTTAATCGTGGTGATTGTTTGGGTTATTACGGTTTAGCCAAAGATCTATCAATTTTTTATAATTTAACATTTATTGTTCCTAAAATAGTTTTACCTTTAGACGACAACAAAGACAAAATAGATATTTCTGTAAAAACGTCTACCGTCAAACGTCTCATGGCTATAAGATTAACAGACATTAAAAACTCCAAATCTCCAAAATGGCTACAAAATTTTTTAAAACTTCATGGTACACACCCTATTAACACTCTTGTCGACCTGACCAATTACATTATGTTTATGTACGGATTGCCACCTCATGCTTTTGATACTAAAAAAAGTAGTGATTCTTTTATTTGGCAATTAAACCCTGGATACAATCAATTTACAACTTTAGACGGAACAAAATTAACCTTAAACAAAGACATATTGATGATTACCAATATGAATATTCCATTATCTTTATCTTTTTGGGGTGGCAAGCATTCCGCCATTACTCAAAAAACTACTGATTGTCTTCTTGAAATTGCTATCTATGATCCCGTTACCGTTCGTCAAAATATGCGTTTTCTCAAAGCTCAAACTGATGCCGGACTTAGATTAGAAAAACAATTGAGTCCTGACCTCATTCCTCTCGCCTTCAAACACTTGGTAAAATTAATTACAGAGAACTGTGGCGGACAAATTAGTTCTTCGCTTTTTGATTACTACCCTCAGACAAAAAAAGAAGTTACACCCAAACTTAATAACCAATTACTAAAAAAAATTAGTGGGATAAATATTCCCTCAAATTTTTTCAATCGAATTATAAAAAATTTAGATCTATCGCTTCGACCTGATTTAGATAATGACATCAGCTTGGCCGGAGATATAATCCGTTTTTATGGAATTAATAAAATTCCCATCAACAAACCATTAAAAAATAAAAAAGTAGCTGATATTACCCCAAAAATAAACTATTTAATTGACTCACTTCGTGATCAACTTATCTCCCTGGGTTATGACGAAGTGTTAACTTGGCCTTTGACCAAAAAACCTCTTGATCAAAAAACTGTAGTCAAAACTGAAAACAGCATTAATCAAGAATATATTTATCTTCGTCAATCACTTATTCCAGCATTAAGAGATCAACTCGATAGCTATCGACGCTTAAAATTGACTAATCAAAAATTTTTTGAAATTGGAACCATATTTTTTTATATAAATGGCCAATATATCGAAAAAAATTCACTTGCTATATATAACTACGACACCAACCAACTTCGTTCCGATATAAGTAGTCTTAAAATCCATATTGCCAAAGAAAAATTAATAAAAATCGATAATTTTACCGAAATTGACTTAGATAAACTTACCTTTCCTCAGCTCTATTCCCCCAAATTAAATCTCTCGTCAAAAGCTGTTGAACTTAGCTCCCAAATTATTACCCTCGACGCCAACCTTACATTAAATAAATCAGAAACTCCCCAAAAACTTCTAAAAAAATATAAACAATTAATCGATCCAGAAATACTTTGGGATCTAAAAATAACTGATATTTATCACGACCCAAAAAATAATCGATATCGCTACACTTTCCAAGTTTCTTACTATAATTGTGATGACAAAACCGCCAAAAGAGTCCACCTTTCCACTTTCAATCTCCTCTAACTACTATTTACTATTTACTATTTACTACTTACTATTTACTACTTACTACCTACTATCTTTTCTACGTTCCAGATATCATTACCGTTGGCGTTATGGTTGGCGTTATGGTCAGTGTTGCCGTTGGTGTCGGGGTATTTGTCACCGGTGCCGGTGTTGGGCTGGGGAACCAATCCCAAGATACCTTGACTCCAATTTGGATCTCCCGTTCACTGGTCGCCCCATCTTTATCCTTTATCCATACTTTTAATTTATGTGGTCCATCACTCAGATAAAAAGTACCTTCAAATGGTCTTTCACGCCAACTCTTTATCTCCGTTCCGTCAACATATAATTTTGCTTCAACTATCTTTTTTACCGAACTAGTATTAATTACCACCTTCACATTATTATCATTAATTTGGGACCTATCACCTGGTTCTGAAAAACTAACTCCCACTGAACCATCGTTTCGACAATACTCACTCGGCACTATATATTTATCCTTATTTGCCAGTTGGTTAATCCAGCTGTCAATTCCTTCTTGCCAGCGATTACGTCCATCTGTACTCCACGGATCTTTTTCTGAAAATTTGAAATATTCTTTTTCGTCATAATTACCATTAGCCACGTCTTCGGGAGTAGCTAACCCAAATTTATCTTTACAGATTTTTAATTTCATATGAATCGGATCGGTAGTATTCGGTTGAGTGCCATCAATAAAATACTCATTTTTACTCTCAAAACCATCATGACTGGGATAACCAGACACTTTATCAACACTAATATTAATGATTTTTTCGGGAATCGGAAAATCCATCTTATCTCTTTTTGGTAATGCATAAAGCATTATCTGTCTCCAAATTGGTGCCGCTCCCGACACTCCTGAAGCAATTGTCCCCATTTCACTATTATCATTATTTCCTACCCAAACCACACTCAATAAATTAGGCGTCCATCCTATTGTCCAATTATCCCTTTTATCATTAGTAGTACCGGTTTTTACCGCCACCTGATAATTGGGAATTATCAGACTACTCACTGCTCCAAATGTAACCGCCCGGGCATTATTGTCCATTAATATATTGGAAATTATGAAAGCTTCTTGAGGAGTCATTACACTTTTTCCCTTTACTGGTTGAAATTCTTCCAATATTCGACCATCCTTATCTTCCACTTTCAAAATTCCCACGGGTTCTATTTTGTAACCACCATTAGCAAAAGCACTATAAGCGCCAGCCATATCTATCATTTTGGTATCAGCCCCTCCCAAAGTAACCGCTAATCCAAAACGTTTCATGTTTTCAGCATTAGGTTCTAAATCCTTCAATCCCATTTCATAAGCCTGTTGCAACATTTCTTTTACACCTACTGTGGACAATACCTTTACAGCCACTGTATTGATAGAATTACCCAATGCTTCCCTATAACTCATAGGTCCCAAAAATTTGCCCGTATAATTTTGAGGACTATAGTCCTTTGATCCCTGTATGGGGAAAGTAACCGGAGTATCCATAACCAAAGTAGCAGGAGTATAACCTTTTCGTAAACCCATCAAATATGTAATAGGCTTAATTGAAGAACCCGGCTGACGCAATCCTTGGGTGGCTACATTAAATTGACCGTCTATTGTTTCACTATAAAAATCCCTTGAACCCACCATTGCCAGCACTTGACCATCTCGTGGATCAACTACCACCGCTGCCCCATTACTAATTTTCAGTTTTTCTGACTTGTCAATTTGTTCCGCAACTATTTTTTGTACCTCCTCATTTAGTTCCAAATCCAAAGTTGTCGTTACCTTCAATCCACCACCTTCAGCAACTGCTTCACCGTATCTTTTGGATAATATGTCTTTTATCCAAAAAACAAAATGGGGAGCTGATAGGGTGTTTTTATTGGCATTAAACTTATAATTTTTTATTTCTTCAAAAGTGCTATCACTAGTTTCCTGATCTATATATTTATCATCAACCATTCTATCCAACACATGGCGACTGCGGTCAATATAAGCATTAGGAGTTGCCGAAAATGGGGAATAAACATTTGGTCTTTGTGGCAAACCAGCCAATATCACCGATTCAGCCAAATTTAAATCTTTCACATCTTTGCCAAAATACTGTTCTGAGGCACTGCCCACACCCCAAGACATACCTCCATAAGGCGCCTCATTAAGATACATTAACAAAATCTCATCCTTGTTGTATTTTGACTCAATTTGAACCGCCAAAATAAACTCTTTTATTTTTCTTGTTACGGTTACGTCCGAAGTCAGTAATACATTTTTTACCAATTGTTGGGTTAATGTTGAACCACCGGTTAATTTATGAAAATAAAAAACATTTTTTATTATTCTGAATGGTGCCATTGGATCAAAACCTTGATGTTTATAAAAATCTTTATCTTCTACGGCTATAGTTGCTTTTTTCAAGTACTCCGGTACCTGATCCATGTCTACTGGTTGTCGCTTCTCATCTTCAAATAAATCATAAAGCACCTTTCCGTTCCGGTCATAAATTCGGGTGGCAAAACCTTCATGTCTAACCACTCTGGTAGGACTGGGTAAATCGCGGGAATACCACGCAAACAAAATAATCATTAGCAAAATTCCCACACCAATAGCAATCAAACTTACCCAAAAAAAACGGTACCAAAATTTTTTACTTTTAAGTATGAGTTTGAGCTTTTCCCAGAAATTTTTCATTTGATAATGACTGCCAAAAAAGGAAGAATGCTGGATAATAACAAGGCTATCGAAGCGATTATTAAAACTCCCTGTTTAAGTTGTTTCTTACCTATTTTTTTCCCAAACAATCTCACCATTAAATGATAACATATGGAAAATGACTCTACCTGGTATCGGCCCAAAAACAAAAGAGAAACTTGAAGCAATCGGTTTATTCAAAAATTCTGATTTACTATACTATTTTCCCCATCGTTACCTAGATTTTTCAAATATATCTTCCATAAAAAATCTTCGACCTAATCAAAATTTTTCCTTTCAGGGAAAAATTATCAGTTTCAAAAATATTTTTATTCGCAACGGCAAAAGCATGCAAAAAATATTAGTTGCCGACAACAGTGGTCAAATAAATCTTACCTATTTTAATCAAAGTTATTTATCTCAAAAATACAGAGTAGGGGAATCGTTTGCTTTTGCTGGTACACCCAGTCTATACAAGAACCAATTGACCGTTTTCAATCCTCTTTCCGGACCATTTAATACAAACAAAATTATCCCTATTTATCCAGAAACTGCTCGTCTAAAAAGTAATTGGTTTCGCAAAATCATCGGTCTAAATTTTAATAAATTATCTGAATCTTTATCCGACCCCATACCTCAATCTTTTTTGAAAAAATACCAACTTTTAACCTTAAAAGAAGCTCTTGAAAATATTCACTTTCCCAAAAACAAAAACAGTTTATTCCAAGCCCAACAACGTTTACGACTCGACGAATTTTTTGCTATTTTTTCGCAAAAAATTCCTGAACACAAAACCCAGAATCAACTAAAGGACTATTCTTCAGCCAGTGTTATCAAACATTTTCCTTTTACTCTATCTCCCAGTCAAAAAATAGCATGGGAAGAAATTAAAAAAGATTTATTGTCAGAAGTGGCAGCTAATCGACTTCTGGTTGGAGAAGTCGGCTCAGGTAAAACCGTAATAGCTCTTTTGGCCTCTAATTTAGTCTCCCAAAACCATCTCGGTACCCTATTTTTGGCTCCCACCGAAATTCTTTCCCAACAACATTTAAAAACATTCAAACAGTTTTTACCCGAAACACCAGTTTATTTGCTAACTAACAAAAATAAACTTCCCAAAAACATGCCAAAAAATAGTGTTGTGATTGCCACCCATGCCGCCCTCTTCTCGGCACATCCATTTTTTCAAAATCTTGGACTGGTTATCATTGATGAACAACACAAATTCGGGGTTAAACAAAGAAATTTTTTTAATCAAAATCATCAAATTCATACCTTAACCCTGTCGGCTACCCCTATTCCTCGCAGTCTAAATTTAGCCCTTTTCGGCCACCTGTCACTTTCCCGCCTTGAAGCTATTCCTAAAAAAAGTCCACCCATCAAAACCTTTATCGTTCCTCAAAATAAAATTAACGATTGCTACCATTGGCTCGAAAAGGATATTGTCAACAGGGGTACTCAAGCGTTCATACTTTGTCCTTTTATCGAAGAGTCAGAATCCATCACCGGCATCAAAGCAGCCACAACCGAATTCGCCTCTCTTCAAAAAATTTTTCCAAAATTAAAATTAGCCTTAATTCACGGAAAAACTCCATCTCAAGATCGTCAAAAAATACTTCATTCCTTTTCTGAGAATAAAATCAACATTTTAGTAACCACACCTATAATTGAAGTTGGTATAGATTTTCCCAACGCTACCACTATTATTATTCAATCAGCTGAAAGATTCGGTCTTTCCCAACTCCACCAACTTCGTGGACGGGTAGGGCGGGGAAGTCTACAAAGCTATTGTTACCTTTTTTCTGATGAAAATAATTTGGAAGCCCAAAAACGCTTAAGATTATTGGCTTCCACCCTTGATGGTTTTAAAATTGCCGGATATGATTTAAAAATTCGCGGTCCTGGTGAATTTTTTTCTACCCTTCAGCATGGCTTTCCCTC
>JAGOPG010000020.1:1998-10692 GCA_017992115.1 Candidatus Shapirobacteria bacterium | reverse complement strand
CGCGAACTCTGGCGTGGTAAAAGAATTTAAAAAATTGTCGGTTCTGCCACATAAATGTATTGGCTGTGGACGATGTGCACGAATTGATTCAGAACATTTTGAAATAGTTGAAAATAAATCGGCGGTAATAACCACTGACAATTTAAACTCTGAGAAGTTACAGTCTGCAATTAAAAATTGCCCCGCAAAGGCGATAGTTTTGGAGTGAAAATGAACCGAAAAATTATAAATATAATATTACTTTTATCTTTTGTAGTTTGCGGCACGACGGGAATGTTGATATTTTTTTCACCCAAATTTTACGGTTTATCTAAATCACACACGGTCGCTGGCGTTGTAATGACTGTGACCGGGCTGATACATTTGATTCTTCACTGGAAATATTACAAAAATATTTGGAAGTAAAAATTAAAAAAGATTTGGTAAAATAAATTTACTGTCAGGAGTTCCCCGCCGTTGCGGGGGCGGCAACCGAGCCAGATGGTCGCGGTGCTACTTCGAAAGAAGGACAGGCCTCATTACAAATTTAAAGGAGGAAAAATGTCTTATTCCCAATTTACATCTGAAGCGGTTTGTGCTGGACATCCGGATAAAGTGTGCGATCAAATTTCTGATGCAGTATTAGATGCGGCATTAATTATTGATCCAAGGGCAAGGGTGGCGGTGGAAACTTTAGCAACAGCTAATAAATTAGTTTTGGCTGGTGAAGTTAGTTTAAATGGCAAATTAGATTTTGCCGATATTGCCAGAAAAAAGATAAAAGAGCTGGGATATGGGAAAGTGGATGTTGAAGTATTTATTCATGAACAATCTGCAGATATTGCCCGTGGAGTTGATGATGGTGGAGCAGGTGATCAGGGGATGATGTTTGGTTATGCCTGCAGAGAAACAGCTCAACTGATGCCATTACCAATTTCAATAGCCCATGATTTATGCCGAAAAATGGACGATTTACAAAAAAAATATAAATGGCTTAGACCCGATGGAAAATCACAAGTGACAGTGAATTACAAAAATTTACTCCCCTGCTCAATTGAAAAAATAGTATTAGCAAAACCAATGGACTATAGAAAAGCACCGAAAGATGTTGAGGATTTTTTTTACGAAACTGTAGTGATACCTGTACTGGAAAAATATAATTTTAGTATTTCCGAAAAAAATATAATTTTGAATGGAACGGGTAAATGGGAAATTGGTGGTCCAGAATCTGATACGGGGGTAACAGGGCGAAAAATAGTAGTCGATACTTATGGTGGAATAGGGCGAATTGGTGGCGGTTGTTTTTCGGGAAAAGATCCAAGTAAAGTCGATAGGAGTGGAGCTTATGCGGCCCGTTTTATTGCCAAAAATATAGTGGCCAAAAAAATGGCAGATAGATGTGAAGTACAACTGGCCTATGCAATTGGTCAAAAAGACCCGGTGGGGAAATCAATTGATACTTTTGGAACTGCTAAGGTCAGTCAAAAAATAATTGAGGATTACGGTTGGAAACTACTAAATTTATCGGTGGATGGAATAATTGAAACCCTTAAACTTTATCAACCAATATATCAAAATACCGCTAGATACGGACATTTTGGTTATGAGGAGTATGAGTGTGAGAAAGTTATTTAAAGGTTAAATAATCTTGCATACGAGCATTTTCGTCTCTTTCAAAGTTATAACCCCTCACAATTACTATTGGTTTATTTTTACCTCGCTGGCCCATAATTAGACTAGCGCTATTGGCTAGCATATCTGAAATGGTTTCTTCGGTTACCTTACCGTCGGGTAATTGAATGCTAACAACAGGTTTGATTCCTGATACGCCTAAGGCAACAGCGCCAGCTCCAAGCCTATCTTCTCTGCCCTCGCTATCAGTAATGATGACAGCTAGTTTTTTTTTAGTTTTTTTTTCGAGGCGTTGTCTAATTTTTCTGGCTGAATCATCTGGATCTCTGGGAATAAGGGCTATAGTATTATTGTCGATTCTGTCTACCCCTGCGGAGGTAAGAACATATCCAAGTTTGTGATAACCGATAATAGTTTTACCTGTAATTCTAATTTTATTTGATTCATTTAAAATGGCCTGACAAAGTTCAGGGGGTTTTCCCGTTTTTTCAGACATTTGCCTGGCCTCTATTGAAACATTTTTAATATCAGTTGTGGAAAAAATTCGAGCTTCAGATTTTGAAATTATTTTAGATGCTATTAGAACAATATCGTTGTCAATTAAACCACCTATTTGTAAACTTTTTTCAATAATTATCTGGCTAATATCAAAACCTTTACGTATTTCGGGAATATCCGGTAGGGCAAAAACATGGAAAGTATCTACGTGGGCGTCCGATTGATTGTCGAATTCTTGATTCAAGGATTCTATTTTGTTCACGGTGCGAGATTATATCACAATTTCTACATTTTTTCTTAACATTAGTATTTCCTTTTTTAGAATCCTGTTAATTCCTCTTGGAGAGATTGATTCAATTTCATTAAAATAACCAACAACTCTAAGCAAGAATGCTGACAAGAGAAATTCAATAATTTTATTTAATTCGGAAGAACTTAATTTATTGTTAAGAACAAATATAGTAATAGAACTAAGTATTTGCGTCCATTCTGACACGGAAAGAGGTTCTCGAATTATGGAAAGGCTTTGAGCAGTATTATTAACAGATTTAATTTGTTCCAATCTTGGTTTACTAATAAAATTTTGATCGATATTTTGAACTGTAAAAGAAGAGGGTTGGTTGTTTTTTATAAGAGAAAGAATTTTTTCTCTATTTTTACCAATTAATAACAAGGTAGAGGTGGCAACTTGATGAAACATAGGAACAATTTTAGAGAAGCTAGGATTATGTATTTTTTTGCCTAATTTTATTTGAGAAATATTTAAATTATTTAGCAAAGCCGCCCAAGTAATATGACTGTCTATTCCATAAGCCAAATCAGAAGGGGAAGAAATTGAGTTTAATACTGTCTTGGCTAGGCTCGAAGAAAAAGCAAAATCTCCAGCAATGGGTTGGGCAATGTATTGCCCGAATAAAGCATAGATTATTGGCGCAGAAAAGTGGTTAGTGGTATTACCTTCATAGCGGTTGCGATTATAAATTGGGACACTTAAATCAGATTTTTTGGTAATAATGGGAATGAACATCTTTTTTATCCAGGATGCTTTGATAGATCTAAGATCAGAATCAAATGTAGCATAATAATCGGTATCATCAATGGTACTTTTTATCGCTTCGTAAATATTTTTACCTTTTCCTTTGTTTTTCCCAGTATAAGAGACACTTTTTTTGGGAAATAATGTTTTAGTTTTCAAAAAATTTTCTACAGTTTTATCATTACTCCCACTATCGGCGTTGAAAATGATTGCTTTAAAATTATAATTTTTAGAGAATATTTTTAGACCAGAATCGATTGTTTTAGTTACAAAAGAAATATTTTCTGCTTCGTTTAGGCTTGGAATGATTATGGTAATTTTCATAATATGCTAAATCTCTTAGCAACCATCAGAGGGTCAAAGCCTGATACATATGAAAAATCAGTGTCATGAAGCATTTTGTACACCGTATTGTTTCGAAAGGAACAAAGCTCAGAATTGTCGAAACTCGGAAAATATCCTTCAATTTCTCCTGTGCTTGAGAGCATTAACGGAGTGGTTTGTCCTCTAATATATCTGGCCAAGGCTTCGTTTAATCTCAATGATTCTCGCATTGGTGAAAGAACACGTGTTTGTCGGAATTCGGGGTTACTGTTGTGGAGATTGATGCGGACAATTTTTAATAGAGGTGTTTCCTTTAGACAACAATTTATATTAAGTTCAGCAGGATATAGGGAAGCTTTTTTTTCATAACAATTTGAAATACCATCATCGTCAAGATTATAACGGTTAAAGATATCCGGTAATAATTCTTTTGTGGTACCCGTTCTAACATTAATCTGATGGTTTCCAAAAACTAAAGACAGCTTATCCTTAGCTCCAATGACAACCAAATCGTTTCCGACAAAATTATATTCATGATTTTTACACAGGGCAATCAAAAAATTTGTTTTTCCAGATCCTTTGTCTCCTAAAATGAGTATTCCTTGTCCGTCTTTTTCAACGGCACTAGCATGAATGGATATTTGACCGAGTGTTTCTTGTCGATATTTTTCTGATAGTGCATAGCAAATGTGTGGCAATTGGTTAACAAAGTTTTCATTACTCAAAGGTCCTGACACGAGTGCCGTGTTAGAGGTGGGTAATTCAATAAGAGGAGATTTATTGTCGTTGAAAAAAAAATTAATAGTAGGTTCAGAGTGTTCAGACGAATTTTCGTTTAATACGATAGAATTATTGCGACTGACTGATCTAAAGCTTTCTGTAACTTTTGAGAAATATTTTTTTTCGGAAAGATAAACATTAAAGGGAATACTACCGATACTTCCACGTATTGTTGATGGTGATAGGGATAAAGGTTCGATCTTTTTAGTCTGTAATGGTTGGTCTTCCTTTAGAGCCATACATTTTTTCTATTAAATTGATAACGGGGAATAGTTGTTTTGCAGTTATTAACTTGTTTATATCTTCGTTTTTGTTGTTAAGTAATTTGTCACTTAATGCGCGAATCAATCTTGTATGCCCGTCTCCATATACTTGACCCACAACACAAATATCATCTTTAGTTGTCGTGGGCAAACTTGGGTAAAATTGGTAAATCATTTTATTCAGAGAGTTTCCTCCGATTTTTATACTACCCTTGTCTCCAACAAGGTATAAGGATGATTCTATATTACCTCCCTTATTGATTAAACACATTTCCATATAGCCCAAAATGCCTTTTTTAGACTCGAAGGTGGCAACACCTAGATCTTCAACCTCTGAATTGGACGCAAAAGTTTTCTTAGAATATGAAACTTTTTTGATTTGATTTCTAAAAATAAGATCGATTATTTGTAATGAATGAATGGCTTGATTGAAAAGAGAACCTCCAGATTGAGATAATTTCCCGTGCCAGTCTTTGAAATAATTATTATCACGGCACCAACGGATGTTTATAGAAAAAAATTGGAGTGTGCCTAAAGCATTGTTGTTAATAAGTGAAAAAAGTTTTTTAATTGGAGGATTAAAAAGATTTTGAAAAACTATATAAGTATTTTGACCAGCTTTCTTGTTTTTCAAAAAAGCGGTCAAGCTTTTTGTACTTAAAGCAAATGGTTTTTCAGATAAAACTAGTTTGTTTTGCAAAAGACACTTTTTAGCGATACCCATATGTGTCCGATGGGGAGTACAAATATTAACAACCCGCGTTTTTGATTCAGAAAGTAGAGATTTTAAGGTGGGATAAAAATAAATATCGTGCTCTTTAGCAAATACTTTAGCTTTTTTTAAGTCAATATCAAAAACACCACGACACTCTGAATTGAAATTTGTTTTTAAAGCTTTGATATGGTTTTTGGCAATGTTCCCTGCACCAATTATGCTATAAATTATTCGTTTTTGAGTGTAAATACGACGGAGGTATTTTAAAGAAGCGAGGGTTGCTTCCTTTTTTTCGCTTGCAACATGTGTCTCGAGACTGATAAAAGCTTTCTGAGTAATGACATCATTTAAGTCAGAAAAAATTCTCTTATAGTTTATAATTCCCGTACCCATTGGCACATAAACTTTGGTTTCGGATTTAATCTCGTCTTTGATATGAATATATTTCAATAAAGGGGCGACTTGCTTGATATATACGTTGTCGATAAACCCATCGACATCATAAGAATTTGCAATATCCCACCATGCCATTAATCCATTCTTTTTATATCTTTTTAGAGTGTTTAAATAGTCTATTTTTTGTGAGACTAAACATACGGGTTCATTTTCAAGTAAGGGGGTGATACCTGACTTGGAAAAAGAGGTTAACATGAGGTCAAAAATTTTGTCTTCGTATAGATTCTCGACTGTTACTCCTTTTTGTTTTAAATTGGAAAATACTCTAACCAACTTCGTTTCGAAGATGTTAGCGACCGTTATTGCTTTTGAAATATATCTTATTTTTTGTTCATCATTGAGATTTGGACTGAAAGCAAAGGTATCAATTTGTCCTTTTTTTGTTTGTGGGTATAGGTACCACTTAAAAAGTGGCGAGGCGATGGCAGAGACTTTAAGACCAGACTTTTTGATTTTTTGAGCAATTTTTTTTATCTTTTGGTTTGGAATATTTAGTATATTTTCGCCATTAATTGTTCTTATTTCGATAAATTTTACTTTATGGTGAATGAGAAACTTTATAGATTCATCTATATTGTCCGAAATTTCATCTGAGTTTATAGAAATATTGAAATTTTTTGATTTCATGGAAGGGATTTGGTTAATTTTTCTTTTAATAGTTGAGCAGATTCACGGATTATTTTCTGGTCTACGGAATATCCGGTCCACAGGTGAAAGGCCTTTATTCCCTGATAAATCATCATTTCGGTTCCTCCTTGAATTTTGGCATTTAATTTTTCAGCATATGATAAAAATTTTGTTTTATATGGGTTAAAAATCGCATCAAAAAATAATTTCTTGGAAAAATCTGACTTTTTCGAAGCCCTATTTAACACTCTTATGGATACCGGGGAGTCATTAATAAATGGAGACATGCCACAACTTGTGGCATTACAAATTAAATCCGATTCTGTAATAGCCGTTTCTAAATTATCATCAGTATTTTCGATAAAAATTACTTTGTTTTTAAAATCGTGAAAAAGAGTGGAAGTACGAAGAGAAAGTGGTTTTCTGAATGCAACGATGACTGAACAGCCTTCCTCTAGAAGTCCATAAACAATTGCTCGGCTGGCGCCACCAGTTCCAAGCACCAAAGCCCTGCACCCTTTAATGTTTTTTGATTGACTTTTTATAGAGGAAATGGCACCAAAGGAGTCGGTATTGTAACCCCGAAATTTATTTTTAGTAATAACAACTGTATTAACAGCACCAATAGCTTTGGCTATAGGGTCGACGTAATTTAAATATTTTATTACTGCTTGTTTGTAGGGTAAGGTAATATTTAGACCGCTGAAACCTAATGTTTGTAAAGCATTGAGGTATGTTTTTAATTTTTTAGGAGGAACATCTATTTTTAGATGAGCGTACTCTAAACCAACGCTGGATGCATAATTAGTAAATAAAGTTGGCGAGCAACTATGTGAAGTCGGATTGCCAATTAAAGCAGTAATAATCATAAATATAGATTCCCTGTTTTTGGAATAAGAGCTTTATCTTTTATAATCATGCTTGACCAGTCATTGTTGTTTAAAACATGGTTGACTAACTTTTCAATTTCTGGTTGAGGTACTTTTTTGGACGTGCTGACAATAACATTATTGGGATTAAGTAGGGGGTCTCCATTATTGGCTACAATACATATTTCTGCATAACAGCCAAATTTATTGGCTATTTCCTTGGCGATGACATCTGAAGCCAAACCTAAAACCTTACCAACATGATATATGGGGTTCTTGCCACAGGCAGCCTCCATACTATGTGGTCTATAGGCTGAAATAATACCAAGACGATTGTTTCCTCTACCCACCAAACCTTCTTCTCCGTAATCTAGGGCTCCCCCAGCGGCCACAAAGTACCCAGTCCTAACAGAAATTGAAAGAGCCTCTGGACGTACATGAGTGTTAACTTGAAGTCTAAAATTAGTATTTTTATCTAGGATGTTACCGGCAACAGAAGATAACTCTGATTCTAAATTTTCTTTCATTTTCCAGTAGGAATTCGCATTTTTAAGGTATTTGACAAAAAAAGGAACACAAAGAGTTATGTCAAAAAAATCTTCGTGGCGAACTACCATAACCTTTATATCTTGACCGAATTCATTAAAACGAGGTTCTTGGTTTTGATTATAAAAATAACCCTCTAAGGCTAGAGTTAATTTTTCACTACTGGTTAGAGGCCAATAACTGATAATGGAAGAAGTGTCATTGGCTTTTAATTCTTTATATTCAGGTAAATCACCTTTACTTTTAGGATTAAACCAGACAGGGTTTTTGGAATAGGTAGTAAAATTATCAATGATTTCTAAATGGTTGTTAAGGTCTAATTCCGGTAAAGAAATTGCTAACTGGGTTTTGATAGCATGTTTGCAAATATCGTGTACGGGAATCTTGTGACCACCAAAAGATGAGCTTATCCGACCATTAACGTGTGCACGAACCGGTTTAACAATCTCTGCTTTTCCCCAATCTTCTAAATTTATCAATCCGCCTAAAATTGCAAATTTGTCTACATTGTGATGCAAAACAATACCAAAGTTGTCCAAGCAATACTGAGAATATTCTACAGAAATACGTTCAGCAATAGCATCGGCAACAGTATCCGGATGACCAATTCCCTTTCTCTCAACAATTTCTGTCTCTTTTGTTTCGGGAAAGTCTGTTTTATTTGTATAGGAAATTTTCATGTTTTTTTAAAAAGTTATATCTAACGATTAAATCTTTAAATAACTTTTCATCGGACAATTTGGGTTTAGCTACCTGAATAAAATAAGACATCTTTTGAAGTAAAAATTGATATGTAGCTAAACTACCAGCTTTGTGATAATAAAAACTATTTTCCATTAAATCAGATGATCTAATTAACAAGGCTGTTTTGTTCTTTTTGCACCGACTAAAATTACTCTGATATCGAACTAATTTGTCGTTAATGTTCATGTCAAAAGTTAGTAAGGTAACCAAATTGGCTATTTTTTT
>JAGOPG010000020.1:0-1898 GCA_017992115.1 Candidatus Shapirobacteria bacterium | reverse complement strand
TTTATTTATTGTTTTCTCCCTTAATTCTTTAGAAAAGTTAATATCTCAGCTGTGTCACAGAGATATCATTAATCGGAAATGATAAAAAACAATCTTTAATATTTTTTGAAGTAATTACCGCTGGACTGCAAGTCATTAAGTCGATATGGATGGCATTATTTTCTGGCCAAGTGTGGATAACTAAATGCGATTGAGACAAAATCCAAAATTTTGTTAAACCGTTATTGGTAAACTGATGTTTATCTTGTTTGACAACGTTTAATTTGAGTTTTTCGATCAATAAATCGGCAATTTGGTCAGTTAATTTTTCGTTAATTTCTACCTCTTTGGTGAAAATTAATTTGGCAACAAAATGTTGGAAAAAAGGAAAATTAGTCATTTGTATAAATTTTTTTAAGATTCGAATTGATAATTTTAGTACTTGGCGTCCAATCTAAAACATATAATGAGCTTTGTGATCCAATACTTTCTGCCCCGAAATATCTGTTAAATTGATTAAATTTTGTTTTAATAATTAAATTGTGATTTAGTATCAATTTTTGAATTTCTACCTCTCTTTCTCTGGCACGATCACTATTTCCATAACATAAATAAATTCTCCCTAAAAAATTTTTCTTAATTAATCTAATCGCTTGATTTAAAAAAATGTCTACCCCCTCTTTCGTATAGGGAGGATCCGTAAATACGACATCAAATTTTTCAAACCATTTTTTATCTAATCTTTGGCAAATATTTTGTTTGATTATTTCTATTTCAAGATTATTTTCTTTAGATATTTGGGCTATAAAGTTATTCAAGCGGTCATCTATTTCAAAAACCGTTATTTTTTTACATTGACGAGTTAAGGCAACAGCGACTGAGACTAAATCATCGTCTCCAAGGAAAGCAATTTTTTTTCCTTTTAGGTCATCATTTTTTGATAGTCTATCCACTCGCCTAATCGTTGTGGAAACAGTAGCGGTAAACTGGTCTAGACTTCTATTTGGTTTCGGCCGTATTTTTTGATATTTTCTAATGATCTTTTTAATGTTTTCTAGATTTTGGATGCTATATTCTGATAATCTTTTTTTTGTAAATTCGGTTATTTCCTTTGCTGTTTCACTTTTTACAAAAATGTAATTTGTTTTTGGTTCTAAAATTTCGGTAAATTCGTGAATTAAACGATATAAGTGTATCCGGGGTAATCCAAGTTTTCTAATCAAATCCTTGCTGGATAGATTTTGTTTATGAGAAATCAGGAATAGAAACTTGACTATGGTTTTTTGACGTATTTCCAGTTTTTGGGCAATTTCATCGACTCTTTGAGTCAATTCATCTTGAAACATAACATATTATAGCGGAGGGGGCGGGTCTGGGACATCTCTATTCTTATAACCCTTGACATTGCCCCCTCAACCGCCGTCTTGTTTTAACATTTTTCGAAGTAATATAAGACAAGCGAGATGGTCTAAAAAGTCGCAGGTGAAAAGTTTATCGTTCAGCTGGTTTTCAGTTTTCAATTTATAATTGAACCATGAAAATACTGATAGTGGAAGATGATCACTTGATTGCCAATTCAATTAAAAAAGGGCTTGAGCAAGAAAAATATGTAGTTGATGTGGCTTATGATGGTAACGAGGGATATGATTTGGCAGGGAGCGGGGAGTATGATGTGATAATTTTAGACCTGATGTTGCCAGGAATGGACGGAATAACCATTTGTAAAAAACTGCGAAAAGATAAGATAAAATCAGGGATTTTAATGTTAACTGCCCGAGGCCAGCTGGAGGATAAGGTGATGGGTTTAGATAACGGAGCTGATGATTATCTGTCAAAACCATTTGCCTTTGAAGAACTTTTAGCCAGAATTAAGGCAATAGCCAGAAGACCGGCAACTCCACTAAAAAATATTTTAAGGG
>JAGOPG010000019.1 GCA_017992115.1 Candidatus Shapirobacteria bacterium | reverse complement strand
TTAACTGCGGCTATTACTAAAGTCCAAGGAAATGCTAAATCATATGCAGATATCGCAAAAGGCGGTACTGTCCGTGATTCCAGCAAAATTGTTACTATTGCAATCTCTCACGTTGAGTACGAAACTGAAAAACGTCATTACGCTCACATCGACTGTCCCGGACACGCAGATTATGTCAAAAACATGATTACCGGTGCCGCTCAGATGGATGGCGCTATTTTGGTTGTTTCCGCTCCTGATGGCCCTATGCCTCAAACCCGTGAACACGTTTTGCTCGCCAAACAAGTTAATGTACCCGCCATTGTCGTCTTCCTCAATAAAGTTGATTTAGTCTCTGATCCTGAATTCCTTGACCTTGTTGAAATGGAAATCCGCGATCTTTTGACTAAATATGGTTATCCCGGCGATACCACTCCCATTATTCGCGGCTCCGCCCTTAAAGCTCTTAATGGTGAAGCTGATGGCGTCGAATCTATCAAAAAATTGATGGAAGCTCTCGATACCTTCATTCCCGAACCTGTCCGTGATCTAGACAAACCATTTTTAATGCCTATTGAAGATGTTTTCTCTATCAAAGGTCGTGGCACTGTAGCCACCGGTAGAATTGAACGAGGTGTTGTTAAAATCAACGATGAAGTTGAAATTGTTGGTTTACGTGATACCAAAAAAGTCGTTGTTACTGGAGTAGAGATGTTCCACAAACAACTTGATCAAGGTCAGGCAGGTGACAACGTCGGTTTACTTCTCCGGGGAGTTGAAAAAGACGATATCGAACGCGGCCAAACCTTGGCCAAACCCGGTACCATTACTCCCCACACTGAATTCAAAGCTGAAGTTGTTCTTCTCAAAAAAGAAGAGGGTGGTCGTCATACCCCTATTTTTGCTGGATATCGTCCCCAGGTTTTCATCGGAGTTGCCGATGTTACAGGTGAAGTTATTCTTCCCGAAGGTGTAGAAATGGTCATGCCCGGCGACAATGCCACCGTTACTATTAAATTAATTAAGCCAGTAGCTATGGAAAAAGGTTTCCGTTTTGCTATTCGTGAAGGCGGTTTGACCGTTGGCGCTGGTGCTATTACCGAAGTAATCAAATAAATAAATGAAAGGTAATCGTATTCGTATTAGACTTAAATCTTTTGACCACCGTCTCATCGATGAGGCGGCGGTCAAGATTGTTGAAGCCGCTGTTACTGCGGGTGCTTCAGTTCAAGGTCCGATTCCTTTACCTACTTCTCGTAAACTAATTGTCGTTTTAACCAGTCCTCATACTGATAAAAATGCCCGTGATCATTACGAAGTTTTAACCCACAAACGTTTAATTGATATTTTTTCAACCAATTTGCGTACTGTCGACAGTCTCCAACATTTGGATCTTCCCTCTGGCGTCGAGGTCGAGCTTAAAATGTAATTTACACCTATGATAACCGGATTTTTAGCTCAAAAAAAGAAAATGACCAGTATCTTTTCTCCCGAGGGTAAACAGATTGCTGTCACCATTTTAGAAGCCAAACCTGTAAATGTTAGCTACTTAAGAAATAAAGAAAAAGACGGTTATGATGCCATTCAAATCAAAACTTCCTCTGGGAAATTAAAAGAATTCAAAAATAACGGGGAAAATACACCTGAACTTAAAACCGAAATAAAACTAGACACTGTTTTCGCCGACGGTGACAAAATTTCTGCCACTGGTGTTAGTAAGGGTCGCGGTTTCGCAGGTGTCATCAAGCGTCATAATTTCCATCGTCAACCTGTTACCGGTGGTCAATCCGATCGTGTTCGAGCCCCCGGTTCTATTGGTGCTCAGACCCCTGGAAAAGTAGTCAAAGGTAAAAAAATGCCTGGACATTATGGAAATAAATCTATCACTATTTCAAATCTTAAAGTTTCCAAAATTGATGCTGAAAAAAATCTATTATATGTTTCCGGATCAATACCCGGACACTTTAATTCATGGGTATTAATCAAAAAAATCTGATATGAAAGCTAATCTTTATAATTTAAAAGGAGAACTTGTTAAAGAAGTAACCTTACCCAAAGACATCTTTGAAGCCAAAATCAACGATACTTTAATCTCCCAAGCCATCAGAGTTTATCAAAACAACCAACGTAAAGCTCATGCCGTGGTCAAGCATCGCGGTGAAATTGCCGGTACTACCAAAAAAATGTATGCCCAAAAGGGCACCGGAAATGCTCGTCACAGTACGGCTAAAGCTCCTCAATTTGTGGGAGGTGGTTCAGCCCATGGTCCTCGAGGCAATCAATTTCCTAAAATGAAAATGTCTCAAAGACTTCGTCAGTCAGCTCTTAATTCTCTTTTGTCTAAGTTTGCCAAAAATAAGGCTATTATTTTAGTCGATAAAATATCCACCATAGAACCAAAAACGAAAACTGCTCTTAACTTCATTTCTAAACTGGAAAAAGACAATCAGTCCTTGGCCTCTGCCAAAAAATTTGCTATCATAACCAGCCGTTCTCACAAATCGGTTAAAAGGGCTTTTGGCAACCTAAAGCGGGTTAATCTCCTTTCGGTCAAATCTCTCAACAGTTACCTTTTAGCCAACAATAAATATTTAATTCTTACCGAAGCTTCGGTAAAAAAACTTAGAAAATAATATGTTAATCAAACGCCCTTTAGTCACTGAAAAGTCAATTGCCAATCAAAATGTTGGTAAATATTCTTTTGTGGTCGATAAAAGAGCTACTAAATTTCAACTTGCCTCTGAGTTTGAAAAATTATTTGCCATTAAACCACTTGCGGTCAATATTTTTAACACCAAAGGTAAGGTCAAATCTAATTGGAAAACCCGGAAACCTATTTTCAAATCTGATTTAAAAAAAGCTATTATTACCGTTAAAAAAGATCAAAAAATTGATCTTTTAACTTTAAAAAATGAAAAGTAAATTGCTTAAAATTAAAAAGAAACACTCGGGACGGGATTCTCAAGGTCATGTTTCAGTTCGTCACCATGGTGGTGGTCACAAACGTTTCCTTCGTCTTATTGATTTTAAAAGAAATAAATTAGACATTAAAGCCAAGGTAATTGCTATCGAATACGATCCAAATCGTACCGCCAACATTGCCTTTTTATCATATCAAGATGGAAGCAAAAGCTATATTTTGGCCCCCTCCGGTCTCAAAGAAAAAGATATTGTCGTCTATTCAGAGCATGCCCCTGTTAAAGAAGGCAATAAATTACCTTTAAAAAATATTCCTGTTGGTGTTCCTATTCACGCTCTTGAATTTCAACCGGGTCGAGGTGCTCAACTTATAAAATCTGCCGGTTCTGCCGCTTTTGTCGAATCAATCGATGCCGATAAGGCTACAGTAAAATTACCCAGTGGTGAACTTCGTATTTTTCCCGCCAACGCTTGTGCTACCATTGGTCAAGTCGGAAATAGTGATCATTCTAATATAAAATTGAAAAAAGCCGGAGACTCCCGTCATCGCGGTATTCGTCCCACTGTTCGGGGTGTAGCCCAAAACCCACGTTCTCATGCTCATGGTGGTGGAGAGGGTCGCTCCTCAATCGGTATGAATCCAAAAACTCCCTGGGGTAAGGTTGCTATGGGTAAGAAAACTCGTAAAGCCAAAAAAGCCTCTAACCGTTTAATTGTTAAACGACGTAAATAATATGGCTAGATCTTCGAAAAAAGGTCCTTATATTGACCAAAACATAATTAAAAAACTTGCTAAAAACAAAGGTGGCGAGGTAATTAAAACCTATGCTCGGGGAAGCCAAATCTCTCCCGATTTTATCGGTCATCGCTTTGCCGTTCACAATGGTCGTCGATTTATAGAAATATATGTTACCGAAGACATGGTTGGACACCGTTTTGGCGAATTCGCCTTTACTCGAACCTTCAAAGGTCACGGTCGTGTTGTTAAACGTGTTATTGAAAAGACCTAAAATATGGCTAAAACTATCAAAAAAACCACTACTCCAGTTGCGAAAAATAAAATTCCTGAAGTTAAAATTCCTGAAACTAAAATTCCCGAAACTAAAACCTGTGTTTATCGCAACAATAATCTCAAAATTTCTCCGCGAAAACTATTGCTTTTAACCAATTCTATCAAGAAATTACCACCTCAAGAGGTACTCGTCAAATTATCTTTTACCAATACCAATGCTGCCAGAATTTTGACCAAAGCTATTAAAACTGTTGTATCTTCGGCTAAAAACAATTATAATCTCACCGAAAGCAGCTTAAAGTTTGACAGTATTATCGTCGGAGAAGGTCAAAAGATTAAGCGCATGGATAAATCTCACGGTTCTCGTTTTGCCCGTGGTGTTATTATCAAACGTCACAGTCGTTTAGTCATTACTTTGAAGGGCCAGACGGCATAAATTTATGGGACAAAAAATTAATCCTATTTCATTCAGACTCAAAACTCATCCTGATTCCACACAGTGGTCTTCTTCTTGGTTTGCCAATCAAAAAAATTATAAAAACATCCTATTAGAAGATTACAAAATCAGACAAAACCTTCAAAAAAGGCTTGCTTCTGCGGGAATTGTAGCTATTCGAATCGAACGTTCTGCTAAAAAATTAAAACTCATTTTGATTGTTTCTCGCCCCGGTTTAGTTATCGGTCGTGGCGGTAAAGAATTAGAAAATATCAAAAATGAAATCCAAAAAATAATCGGGAAGAAAAATAAAACCAATATTGATATTCAAGTTGAAGAATTTAAAAATGCTGACCTTTCGGCAAAATTAATTGCTGAAAAAATTTCTTTTCAATTAGCCAAGCGTATGCCATATCGCCGAGTTGTTCTCAATGCCATGGAAAAGGCCACAACTGCAGGTGTTAAAGGTATAAAAGTAGTTCTCTCTGGACGTATAAACGGTGCTGAAATTAGCCGTCAGGAAAAATTTCACCAAGGCCAAGTTCCTCTATCAACCATCAAAGCAAATATTGATTATGCTGAAATACCCTGTCTCACCAGATCAGGATATATTGGCGTTAAAGTTTACCTATGTTTAGCATAAAATAAAACTATGTTACAACCTTCACGAACCAAATATCGTAAACAATTCCGGGGTCGGATGAGAGGCAATTCCAAAGGGAATTTAGTGGCCTTTGGTGATTATGGTCTCAAAGCCATGGCTTGTGGATGGATTACTGCCAACCAAATTGAATCTGCTCGCCGAGCTATTGCTCATGCCACCAAAAGAAACGGACGTATCTGGATTCGTATTTTTCCCGATAAACCTTTCACTCAAAAAGGTGCAGGAGCTCCCCTTGGAGCCGGCAAGGGTGATGTCAAAGGCTATGTTTCTGTGATTCGCCCTGGACGAATTCTTTTTGAAGTTGCCGGTATTTCTGAGGCTGGATCACGCGAGGCTCTCAAATTAGCTGCTGCTAAATTACCCATTGTTACTCGTGTTGTTAAACGTCAATGAAAAAAACTGATAAAATAGCCTACCAACAAAAAAGTAAACCAGAACTCATAAAAGCTCTGGCAGACTTAAAAAAGACTTACTTCGAATCCAAGAGTAAACAATATCTTGGCAATCAAAAAGATACCTCTGTCTTTAAAAAAATTCGTCACGAGATTGCTCTGGTGCAAACTCTTATACATCAAAATGAAAAATAAAATTGATAACATAGGTAAAATATTTACAGGCGTCGTCGCTTCTGACAAGATGACCAACACTATTGTCATCTCACTTGCCTACACTTACCGCCATCCTCTTTACCACAAAATTGTTAGAAAACACAAACGAATTTATGCCGAAAATAATCTTAATGCCAAAATTGGTGACACCGTAAAAGTAAAGGAAACTCGACCTTTATCCAAACTTAAAAGATTTACAACTTTAGAAATTCTTAAAAAATCTTCAAATTAATATGCCTCAACTTAGAACCCGACTCAAACCAGCCGACAATTGTGGAGCTAAGTCTCTCGAAGTAGTCCACATTTATGTTGGATTTCGACACAAAAAAGCCAAAATTGGTGACACCGTTTTAGCAGTAGTTAAAGAAGCTTTACCCAATTCATTGGTTAAAAAGAAAGAAAAAGTAAAAGCAGTTATTGTCCGAACTAAAAAGGAAATTGGCCGACCAGATGGTTCATATATCCGTTTTTCTGATAATGCCGCCGTTATTATCGATTCTCAAAAAAATCCTCGAGGAACTCGTATTTTCGGTCCAATTGCTCGGGAAATCAAAGATGCCGGTTTTAATAAAATCGCTTCTATGGCAAAGGAGGTCTACTAACCATGAAAATTATCAAAGGGGATAAAGTCGAAATAATTATAGGTAAAGATAAAGGTCGTAGTGGCGAGGTGTTCAAAACCTTACCTAAGTCAGGCAAAGTTTTTGTCAAGGGTCTAAATATTGTCAAAAAACACATTAAGCCATCTCAAGGCCAGAAAGGTCGACTCGTTGAAAAAGAAGCCCCTCTAGCTGTATCAAAAGTAATATTAATTTGTCCCAATTGTCAAAAGAAAACCCGAGTTGCCTATAAAATTTCCGAAAATGGTACTAAATCACGCATTTGCAAAAAATGCCAAGCATTAATTACTCTATCTAAAAAATAATTATGAATTCCCCTTATATTCAAGAAATAAACAAAAAATTAATGGCGTCCCTAGGTTTGAAAAATCCTAGTGCTTTACCTAGATTGACAAAAGTAGTAATCAATTATCGTGTCAGCGACAGTCGAGACAATCGAGAACAATTGGAAACTGCAGAAAAAGAAATTGCCGCTATCACTGGGCAAAAACCAAAATTAATTAAATCCAAAAAATCTATTGCCGCCTTTAAACTTCGACAGGGAGAAATTATGGCTTATAAAGTCACTCTCCGTGGTCAAAGGATGTATGATTTTATTCAAAAACTTTTTAATTTAGTTTTACCTCGTTTACGTGATTTTAAAGGTATGCCTCTTCATGCTTTTGATAAAGCCGGTAACTACAATCTCACTATTCATGATCAAACTTATTTTTCCGAAGTAAATCTCGACACTGTAAATAAAATCCGCTCAGTCCAAGTTACTATTGGTATCTCTGCCTCTTCAATTGAAGCCGCAAAAATGTTATTATCAACCCTAGGTTTTCCTTTTGAAAAGCCCTAATAAATATGGCTACTAACGCAAAAATAGTTCGAGAAACAAAAAAACTGAAATATGCGCACCGTTATCACAACCGTTGCCAAATTTGTGGCCGTCCTCGTTCTTACATTCGTTTATTCGGTCTTTGTCGTTTATGTTTTAGAAAATTAGCCAATGCCGGTAATCTCCCCGGAGTTAAAAAAGCTAGCTGGTAAATATATGATTACTTCACTTTCTTGCGACCTATTGATTAGAATCAAAAACGCTAGTCGCGCTAAAAAAAATACCATTACCTCTCCTTTATCCAAATATTCTCTTTCTATTCTCGAAAAACTCAAAAAACACAATTTTATTGAAGATTATTCGATAGACAAAGAGAAACGGCTTATAACTATCATTAAACCTCAAATCTTTGATCTTAAAATTTTATCTCGTCCCGGTCGTCGTCTTTATTGTTCTTCTACGTCTATCCCTTGGGGAAAAACTCCCCGCTCGTTAATCATTATCTCCACCTCCAGTGGCCTTCTTTCTCAAAAAGAAGCCGCTGCCAAAAAAGTTGGCGGCGAACTGGTTGCTGAAATTTGGTAATATGTCACGTATTGGCCGACAAAGTATCACTATTCCCGAAACCGTTCAATTAAAAATTGAAGATCGAAAATTGACCATTTCTGGTCCTAAGGACACTCTCGAATATACCTTACCTCTAAAAATTACAGCCGAATTTAAAGACAATCAATTAAAAATTTCTCGACTTTCTGAAGACAAGCAAACCCGTTCCAACCATGGTTCCGCTCGTGCCCATATTCAAAATATGGTTAAAGGTGTCCAGGAACCCTGGGTTAAAGAATTGGAAATTCGCGGTACTGGCTATAAGGCTTCCGTTAATGGCAATAAATTAACTGTCTTAGCTGGTTACATTCATCCGGTTTATATTACAGCCCCTGTTGGAATTACTATTTCTGTTGCCGAAGAGACTAAAATTACCGTTTCTGGAGCAAATAAAGAAGTTGTTGGTCAAGTTGCCAGCAATATTAGAAAAATCCGCACTCCCGAACCTTATAAAGGCAAGGGGATTCGTTATGTCAATGAGTTTATAAAGTTAAAAGCCGGTAAAACCGCCAAAGCATAATATGGCCTTCACTCGTGATACTAAAATAAGACGTCTTAGAAAAATTAGAGGCAAACTTTCCGAAAACCCCAATATTCCTCGACTTTCTGTATTTAGAAGCAATTGTCATCTCTGGGCTCAGATTATAGACGACAAACATGGCAAAACTTTAGCCTCAGCTTCCACCAAAACTACAAAAACTAAGGGTACTAAAACCGAACAAGCCTCTGCTGTCGGCCAAGCCCTCGCCAAAGCTGCTCTTGATAAAAAAGTTACCTTTGTTCGTTTTGACCGCGGTCTTTATCGTTATCATGGCCGTGTCAAAGCATTAGCCCAAGCTGCTCGCAAAGCTGGCTTAAAATTCTAATTATGATGGATACTCCAAAAGAAGAAAAAATTGTTTCTGAATTTACCGACAAAGTTGTCGAAGTCAGACGTGTCTCCAAAAAAACTAAAGGTGGCAATCAAGCTTCCTTTACAGCTGTGGTTGTTACCGGCGATAAAAAGGGTCGAGTCGGTGTTGGTCACGGAAAGGCCAAAAGTGTGTCTGATGCTATTCAAAAAGCTATTAATCGTGGTCGAAAATCTCTTATCAATGTCCCCATCGTCAACGGAACTATTACTGATTCCATTACTTTGAAGTTTAAAGGTGCTTTGGTATTGCTCCGTCCGGGTAAAACCGGAAGCGGTTTGATTGCCGGTGGTCCAGTCCGATCTGTAGTCGAACTTGCCGGTATTAAGGATATAACCAGTAAAATTATCGGTTCTAAAAATAAGTCGCTCAACGTTTGGGCTACTCTTAAAGCCCTAAAGACTTTACAGAAATAATATGGAAGCTATTTTATCTACACTAAACAAAACTACCGCCAAATCTGCCAAAAGAATTGGTCGCGGTATCGGTTCCGGCAAAGGTGGTCATACCACCGGCCGCGGTCAAAAGGGACAAAATTCTCGAGGTAAAATAAAATTAACTTTTGACGGTACTAAAATCAAAAAATCATGGTTAAAAAGATTGCCTTTTTTAAGGGGTAAACATCTTCTTTTACCTAAAAATAAAACTTATGAAATTAATCTCAGTCAACTGGAATCTTGGTTTAAAGACGGTCAAAGCGTAGATAAAAAAGCTATTTTTGAAAAAATTGGTAAAGTCAACGCCAAAGATTTAACCAAAACTATCAAAGTTTTAGGTGCTGGTAAACTAACAAAAAAATTAACACTAAAAGATATTCAACTTTCTCAATCTGCTCGTCAAAAAATTGTATCTCTGGGTGGTAAGATAGAATCATGAAGCAACACTTTAAAGCTTTATCACTTTACCCTGAGGCTCTAAAATCACCTTTAATTCGTAAAAAGTTTATTTTTACTATACTTATTTTGGCCCTCTTTCGATTTATTGCCCACGTTCCTGTTCCCGGAGTAAATATTACTTTACTCAAGAGTTTTTTTTCACAAAATCAGTTTTTATCCCTTCTAGACATTTTTTCCGGTGGTACTTTAGCCAATTTTTCTATTGCTGCTCTTGGACTTAATCCTTACATCAATGCCTCGATTATGCTCCAGATATTAGCATTTATCGTTCCCGAGCTTAAAGAGCTCCAAAAAGAAGGTGAATATGGTCGGGAAAAATTAGACCGCTATACTCGGATTATTACCATTCCTTTGGCTATTTTTCAGGCCTTTGCCATGTATGGCATACTCAATTCTCAGAAAATTATTATTAATCAGTCTCCATTAATAATTATTGCCTTAGTAGCTAGTATGCTTGCCGGTACAATGATTATGATTTTTTTTGGTCAACTTATCAATGAATATGGTATCGGTAATGGCATCTCCGTCTTAATTTTCGCTGGTATTATTTCTCGTTTACCCGTCTCTGCTATTCAATCTTTTGTCCTTGCTGATTGGTCCAATCCCCAAACACTTTTTAATATTATAGTTTTTGCTGCCTTGATTTTTGCTATTGTTCTTGCTGTGGTGACGGTTGAAGAAGCAGTCTATCGGATTCCTGTTTCTTATGCCAAACGAGGTCAAAATACTTATTTACCTATCAAGGTAAATGTTTCTGGGGTCATGCCTATTATTTTTGCTGTTTCTCTGGTTTCTTTGCCCTCTCTTTTAGGCCAAGCTTTGGCTCGAAGTAGTCAAAGTACTTTGGCGGCTATTTCCCGCTTTCTTATTCAAAATTTTAATAGCAACAGTGTTTTATATTTAATAGTTTATTTTCTTTTAGTAATTGTTTTTACATTTTTTTATTCTACTGTTGTTTTTAAACCAAAAGATGTTGCTGAAGAATTGAGGAAATCTGGAGGTTATATTCCAGGTATCCGTCCCGGTTCTGCCACCGAAAAAAGGCTAACTTTCATTTTATATAGGGTGGTATTTATTGGAGCTTTTTTCTTGGCCTTAATTGCCGTTTTGCCTGCAATTATTCAAAAAATTACCGGACTTTCTTCGCTTACCATTGGAGGAACCTCCGTTTTAATCGTAGTTTCTGTTATTCTTGAACTTCACCGCAAAATCGAAAACGTAGTTCAAATGTATAATTACGACAAATTAACTTATTAAAATGCCACTAAATCTTTTTATCATTGGTCCTTCTGGCTGTGGAAAATCCACCCAGGCCAAATTAATTGCCGAAAAATACAACTTAACCCATCTTTCTATGGGTCAAATTCTTCGTGACGAAATTGCCAATGGTAGCGGTTTTGGCGACGAAGCCAAATCATACATTGATAATGGTAAACTGGTTCCCGATGATTTGATTTTTGA
>JAGOPG010000018.1:9580-11012 GCA_017992115.1 Candidatus Shapirobacteria bacterium | reverse complement strand
TTTTCTCCGGATTGCCGAGTCCTATAATTAATTTCATTTTGATATTATTTTATATATTTTTATATTTATTTATTGTCTAAAGATAGGTTTTATTTAATTTGATATATAAGTTAGCAGTTTGATAGATATTCTGCTATATTAACCGAAGCTAAATCATTTTAACATTTTATTAAATTCTTCTTCGTTAATAATTTGGATCCCAAATTTTTTGGCGTCGACAAATTTTGAAGAGTTTGAATTTGATTCATTACTGATTAAATAGTCAGTATTTTGGGTGACCGAGGAGAGAACTTTTCCACCATTATTTTCGATTAGTTCCATAATTTTTTGTCGAGGTTGGGATAGAGTGCCAGTGATGGCAAAAGAAAAAGAAGAGAGTTTTTGTACTTTGGTTCTTTGGTCCTTTAGAGTTACTTCAGCAAGTATTGATTTAACCCAATCATGACGGAGTTTAATTCCCTCTACTATTTTTTGGGCTAGGATTTGCTTAAAGCCTTTTATTTTTAATAGGTCAGAGGAAGTGATATTCAATAATTTTTCCGGAGTATTGAAGCCAGCTTCGATGACTTGCTTGATTCTGGCAGAGGAAAAATTGGGAATGGCGGCGGAATCGAATACTTGTTTGAGAGTGAGATTTTTTTTGTTTTGGATTTGATTAATAATATTTTTAGCTGATTTTTCACCAAGATTTTCCAAATCTTTGATATCACTTACTTTTAATTTATAAAAGTCGCCGGGAAGTCGAACGGTGCCTGAATCGTAAAGTTTTTGAATGGTTTTCTCAGAGAGACCAAGAATATCGAGTTTGTGGCAAAAAAGTTGGAGAGATCCTAGGATTTGGGGTAGACAGCCGTGTATATTGGGACAACGAAGAATTTTTTCTTCCCGGACTAAAAGAGTATTACAGGCGGGGCAATTTTGGGGAACCTTAACGTGTCCCGAGACGACTTTGGTAATTACTTTTTCGATATGGGGAATGACATCGCCACGACGGGAAATTTCAATAATATCGCCTTCGTTTAGGTTTTTTTTGATTACTAAATCGTAATTGCCGAGAGAGGCAAAGTTAATAATGGCGCCGGATATTTCTACCGGTTCAATTTCGGCGACTGGGGTGATGGATCCTAAAGGTCCTACTTGCCAGACAATTTTTTTTATTTGACTTTGGTTTGATTCGGCGGGAAATTTATAAGCAACCTGGTATTTTGGACGTCCATTCTTTTGCCCAAGATTACGGGTAATCTCTAAATCATTGATTTTAATAACGAGTCCGTCTATATCATAGGGATAAGATTTTCTTGTTTCCTGAAGGAAATTTTGATAAATTTTTTCAATTTCAGTAAAAGATTGACAGAGGTGGGATTCAACGGGGGTAAAACCAAGGGATTTTAGAAATTTAATTTTTTCAATTTCGGTGGAAAACGGTTGTGAT
>JAGOPG010000018.1:2180-9480 GCA_017992115.1 Candidatus Shapirobacteria bacterium | reverse complement strand
CTGAAGGAAATTTTGATAAATTTTTTCAATTTCAGTAAAAGATTGACAGAGGTGGGATTCAACGGGGGTAAAACCAAGGGATTTTAGAAATTTAATTTTTTCAATTTCGGTGGAAAACGGTTGTGATATGGAAGACGGTCGCGATGTAGGGAACAGTCGCGACTGTTCCTTACTTACGAAAATATCCGTGGCATATAGGGAACATAATTTAGAATATTTTCCATCAAGACGTTGGGAAAGGCCAGAAGCGGCGTTTCGGGAGTTGGAATATTTTTCTTCAGATTTTTCATTTAGTTTTTCAAAATCCTTTTTGGTAACGACAATTTCGCAACGGACAGAGCCTGTAAAATCTTTCGACAGGCTCAGGACAAGGTTTTTCATTTTGACCACGTTTTGGGTAATGACATCGCCAGTGTGACCATCTCCCCTGGTAATTGCGTCTAGAAGCTGGCCATTTTTGTATTCAATTTCTAGGGAGATACCGTCGCATTTAGGCTGAACTAAAAATCCCCCTTCTGTCCCCTTTTGAAGAAAAGGGGAAGATTTATTTTTTAGTTCAAAATAGTGAACTAGATCGTCATAAGTACTGACTTTGTTTTGAGAGCCCATGGGCATGGAGTGGGCCTTTTTCTCCCACCCGGTATCAAAATTTTCATGGCCAACTTTAGAAAAAAGCCGATGATAGGGTGATTTTTTCTTCAATACTTCCTCTAATGTATCGTAGGTATGATCATCCATTATTGGTTTGCCGGTGGTATAGTAGGCTTTTTTGGCTTCGATGAGAATTTCACCGAGACGTTCGGGAGTAGTTTTCTCTAAATCAAAGTCGGAGAGGGAGTACATGTTAGACATTACTCAAACAATAGTAAGCACCTTTGGTGGAGCCACGTTTTTCGGCAACTTTATCCTCGACTAATTTTTTAAGATCACGCCAAATAGTGTCGTCGCTGACCATGGGTAAAAGTGATTTGGCATCAGGCATTCGAAGACCACCAAATTGTTGCATATATTCGACTAATTTTATTTGTCTTTCGGTTAAATGTACTTGTTTGCCGCCGAGTTTTTGTTTGAATTTAAGATCACGAGAGAGAGTTTGAACCTTATCTTTGACCCGAGCTAATTCGATGGCGATTGCTTGGGTGTAGTAAGTGATCCAATCTGTCAGATCACGCATAAAAAGATCACTGTTTTTTTCGTGAGTATTTTGGATAGTGGTGTAATATTCCTCAGCGTTGCGGTCAAAATATTCTTCCAGAGAAAAAAGCCGGCGGATGTCGTAACCCTCAACATAAAGAGGTAAGATTCCAAAAGCCCGAGAAACACGGCCGTTACCTTCGATAAAAGGGTGAATGGCTACCAAAATATATTGAGTGATAGCGGCTTTGATGGCGGGATGAATATCACGGGATTTATTGTCATTGAGCCAATCGATAAAATCAGCCATAAGATAGGGTACTTCTATAGCTGGAGGTGGACGATGAGCGATTTCGCCTGTTTTAGTATTTTTTAAAACGACTTGTTGGCGACGATATTTACCAACGTCAGTTTCTGGGATAATTTTATTTGTAGTAAGTTCGTGGATTTTTTTAACTATACTTTCGCTATAGAAAAAAGGTCGATTTTTCTCTTGATCTTGTTTAAATTTTTCTTCAGGTAGGGGTAAACCAGCATCATACGTAACCCATATTTCTTCTAAATATTTGATGACGTTTCGGTAGTTGATTACTTCTTGAATATCACGTTCAGCGGCAGTGACTTGGCGGCCTTCAACTAACTTGGCGACCTCCTGATAACTTAAGTCATTTCCTTCGATCCGGGTACCATAGTGAACAGTACGAATGATAGCTTCCTGTTGGAATTGTTTTTCGTAGGCAGGAATTAGGGGTGCCTCATCGATAATCGCCTTAGAGGCTTCCAAAATACCTATGTTTTTTAATATTTGGTTATTGATGGTAAATATCGGCGAAAACATGATGGCCTATTATAGCAGTTTTTTAAAAAGTGTGAGGGAATTATGCGGGGATAAAAAACTTTTTTCAATCCCTCTCTCCGACTTTAAGTCGGAGTTTCTCCCTTTGACAAGGGAGAGATAAAATATTTTATGAAAAATATTATTTTTGAAGCTATTCACAGCGAAAGAGGAACAGTTAGATATTTAAATGAGTTAAAAGATGCGGCGAGGAAGAATAGGAATAACCCGACGGTAGCAGAAAAGAAATTATGGAATGAAATATTAAAGGAAAGAAAAACAGGTTATTTGTTTTTAAGACAAAAACCACTTTATCGTTTTATTGCTGATTTTTATTGCTCGCAATTGAGTTTAGTAATTGAAGTGGACGGATCTTCTCATGACAAGAAGAAGCCTAATGACCAAATGAGGGATAAATATTTGGAATGTATAGGAATAAAAACTCTTCGATTTACCAATGAAGAAGTTTTGTATGAAATAGATAAGGTCAAGGAGGAAATTATTAAAGTGATTAAAAGTCTCCCTTGTCAAAGGGAGATTTAGAGGGATTGAAGAATATACCAATCCAGGGCGCTTTTGGGATCAACATTGGCATCAATCATTTCCAGACTGTGAATAAGGGCGGAGATTTTTTTAGCGATTGAATCGCTTGGACTTTCAACTAAAGATTGCTGAAGTAATTTGAGCTGTTGTTCGAGTAAATTTTTTATTTCACTTTTATCAGAATACAGAGTTGGGGAAAGGGTTAAATCTTTTTTAAAGTTGCCACTAAGAGGCCAAAGAGAAATATCTTGATTGTTGGAATTACCGGTAACTTTTATTTTATGACAACGAGAAAGAATGGTGGGAAGGAGCTGGGCAGGACGAGTGGTGGTGAGGAGGATATAATTATTTTCTCCCGGTTCTTCCAATGTTTTTAAAAGAGCATTTTGGGATTCAAGATTTAATTCTTGTGCATTGGGGATGGCGATAATTTTAGAGTCATGAGAATATGCTTTTTTAGAGAGGAAATTTTGACATTCACGAACTTCGTCGATATTCATCTTTTGAAAAATAAAAAGGTCGGGATTATTTTCCCAAGAATGCCCCAAAGAATTCAAAATCTCTATGATTTTTTTGTGGGATTCTGCCGGTGAAGCAGCGATAATAAGGCTTGAAGGAAAAAGAGACATAAGCTACTATAATTATAGTCTATGTCTGTCTCTGCCCAAAATTATAAAAATTTGACGGATCTGCTTTTGGATAAGCAGATTATTTCCCAGAAACAAGCCGATGAAATCAGGTTGTCGATGGTTAAAAGCGGGGAAACAGAGGAATCGATTATCCGCAACATGCATTTGTTTCCCGATGATGATTTAACCAGATATAAGGCAGAGTTTTTTAAAATTCCTTTTGTTAAATTAGACGAAATCGGATTTTCTCCAGAAGCTTTGTCCTTGGTCTCCCAAAATGTAGCCGAAAAATACCACTTAGTCCCCTATCGAATGGATCCCAAAGAAAAGGTTTTGGAAGTTGCTATGGCTAATCCTTTGGATTTGGAAACGATTGAGTTTTTGGAAAAGAAGACCAACTTGCGTATTAAGGCATCTATGGCCTTGTCAAAAGAAATAGATTCTTTCATCCAGGAAAAGTATGAACGGGAAAAAGGAATTACTTCAGAAGTAAGTAAGGCCTTGGATGAACGCAAAAAAGATGAGGAAAAAGCAATGGCTGCTAAAGAAAAAACCAAGACAATAACAACTGAAGCGCCAATTGCCAAAATTGTAAACACAATTCTGGAATATGCAGTAAGGTCTCGGGCTTCGGATGTTCATATTGAACCACTAGAGGAAAACGTCCGGGTTCGTTACAGAATTGATGGTATTTTACAAGAAAAATATATACTTCCCCGAAACGTACTTGATGCGGTGGTAAGCCGTATTAAAATTTTGGCAAATTTAAAGATTGACGAAAAGCGTATTCCCCAAGACGGCCGTTTTAATATCAATGTTGATGGAAATGAGGTCGATTTGCGTATTTCTACTTTACCGGTATCTTATGGGGAAAAAGTGGTAATGCGTTTGTTACGAAAAGCTTCCAAGGTCCCCTCTTTACCGGATTTGGGTTTACGCGGTTTGGCTTTGAGAAATTTAGTGGAAGCAATCGAAAGGCCTCACGGAATTATTATTGTCTGCGGACCAACGGGTTCAGGTAAAACAACTACTTTGTATTCTATTTTGGACAAGGTGGCCACTCCAAAAGTAAACGTGGTGACGATTGAAGATCCCGTGGAATATCAAATGAAGGGAGTAAATCAAGTGCAGGTAAATGTGCAAGCCGGATTGACATTTGCTTCAGCATTACGTTCTTTTTTACGACAAGATCCAAATATTATGATGGTCGGAGAAATTCGGGATACGGAAACCGCGGAGCTGGCAATAAATGCTTCACTGACCGGTCATTTAGTTTTTTCCACCCTGCATACCAATGACGCTGCCGGAGCACCCCCAAGAATGATCGATATGGGAGTAGAACCTTTTTTGTTAATTTCGGCGTTGACTTGTGTGGTTGCCCAACGGGTATTGCGGCGATTGTGTACTGAGTGTCGGCAATATACGGACATTCCGCCTGAAACTGAAACAGAATTAAAAACTACTTTAGGTCCGATATACACAATGATTGAAGAAAAATGGAAAAAAGAAAATAAAAAAATGCAGATTCCCAAGGCGGTGGGTTGTTCGAAATGTAATGGTACTGGATATTTAGGGAGAATTGCTCTTTATGAGGTGATGCCTATCTCCGAAAAAATCAGTAAACTGATAGTCAGTCATTCTTCGGCAAGTGAGATTCAAAAACAAGCAATCGATGAAGGCATGTTGACGATGAAACAAGATGGTTACGTTAAAGTTTTAGAAGGAATTACCACTATAGATGAAGTATTGCGGGTAGCGCAATATTAAATCTTTAATCTACAATCTTCAAATATCAATTTAAAATAAAAATAAAAAAAGTTAAAATTAAATATTAAAAAATTAAAAAAGATCTGAGGATTGAAGTCTGAAGATTGATAATTTAAATAAATGCATAGTAAAACAGAAGAGATATGTAGATTAGCGATTGCCAATAAGGCTTCCGATATTCATTTACAAATGGGACAAATTCCCAAAATGAGAATAAATGGACAATTGATGAATATCACCAATAGTTCACCGGTGGAAGATCAGGAAATAATTTTGTCATTGTTGAATGCTGAACAAAGGGAAAGATATGCTTTGGAAAAGGAATTGGATTTTTCGGTAACTTTGGATAAAAATCGCTTTAGAGCAAATATTTTTACCCAAAAAGGAACACCAGCTTGTGCTCTGAGAGTAATTGTTGACCAAATTCCCGCTTTGGATACTTTGGCGTTGCCACCAGTTTTAAAGACTTTTACAAATTTACGTCAAGGGTTTGTATTGATTACTGGGCCTACGGGCCACGGAAAATCAACTACAGTAGCTTCCTTATTAAATGAAATTAATATTGACAAGGCGGTGAATATTGTAACTATTGAAGATCCAATCGAATATATTATCAAACCAATAAAATCGATTGTTTCTCAACGAGAATTAGGAAGCGATACTCTTAGTTTTGATAAAGCGTTAAAATCTTCTTTACGTGAAGACCCAAATGTGGTTTTTGTTGGAGAAATGCGTGATTTGGAAACGATTCAGTTGGCTCTGACAGTGGCTGAGACAGGTCATTTGGTTTTTTCGACTCTCCATACTAATTCAGCGGCTCAATCTATAGACCGGATAATTGATGTTTTTCCCGAAAACACAAAGATGCAAATTAGATTACAGCTTGCTGAGGTGTTGTCGGCGATTGTGTCTCAGAGATTAGTTCCGACTACAGATGGGGGGAGAACTGTGGCTACAGAGATTTTAATGGCTTCATCGGCAACTTCTAATATGATTCGGGAAGGAAAATCTTTTATGATTGATAATATTATTCAAACCGGGGCTGATCAAGGAATGGTGTCTTTGGAAACATCATTGGCTAGATTAGTAAAAAAGGGCATAGTTGACGAACAATTGGCAATGAGCTTTGCTCTCAGACCACAAGAATTCCAAAATAGTTTAAGGCAACTAAAAAATGGCTAAATATATTTATAAAGCTAGAGATTGGAGTGGAAAACTGGTTAAGGGAGAATTGGAATTGGGTTCAAAAAAAGAAGTGTTTAATTCGATTAAAGATAATGGACTAATTCCCCTTTCAATTGAGGAAAGATCAAAAAGCATGATTAGTGAGTTGAGGCGTAAAATTAAGGGAAAGGTAGGGTCAAAAGAAGTAAGCACTTTTACCCGACAATTGTCGACGATGATGACTGCTGGTTTACCGTTGACAGACGCTTTGACCCTACTACAAGATCAACAAGAAGAAGATAGTGGTTTAAGCCAAGTGATAAAGCAAACTTTAAAACAGGTTCGAGGAGGAATGCCATTGGGTAAAGCTTTGGAAGAGTATAAAAACATTTTTGGTGAAGCGTATATTGCTTCGGTGAGTGCCGGGGAAGAAGCGGGAGTACTTGATGATATTTTGGAAAAATTAGCCAAAACACTTGAAGATCAAAATGAATTTCAGGGAAAGGTAAAGGGGGCAATGATATATCCAGTGATCGTGATTATTGCCATGATTGTTGTGGCTTTTGTGATGATGATTTTTGTAATTCCAAAAATGACTGCGATGTATGCCGATTTTGGTACTGCTAAAATGCCAGCCATTACTCAGGCGTTGATGAATGTCTCTTATTTTGTTGGAAAAGTTTGGTTTGTATTTCCCATTTTGGTAGTAATCCTATATTTTGCTTATAAGGCGGGAATGGCAAACGAAAATTTTCACTATAAACGGGATAAATTTTTGATAAAAATTCCGATTATGGGACGTTTGACTGAAAAGTCAATCCTGGCTAATACTACCCGGACTATGTCGATGTTGTTGACGGCAGGGATAACTTTGGTTGAAGCTTTAAAGATAGTGGCTTCGGTGGCGGGAAATATGGTTTATGAAAGGGCATATTTAGATATTGCTGAAAAGGTTCAAAAAGGTTTTTCAGTGGCGGTTTCTTTTGAAAATACGGGTATTTTTCCACCGCTTGTCAATCAAATGATTTCTACTGGTGAGGCGACAGGAAAATTGGATGAGGTACTTTTACGGGTGTCAGAATACTTTTCTAAAGAGGCTGAGGAAGCGGTAAAAGCCTTGACTTCGGCGATAGAGCCTTTGATCATGGTGGTGCTGGGAATTGGGGTGGGATTTTTGGTAGTAGCAGTCATAATGCCTATTTATACCTTGACATCGTCATTTTAAACA
>JAGOPG010000018.1:0-2080 GCA_017992115.1 Candidatus Shapirobacteria bacterium | reverse complement strand
AGTTTTATTAATATGGCAGTATGGCGGCTTGGGCATAAAAAATCACTTTTAAAAGATCAACGGAGTTATTGCGATTTTTGCAAAAAACCACTTAAAATTTATGACAACATTCCCCTACTTTCCTTTTTAATCTATAAAGGGAAAAGCCGATGTTGTGGAAAGAAATTGCCCTTTTCTTATCCAATTGTAGAACTTACTACTGCCATAATTTTCAATCTTCAATTTTCAATCTACAATCTACAATCTTCAGACTTTAATTTTCGGACAGTAATTATATTTATAATTTTAACGGTGATGATGTTTGAGGCGGTATTTGATTTTTATTATTTGTCGGTTCCAGATGAGGCAACTTTTAGTCTTATAGGTTTGGGAATAATTCACTGGTTTTTTACTGGGATGAGCAAGGAAAAAGTAATAAGTGCTATTTTGGCGGCTTTATTTATGTGGATGTTGACTAAAATTAAAATTAAAGGACAACAAGCTATGGGAGAGGGTGATATATTTTTAGCCTTATTTATGGGTTTATTTTTAGGATATCCCGGAATTTTGATGGCGATGTATTCGGCTTTTATTAGTGGAGCAGTGGTGGGGGTGATTTTGATGTTATTTAGAAAAAAGGAGAAGCTATCTCCTATTCCCTTTGGCCCTTTTTTAATGTTTGGAACTGTGATTGCCTACTGGTGGGGTGAAAATATATTATCTATAATTGGTTTATGAAAAGGGCGGCGACTTTGGTGGAGATTCTTCTGGTGATGGCGGTGGTGTTGATTTTAATAGCAGTGGCAATAGGGGTTTTAAATCCAACAGCTTTGGTGAGACGGAGCCATGACGTTCAGAGGAAAAAAGATTTGGACAGAATTAAAATTGCCTTTGAAGAATTTTATAATGATAGGGGTTGTTTTCCCAGCATTAATGAGTATTTATACAAATTAAATGATCCGAAAAATTGTGAAACTGACGTATTTGAACCATGGTTAATGGAATGGCCATGTGATCCGGAAACACGACAGCCGTATGTAATCTTTATATCGACCGTTATGGGGTCCCATGATCCCAGTAATTGCCCCCACAGTTTTAAAATTCTGACGAAACTTAGCAATCCCAAAGATCCACAAGCTTTCGATCAGGGAAAATTAGGGGAACTTTTCCCTTGGGCTAACTACAGCGTTTCCAGTACCAATTTTGTTGACGATATTTTAAATATAACGGTGGTGCCTAGCGCCACTCGAGCTCCAGTACACTAAATATGATATTATTAAGAATAAGAATGAAAAAAGCTTTCACTTTTGTAGAACTTTTGGTGGTAATTGCCATTATGGGAATATTGACAGTAATTGCTGTTTCACAGTTTCAGGGGGCAAAAAGAAAGGCCAGTGATGTTTCGCGTAAGGGTGATTTAAATGGGGTTGGCAAGGCATTAACAATGTATTTTGCTGATTATGGAAAATTTCCGGAAGCAAGTGTAAATGGAAAGATTGTGTTGAACGGAAATGAAATTGACTGGGGTACAGAATTTGTAGATAATGGCTATGTTTACAGTAAAATTTTGCCAAAAGAGAATAAGAATGATTTTCCCCAGTTTTGTTATAAAACTGATGCA
Organism: Candidatus Shapirobacteria bacterium; assembly: GCA_017992115.1. GTDB lineage: Bacteria > Patescibacteriota > Microgenomatia > UBA12405 > UBA12405 > UBA12158. The sequence goes on along the minus strand of JAGOPG010000018.1, from coordinate 480 downwards.
AGTAGGAAAGCTTATGCTCTTTTTGCCAGATTGGAAAATGATCGCGATTTGCAGTGTGATCGAAATGATGATGGTAAGGTTGATGGTGATGACATGGTTTATCTTTGTGGGGGAAAAACTTATTGTTTTGCTATAACCAGCCCGAATTTTGATTTAGATAATAGTGGAACGATAATTATACCTGTTATATCAATTCCTGTATTGCCTACGTCAACACCTGTTCCACCTACACCAACTTCTTCGAAGGTGACGCCTATACCTTGTACTCCCGTTGGTAGATACTGTGATTTTACGGTTAAATGTTGTGATGGAGTTTCGTGTATAAGTAATATTTGCGGAGGTGGAAGTAGCATATGAGAATATTGAAAAGAGCTTTTACCTTAGTAGAATTGTTGGTAGTAATTGCTATTATCGGGATATTAACGGCAATTATTGTTCCCAATTTTATGGGAGCAAGAGAAAGGGCAGATGACAGTAAAA
>JAGOPG010000017.1:5882-11641 GCA_017992115.1 Candidatus Shapirobacteria bacterium | reverse complement strand
CGGTAACGTCACCGTTACCGGTTCTCTTACTGCTGGCCTAATCAAAGCCGAAGAAATTGAAACTAAAAAACTCACTGCTGGAAAAATCAACGTCGCCACTTCTTCTGCCGTCCTTGGTCTCGCCACCACCTCACCCGATGCTACTTCCAGTGCTGCGACCGCTGGCACTATTACCCTATCTACAGGCCAAACTGAAGTTATCATTAACAACAGCCAACTCACTCCCAACTCCATGGTTTACCTTACTCCCAATGGTTCGACCCAAAACCAAGTACCATATATCAAAAATAAGAATGACACCAACTTTACCATTGCAATTGACACCGCTCTTGACCACGATGTCAATATTAATTGGTGGCTTATAAATTAATTTATGTTATAAACCTTATTCAATGAATCAAAAAAGAAATTTTTTCTATCTACTACTGCTTTTATTTTTCCCTTTTCTCTTTTCTGCTTGTCGTCAATCGGATAAATTCACCTCCTCCATCACCCCCACATCTTCTTCAAAACCCTATTTCAAGTTAACTACCGCCAACAATACCGCCATTATGACCATGGAAGCTACCGCCTCTGAAGTTACTAGTACCGATAACCAAACCACTTACAAAAACATTGCTCCAAACACTGACGCCATTTATAAAAAAATAAAAAATGGTATCAAAGAAGAAATTATTTTATCAAAAGCTCCTTCCTCTCCTCCCGTTTTCAAATTTAGCCTGGATTTCGGCAATTTAAAACCCCAATATTTTGAGGGTCAATACTATTTTTTTGACCCTGATGGTTATGCCCGATTCACCATTCCCCGCCCCTTTATGATTGACGCTTCTGGTACCCGCAGTGAGGCTGTTAGTTTAAAAATTGAAAACAATATCTCCACTCTTACTCCTGATTACAACTGGCTAAGTGACCCTAAAAGGGTTTATCCTGTCAACATTGACCCCTCTATTGTTACTCCAAATTTTCCACTTCGAGAGCTTGCCGACAGGCGTACCATTTCTGCCAAAACCTATGACCTTGGTGGCGGCAAATATGCCGCCACCAGCGGTATAGAAGCCATTCACTACCAAGATTCCAATGGTAAATGGCAGGACAAAGACACTACTATCGTTCCCTCTTCTGACCCGGAATACAATTTTATGAACACTACCAATAATTTTCAGACTTATTTTTCTACTGATGGTTTTGGCCAGAAAAAGGCCGTTAAGTTTCAAGTCAAGGACGCTTGGATGAAATTTAAAATTATCAACACTTCCGGCTCAGGTCAAAAAGATGACGTTGAAGATAATAAATTCGAATTTAAAGAAATTTATAAAAATGACGACAAATCCATGGCCGCCACCTATACCCTTCAGTCCGATCGACTTTTAGAAGAAGTTATTTTAAATAAATTTCAAGGCTTTCCCACAATAAAACAAGAAATCGAGCTTCACAATGCCGTTTTAAAACCCGATGGTAAAAAAATCAACGCTTATCACACCACTACAAACGAACTACTTTGGACCATACCTGAACCGGTTATGTACGAACTAAACCGTCCCGACAATCGAAACTATGGCCTCCACTATGAAATTTCTTGCCAAAATACCGACTGCTCCAATCTCATTTTAAGTAAAATCATCGACTCCGAAGGCCAATCCTGGCTCTCCGACCCCAATCAAAATTACCCTCTAGTCATCGATACCACCGCCGGCCCTAATAATCCTAGTACTACCGCCGTAGATACTAGTTATGGATCAATAACCTGGAAAACCTATAGTAATATTACTCAATCTGACAATTCATATGCCTATCAACAATCTCCTTCAAATGTCGGGGCAACAACTTATTATCTAAAAGGAACCAATTTTGGTTTTTCAATCCCCAGCGGGACAACGATTGATGGAATAGTTGCAGAAATTGAAAAAAAACAAGCGGGTGCTAATAATTACTATTATGCCTATGACAACAGAGTAAGTATTGTGAAATCAGATGGAACCATTGGGACAACCGATAAGAGAAACATTAATTTTTACGGAACCGTTGATTATTATCAATCGTATGGCGACTCTACAGACCTGTGGAATGAATCATGGACTTATACCGATATAAACGATACTGATTTTGGTCTCGCTTTATCTACTGAACTACACTATTGTCCAACTGGTATTTGTTATAGTCTTGAACCAAATTCACTCATTTCTACTCCCCAGGGCTACAAAAAAATTAAAAACATTAAAGTAGGTGACAAGGTTTTTTCATATAATGAAAAAACTAATAAAATCGAAGCTAAAACAGTCTTAAATATTTATAATTCTCCTATTTCCGTCGATAACAATAGGTATTTTTATATCTATTATCAAAACAAAATTATCAAGGCTACCGAGAATCATAAATTTTACGTTAGTGGTTCATATATCAGAGCTGATAAATTAAAAGTCGGCGATAAATTGCTCGACACTGACTTAAAGAAGCACCCAATCGAAAAAATCAAAATCGTTAAAAATTATACCGATACTGTCTGGGATATCACCGTTGAAAATAATCATAATTTTTTTGTTGAAAATATATTAACTCATAATTTAGTAACTGCTTATATCGATCATTTTCGAATTACTGTCTACTACTCTGATAATAAACCCATAAAATTTGACGGCATTAAAATGGACGGCATAAAAATTAACTAGGCTTATGGAGTTGGTGTAATCGTTTCCGGAAGTTGGATTGATTCTTTAGGGACAATATCCTCTTCTAATGCTCCGGTTGGAACAGCCTCAGGGTTAGTCAAAGTTTCAGGTGCTTTTGCCTTAGCCTCAGCCTCTGCCGCTTCTTTTTGTTTGGCCATCAACTCATCTAATTCCTTACTCCAAGCCTCCAATTCTTTATTGGCTTGTTCATAATCACCCGAATCTCTTGGTACCAAAGTCACAGCCTGATTTAATCTATATACTGCCTCCGAAAGTTTATTTAATTTTTTAGCACTATGAGCCCAATTGTACCAACTATTAGCCAAATCGATTTTAACCTTCACCGATTCTTCAAAAATTCTTTCGGCTTCCTCGTAGCGCCCAGCTCCAAAACTAATTTGACCCAAACTTAATTTTAACCCCGGATCAGTCGGATTCAATGAAATCGCTTGTGTTAAAGCCTGATAAATCCAATCAGCAACTCCATCCACACTACCAATCAGCGGTTGGTATACCGCCGCTAAATTGCTCCAATAATCAGCGTTTGCTGAATCCAAAGCTGTTGCTGCTTTAGCCTCTCTTACCGCCTGTTCGATTAATACTTGACCCTGCTGCTTTTGCTCTTCAGACACCTCTTTTCCCGACAAAATACCCACAGCTAAATTCATATTAGTTAGCGAATATGTCACACGATATTCAGCATTATATGGATTTGCCTGAATCGCTTTTATTTGAGTTTCATAAGTTTTAACCCCGTCATTTGCCATTGCTGACACTTGAGATCTCTTATAATAAATCTCCCCCAATAAAATTCTTCCCATCCAGTACAATACCCAAGATCCTCCCACAAACACGATAATTGCCAATAATACCGGAGCAATATTAGTTTCATTTTCACCAACTCTCATTTCCAACTTCTTCTCATGGCCAACTATCCCTCGAGACAACCACCATAATGCCACAATAGCGACCACCAAATTGATCGGGCTTAACCATAAAATCAACAACAATATCACCGAAACAACCTTTTCACCCTTACTCGTTTGTCCCCTGATTATGGCCAAACTTCCAAATATAGCTATCAATAATCCTACCAATCCCAGCTCTGTCCAGATTTGCATTCCCAAATTTGGCGCCCAATTATAACCAAGCTGCCATACCGGAGTCGAGTTGAAACTATCCGGCCTCCATCGATTAAAAGCTTCTAAATAATTACCAATCCCTATTCCCTGCAGTGCCTTATTTTTTAAACTCTCGACTGCAATTATCCACCCACTATGCCAATCCAAAAAACTAATTTTAGTTTGAATTAAACGAAAAATATTCAAACTAAAACTAAGCACCATAATCGCCGACACCATAATTTCCCCGCCATAATTTTGCTTATTTTTTTGCTTGATAAATAATCTTCTTATCCAAATAATTGTCACCAATAAAAACAACCAAAACTCACTCCAAAGCGAACCCATCAATGTCCAGCCAACGTTCAGACTGATAAGTGGATTATTTTTGGGCCAAATCAAAGGCATTTTATTTGTCGGGATCAAAAAAACAACCAAAGAAATAATTGCTGAAACTAATACTCCTACCGTTAACCAATTTTCCTCACTTTCATAATCTTGTTTTTTCAGCTGTAGCCACAAAAAACTCCAAATAGTAATTCCCAAAATCATTCCCATTCCAGGTATTCCTGTAAAACTCCTCATTCTGGCCCCGGGCAACATCATCCACCACCAAATTCCTGCCCAAATAGTCAATAAAAACATCCACCACCAAGCTTTATTAGTTCTAATTACAAATTCGTCTTTTTTGATTAAAGAAGCTATCAACCAAATAAACAAACCTAAAATCGCCGACACTAAAAAGAACCATCCTTTACCAAAATTAATCATATCCACACTCACCGGTAAATACAAAATCGGTAGTAAAAACAAACAAATCTTTAAGTAAGTTGATAATACTTTATTCATACATCCAGCTTATCACCTCTCTAATCTAGATTCCACATTCTAGTTTTCTCTTCCAATGCCCCTCTTCCTCAAAGAGGGGTTCGGGGTGATTTCTTATTTCAACATTTTCAATGGATCTACATTTCCGCTTGTTGACCTTATTTCAAAATGCAGATGTGTTCCGGTTGACCTACCGGTACTTCCCATGGTTCCAATTTGTTGACCCTGATTCACTTTTTGTCCGGTTGACACAGTAATTGATTTATTTAACAAATGGGCATAAAGAGTCTGGTAACCATTACCATGGTCAATCAACACATAATTCCCATAACCTCCACCATTCCATCCTGCTGCTATTACTGAACCCGTTGCTGCCGCCATTACCGATGGATTATTTTTATTGGCAATGTCTACCGCTCGATGATACCAAGAGAACCTTTGTGTTATATTTCCACTAGTAGGCCACATAAAATTACCCTCACCTACAATTCCCGGAATTGCCGCCACCACCCTAACTGTTTGTCTGGGTGCAATCGGAGCAATTTTGGGTTCAATTCCATCAGGCACTATCAAATCTTGACCCACAGCCAACGAAAAAGTTTCATCATTACTAAAAGTATTAAAAGGATAATCAACGATACTTTGTGCATCAACTCCATAATACTTTGCTATACTATAAACCGTTTCTCCGCGTTTCACCTGATGCCTCACTCCAGTTACTGGCAATATTCTTAAAATTTGCTTCGGCTTAATTGAATCTACTGATTTCAAATCATTTTCCCAAATAATAGTATCAATACTTACCCCGTATTTTTGAGCAATACTCGACACCGTATCTCCCTCCTCCACCCGATATTCAACAATTTCTCCTTTTGGCAAATCAGAAATCATTGTTTGTGTCCCTGCTTCATTTCCATCAGCTGCCATAATCAAATAACCACTGCCACCTTCCTTACCCTCGCCCTGCCTAATTAAATCTTCTATTTTACTAGAAAACAAAATCGCCAAAAAAGATAAAATCGCAAGTGAAGTACTCATAAAACCCCGGGAAAATCTTCCCCGTTGTCGATACATCAACTTGGCTGTTACCTCTTTAATCTGTATCAACCATCCCAAAAATAAATTACCTATTTCTCCCCAAAAA
>JAGOPG010000017.1:4459-5782 GCA_017992115.1 Candidatus Shapirobacteria bacterium | reverse complement strand
TCTTGTTTCTCGTTTCTCGTTTCTTTATTTTACCTTTTTCCAATTTTTTTCATAAACTCATCATTATTTTCCGTCTTATTCATTTGTTCTATTACCAATTCTGTCATTTGATCCTTATCATCCAAATTATCAAACATCCGCCTCAATGCCATTACTCTATTTAATGTTTCTCCGTTTAACAATAATTCTTCTTTTCTTGTTCCCGATTTTAATATATCAAAAGACGGAAAAATACGTCTTTCTGCCAACTTTCTTTCTAATCTTAGTTCCATATTCCCCGTCCCTTTAAATTCTTCAAAAATTAATTCATCCATTTTTGAACCGGTATCAACCAAAGCAGTACCAATAATTGTCAAGGAACCTCCATTTTCAATTTTTCTAGCCGCTCCAAAAAATCTTTTTGAAGGATAAAGTGCTGCTGGATCAAAACCACCAGATAATGTTCTCCCTGAGGTTGGAATAGCCAAATTATAAGCCCGGGCCAACCTGGTAATCGAATCAAAGACCATAAACACATCTTTACCTGTTTCCACCAGTCTTTTCGCTCTTTCTATAGCAATTTCTGCTGCCCTGGTTTGCTCTTCTGGCTTTTGATCAAAATGAGAAGCAATTACCTCTCCTTTAATAAATCTTTGCATGTCAGTCACTTCCTCCGGTCTTTCCCCAACCAACACAGCCATCAAATGAACGTCAGGATAATTTGCAGCCACTCCAGCGGCTATTTCTTTCAAAAGAGTCGTTTTCCCCGCCTTTGGTGGTGATACAATCATTCCCCTTTGTCCAAATCCAATTGGTGAAAAAATATCAATAATCCTAGTTGAAGTTACCTTAGGATCAAATTCTAATTTAACCTGTTTTATCGGATAAATTGGAACCAAGTCCTTAAATTCTGGCCTTTTTTGCGCCTCAGTTAAACTTTCCCCATTAACCTTATCAATTCTAACCAATGCCCAATACTTTTCATTTTCTTTTGGAGCTTTGGCTACTCCCAAAACCATATCTCCGGCTCGTAAGTTGTAACGTCTGATCTGCATCGAAGCAATTACCGCATCCTTTTGTCCGGGGTTAAATTTTGGTCTTATAAAACCCTGACCTTCAGGCATAATTTCCAACACCCCCTGAATTACCTCCAACCTCACTGGAGTCGCCACCGACTTCACTTCTTCTTTATTTCTCGTGTCTTGTATCTTTTTCACCCCCTCAATTCCCACCCGATTATTGTCCTCCTTCTTCCCTTCTAAGGGAGGGTTAATAATTGAAAATTTATCTTTTTGGTCAGAATTTAATTCCGGCACAATCTTGGTTGATTTTCTAGGCATAAAA
>JAGOPG010000017.1:0-4359 GCA_017992115.1 Candidatus Shapirobacteria bacterium | reverse complement strand
AGATTGAAGATTAATTAAACAGTTTCTTCAATTCCGCAACATTTTCTAATTTCAACATTTCCCTTCCCAAATTTTTTACTTCTTTTTCTCTCCTCTCTTGATACTTTACCTTTTTCACTACCCCAAGCAATGATACCTCCCCAATCAGTACCGGCGACACTTTTTCTAGTTTCTTGTTTTTATAACTCGAATACATCGCCCCCACCACCGCCAAATCGACCCCAGGATCATTCACCCTAATTCCTCCCGACACTGTTACATAAATATCATACTTATATAATGGTATTCCCAAAACTTTTTGAGCCACCGCCGAAAGCATCTGTCCTCGGTTAAAATCAATTCCCAAAAAAACTCTTTTTGGTAAAGTCGAAAAACTCTCTGTCACCAAAGCTTGAATTTCTACCAACATTGGTCGGCTTCCTTCCATAACTAAAGTTAAACTTGATCCTATTTGAGCTACTTTACTATCAATTAGAGCTACCTCTTCTGATGAGATTTCCCGTAATCCTTTTTCTTCCATCTTAAACACCCCTACTTCATCGGTTGCCCCAAAGCGATTTTTCTCTGCTCTTAGAATTCTTAATTCTCCCTCTCTGTCACCCTCAAAATACAAGACCGTATCCACCATATGCTCCAAAATTTTAGGACCCGCTATTTCCCCACCCTTAGTAATATGTCCCACAATAAAAATAGGTATGCCACTCTTTTTTGCCATTTCTATCAATTGAAAAGTTGATTGCCTTATCTGGCCAAGACTTCCTGGTATTCCAGAGCCTTCGGCATAAGACATCATCATTTGAATACTGTCCACCACCACCAAATTGAATACATTTTTTGTTCTCTCTAAAACCTCCCCAATTTCTTCCACAAAATTACTTTCCAAGATTTCAAATTTTTCTTTTGGTAAACCCAATCTTTCCACTCGCAAATTTATTTGTTGTGCCGTCTCTTCCCCTGCCACATATAATCCTCCCAATTTACCTATCAACTGAGTCAATAAAGTACTCTTTCCAATCCCCGGTTCTCCCGCAAACAAAACCACCTGCCCTGCCACAATTCCTCGACCCAAAACTCGATCAAATTCTTTTATTCCCGTTGACAAAATAAATGACTGTTTTTTTTCTGCTATCTCTTTTAATTTTTTTGTCTCTATATTTTTATTATTATTTTTAGTTGAAAATTGAAGTTTGAAAATTGAAGAATTAACTTCCCTAAGCGAATTCCATTCTCCACAAGCACTGCATTGTCCACTCCATTTTACAAATTCATTACCACAATTCTGACATACAAACACTGTTTTAGTATTTTTCTTCATAAGGAATTATACCTAAAATTTTTATTCCCACCCTGTCAGGGGAGGGTCAGGGAGGGTTTTGTCGTTTTAAACGCCTCTCCTGAAGTCATCAAAAAATAACCCTATCTTTAGCCAAATTTAGTAGTCAATTATTCTGTACTTAGGTGAACGAACCGCACTGGGTATTATTATCATCTCCTTCTTTGTCCTATTATCAACAAATCTTGTCCCGTCCATCTTTCCCCTACTCACCGTCGTCACCATTATTCCAAATACCAAAAATATAATTAAAGCAATCGACAAAAAAGGTATGCAAACCAACACCTTCACCCAAGTTGGCCACTTCATCCACATAAACATCAAAACTACTCCTACCGGGTAAGCGGTCACCAATAAAAATATAGCAATTATCGTCTTTATTTCATAAGTCAACTCTGTATTCTCATCTTTGACCGTTATCTCTTTTTTATTTATCTTTATATTTTTTTTCATAACCAATTATAACAAAGTAGAGACGCGATTAATCGAGTCTCTACTTAATATTATTTTATTTATAAATCACATTACTTTTATCTGTGTTTACCAAACCCAATGAAATTTTTCTTTTTGAGGTATCAATTGATTCAATATAAACTTCAACTTTTTCTCCTTCTTTTAAAGTTACTCCAGCCAATTTTGATACATGAATCAAACCCTCAATACCTGCATCTAATCGAACCAAAGCGCCATAATTTGCAATCTTCACTATCTCACCATCAAAGTCTTTATCTTTAGGATATTTTTCTTCAATTTTTCCCCAAGGGTCATCTTTTAACCTCTTAATCGAAAATTGTAATCGTCCATCAGTTTTGTTCACTAATTTAACTTTTATCTTATCTTTAGGCTTAAACAATTCGTTCACATTATCAACTTTTTCCCAAGAAATTTCAGAAATATGGACCAGACCTTCAAGCTTCATTGTCTTACCTTCATATTCATTTTCAACCTTTACAAAAATTCCAAATGGCTCAACCCTAACCACTTCTGCCTCAAACACTTCATCTAGTTTTAGTTTTTCTATGACCTCATTTTCTTCACCAACCCTGTTAGGTTCTGACACTAATCTTTCAGAAAAAACTAACCGGTTTTTACTTTGATCAACTTCAAGTACTCTGACTTTTATTTTTTTACCTAACAATTTTTCCGGATCCGATTCATATTTTCCCCCAATTTGACTACCGGGAATAAACCCAAAAAATCCAAATGGTGCTACCACTACAATCCCGCCACGATTAAGCTCTTTTCCAAAAACTGTCACTTCACCTTCGCTTTTCTCTTTCTCAGTAAAATAATTCCAACCATAACCCGAAGCTGCACCCCGAATTGAAACTAAAATTTGACCCTTATCATTTTCAGGATTCTTTACTTGTACTTCAATTTCATCACCAATTTTCAAATCAGCCACATAATCTTTAACAAATTCAAATTCTTTTCCAGTCACCACAGCATCAGCCTTTCCTCCAATATCAATAAAAATTGATTTATTTTTAATAGCTGTAATCTTTCCTTTTACTTCCTGGCCCTTTTTTAATCCACCTACCTGCACCCCTTCCAATTGCAACAATTCCTCCATCGACATCATTCCCTTATTTTTTTTATTAGTTACTTTTTTCATTTTATATTTATCCGCCTCTGGCGGAAATAAAAATCCCGTCACCCGGGATTTACTTGTGGGATTTTTTCCTTTTGTGGAATTTACCCCAAATAAACCTATAATCGGACAATATTAAAAACATAGAATTATAACACAAAAAAACCCGCCGATGAGGCGGGTTTAATTTATTAATTATTAAATTACCCCCTACCCTGTCAAGGGAGGGGTTAGGGGAGGGTTTTTACTTTCTCAGTCCCGGCCGCGACCTATCTTCAAGATCCCTTGCGGGAAGACTATTGTCGGCGCTAAAGCGTTTCACTTCTCTGTTCGGAATGGGAAAAGGTGGATCCACTTTGCTCAAACGACCGAGACTGAAAAAGTAAATTTTAATTAGTTATATTTTTAAGTTTATCTTAGCCTCTACACTGAGTTGCTTGACAGCTCCTAAATCGCCAGTACCGGCGATCTAAAAGCTGAGATATTAAGTTTTTCTTCGATCTTTCCACTGCTTAGCTTAAATCCTTACGGATCTTCCACTTGCAGAGTATTAACCGGTAGTCTCCCGGCGATCTCCCTCCGTCAATGAGGCGGAAACGTTTCCTTATCTTAGGGTAAGTTTCCTGCTTGAGATGCTTTCAGCAGTTATCTAATAGGAACGTAGCTACCCAGCAATGCACCTGACGGCACAACTGGCACACAAGCGGTTCCCTCGTCTAGGTCCTCTCGTACTGTAGACGAATCCCTTCAAGAAACGAACGATTACATCGGATAGAGACCGAGCTGTCTCGCGACGCTCTGAACCCATCTAACGCAGCGCTTTAATGGGCGAACAGACCAACCCTTGGCCCCTTCTTCAGGGCCAGGATGCGCCAAGACGACATCGAGGTGCCGAACCGCATCGTCAATGTGAACTATCGGATGCGACCAGCCTGTTATCCCCAGAGTAGCTTTTATCCAGTAAGCCCGTGCCTATACCAAATAGGTCACGAGGATCACTAAAACCGTCTTTCGACCCTGCTCCGGGCGTCAAGCCCCGGAGTAGCTCTAGTAAACTAGTGCTATTCGACTTGTAAGTCTCACAGTCAAGCCAACTTTTGCTTTTGTACTTCTGGTCCGATTTCTAGCCGGACCAAGTTGACCTTTGTATACCCGCGTTACTTTTTTGCAGGTGCCTGCCCCAGGCAAACTAGCAACCATACACTGTTACCCTCCGAGATCCATCGGAGTGGATTAGATTCAAAAATAAACAAGGGAGGTGTTCCATTGGTGACCGAAGTCTCCCTCCTACGCTCGACAATATTTAGATTCTTATCAATGTAAAGATCCAGTAAAGCTTCATGGGGTCTATTTGTCCTGATGTAATTAAACGGCATCTTCACCGCTCTTTCAATTTCACTGAATAGATGATTAAGACAGTTGCACAGTCGTTGAA
>JAGOPG010000044.1 GCA_017992115.1 Candidatus Shapirobacteria bacterium | reverse complement strand
CAGTATAGCCAGTGCCATAAATGCTTGAGCCATCTTGAGCAGCTGCGGAATTAGAATTACCTCGAGGAAGAACACCATTGCCCACTTGATTATTTGACCAATTCAATGGTACTTGTTCAGCATTTCTCACAATAGTCATATATTCATCATTAGTTAAAAGATGAGCGCCAATTGACTGACAATAGGCTTTGGCTGTATTGTGAGAGATATTAGCAATAGGATAGCCTTCAGACGTAGAAGCAATATATCTATCGCCGGTGCAAGGTTGGCTACTATTGTTGTAGGTGTGGTAGCCGGTATCAGGTGAAGTAAGAGGCGTATTTCCAGAAACACATTTGGCTTCGTATTTCATAACCCAAAAACCAGGGGTTTTAAAGTTTGGATCACCGGGCACAAATACCCAACCATTGGGAAAATTACCACCAACTAATTTATCAGAAGCACCGGAAGCAACAAAACCAGTTAAAAGATCAGAGTTATTACGATATTTATTTGATTCAGGAACAGCCGTAATCACAAAACCAGAACCATCAGTAGAATACGTATAATAGGATTCGGAAACGCTATTTTGAGGATCAACAGGTAAAACACTTAAGGGAGAGCTGATGGTTAAAGCGCTGAAGTTTAGAGGCAACCAGCCAGTGCCATCAACTTTTAGATAGTTGTCAGAAGTGGCACAATGCCAAGAGCCAGCTGGTAGGTTTAAATCAGAGCAATCGGAGTTTGCAGCAGGAATAGAAATATATGTTACTCCCGGAGTACCAAGTGAACCACTCTCAAATAAATAAAGATTGATGGCGGTTTGCAGATTGGATATATCTGACATCCTTTTTGTATCTCTGGATTGTTTTAAAAATTCGGCAGGATTAATAGTAATTACAACCACTGCCATCAATACTCCTAAAATCCCCAAGGTGATAAGTAATTCAATTAAGGTAAAACTTTTTGAATATTTTTTTGAATATTGATGTACAGTCATTAATATATTTTAGATTAAAACTTTTTGTTTATTTTTTGAGACTACGTTTTTCAGAAGTTAATAAGTAGAGAGTGAGTGTTTAATATCATTATATAAATTTAATATATTTTTCGAAATATTATATAAGCCAATAGCGCATTGGGAAATTTATTATTTTAGCCGCTCGCTTTGCATTTTCATCTTGCATTTTGAGATTTGAATTTCTTTCGTTTTGTCGTAACTTTTGACTTTTGAGTTGTAAGTTTTGACTTTTCTTAGTGCCCCCAGCAGGAATCGAACCCACATCTTTCCCTTAGGACGGGACTGCTCTATCCGTTGAGCTACGGGGGCAATATTTGTTTCAGAAAATTTTATCTTTTTTTCTAATTAATATTGATAGGTATCAACAACTAATCCTTTATCGTCGCGCAACACTATCCGATCATGACTTGTGCTAATAAACTGGCTCCGATTCACAAAAACATACCACTCTTTCTTAAAAAAATCTGATGCAGATTGATAGCGATCAACGCAGGAAGAATAGTGATAATAATCTTTGATAAATTGCTGACAAGCAGGATCATTACTAAAACGATTGATATCATTTGAAGAGGGAATCTGACAGGTATCTAAATTATTAATAAATTGCTGACAGGCTGAGGAAAAATATGAGATGTCGGTATAGCTGGGACGTGGACAATCTTTAATAAAAAGCGAACTAAAATTATACTCGTTGGTTAAATAACCAAAGCACCGATTTAAATAAAAATTAAAACTCAAAGGACTTGATCCTTCAACAACAATTAGCGAATCGCCAGTTTTTAAAATAATATTTTGATGAATGGTTTGGCTATCCGGCCGAAATAGACGAACTCCGGTGGTAATCGTGAAAAAACCTGCTGATGTTTCAATTGTCCAATTAGTTAGATCAATATCTGGCCCTGAATTAAATATGATGATTTTTTGAGGCGAGGCGTAAGGAATAACCGAATTAATTTTAACGTTGGATGTTTTTGAGGAAATATTGCCCCTAAAAATTCGCATTGCCGGCGTATAATCATAAATGCCATCTTTTGTTGTTGCCCGAACTTGAAAATGATAAGTATGTTCCCCGGGTAAAAGTTGAATTACGCGACTATTACCGGAACTCCGCTGCCAATCTTTATCAATCTCGTCTACTTTAGTTTCAAAAAGAATATCTCGGAAATCTCCTTCCCACAAAGCAATATATTGAAAAACAACGTAAGGTGTAGTAGATACTTCTTCCCAATCTTTTGGTCCATTAACAATAACTGTTTCCGGTCGCGGTCCAGTATAAACTGTTGGCTGAGGCGTTGTTTGAAAAGTATTTTGATTATTAGAACCAGCCCCGGGCAAAGGAACGGGCACGGGGCTGTATCTTAAAGCAAATAGCACAACCACTAATGCAATGAGAAGAAAAACTATGGGTAAAGTTTTAGGCATTAGTCTTTAGTTTTAATCGGAATTTTTTTAGTTTGGCTTGAAGACGTTTTTTTGGGCATTACAATTTTCAAAACGCCATTTTTATAGACGGCTTCCACATTATTTTCATCTACCTCTGCCGGCAAGCGAACCATTCGTTCAAAAGAACCTTTTCGAATCTCTTTTCTCCAATAATCTCTTTTCTTTTCTTCTTCAGTTTCTTCTGTTTCGCCCTTAACGGTTAGAACTTGATTATCAATAGAAATGTCTATTTTTTGCGGATCAAAACCAGGGATATTTAATTCAGCGACCACGTCCTTG
>JAGOPG010000016.1 GCA_017992115.1 Candidatus Shapirobacteria bacterium | reverse complement strand
TTCACCAATAGCTTTGCCGAAGTCGGCGCCTTTCATATTCTTTATTGCGGCAGGAATAAGGTCGGGAAGTTTGCTCATAAGAGATAGACAAACGAGACCAAGGGCGGCGCCCAAGGATACATATGCTCTATCTTGGTGAGAGAATAGACGGGTAGCATCGATAAGTCCCGGCATCCATAAAGAACCTCCTGCTTGAGCTCCTTTTTCAAAGACATCGACAATTACGTTTGCAAGAACAATAAAAATAGCGACGACGGGGAAAGTAATGGCATTGGAGAGAATATCTATAAACCAGCTAGAAAAATTCGTTTTAGAGTTTGGAATACTTCCCATACCGATTTCTAAAGGAGCAATAATGATCTTAAAAAGAATCATAAGGTAACATTTGAGTAAACCAAAAAACAATTTTATTGACCAAATAAAGACAAGAATGGAGGTAATTAGGGGTAAAATGGCTCCACCGATACCGCCCGATAAATCACCCATGAAACCAACAGTAATTTTGCCAATTAATTTTCCAAGGAAAATGCCAGTGGTAAGACGTGGGGATAATCTTCGAGCCAGACCTCTAAATATTTTTGCATCCATGTTTGTAAGAGAAGAAAAACTATAGTCGAGAGTGGGATATTTTACGAAAAGCTTTTGAATATCATCCCAAAGTCCGTTTATCCAGGTTTGGTGCCAAAATTGACTTTCAAAAAGATAATCGGTGGTAAGATTTTTGCCACTGGCTGAAAAAAGAGCAGACATGAATATTCCCTGAATCAGATTGGTAAAATCGATAATTAATCCAGCAATGGCATAAGAAAAGGTGACCAATATTAGAGTGGTAATAATCTGGGGGATTGCACTTTGGAGAGTGATTACTGCTTGAGGGCTGACTTTGACCCGGAGAATAATCATTAGGCCAACGATTATGAATAGTAACGTGGCTAAAACGTAGATGATATTTCTAAACGAGCGCCATATGGGAAGTAAAAACTGTAATTGTTGAAAAGTACTGTCTTGGGCATAAACAGGTTTTCCTAAAAAATTATCCTTAACTTGGGCTAAATACTCAATGCCAGAAGCTGGGGGAGTATAAAGGGAGGCGATACGCTGGTTGACATCACCGATAGCACCACCAGGAGAATAAGAAATCTCTTCCTCTTCACCACTTTCCATAGAATCAAATACCTCTTCAGGCACAGAACCATTTAGACCAAGGAAAAGAGCGGTGAAATTGCTTCCCATAGCTTCGTTGGTCCATGATTCAAGACCAGTGTTTTCTTGTATGGCCTTTTGCTTTTGAAGAATAATATTGTTTCTACTTGCGGGAGCGCCTGTAGGAGTTGGTTCATTTTGAGCAAGGGTAGGAATAGAAGAGAAGGAGAAGAAGAGTAGGAGAAGGAAAAGAAAAATTTTTTTAAAGGTGGGGCTACCCATAAGATTATTTTAACAAATATTTACCAATTTGATGGACGAAGAAGTGAACGCATAACTTGGTACATTTTGTCGGAACGATAACCGGGGTCGACAATAGGAGCATTGCCGTTTGCAGAGGATTTACTGGAAAAACTTTCCTCTAGTAGTTTGTTGTCTTCAATTACCTTTGAAGGGAGCATGTTTGAATAGGCTTGTTCGCTGATTTTGACATTATTTTCAATTTGCTTGTCGTAGGTGCTAGCGGTGTGATTTGAATAACTTTTTGAAAAACTCTCGCCCGGAGCGAGATGTTTAATTAGTCCTTTTACGAAGGCAGAAATGTTTAATTCTTGGGGTACGTCCCGGCTAGTCAAGGGACTAATGGTAGTATCATCACAAATATCGGTATTTTCCAAGGATTTTTGATTGCTGGGACTGACAAAAGATAAGGTATTGGCGTTGGGAGAATAGGCGGAAGCGGCGTTTGGTAAAGTCCGATCATAGGTTTCATCGCGTGGGTTAGTGGCGGTTTCAGTATTCATGTCCCAACCATAATAATTGGTAATGGTTACTTTACTATTGACGTTACCTTTGGGGATGAAATTGAGCTGTTTGTAGAATAGTAAATAATCCTCTTTGGGGAGGGGAACGAAACTTTTTCCATTGGAACGATGGGAATAACAACCATAGCTACCACAAGAACCGCTATAATGAGCGAGAACCGGGGTGAGAATGTTTGAGGGGAAATTTTCAGGTTCAGAATCAGGTTTGGGATAATACAGTTTTTCGTTTTGAAGGCCAAAAACAAGTTCACTGAGATAAACCGGACGGCAAGAAGAAGTGTCGGTGGCGGAATTTAGTTCTTGGCAGGTACCTTGGCAATCCCAGACAAGTTGGTAATCTTGGGCAACGGTGTCTAGTTGTTCACTTTCGTTGAGAGAATTGGTGGCTTCGACGAGGAATTGGCTTCGATAGTAATTAATTTGATTGCTTGGCAAGGAACGGAGAGAAGCGCTGGTACCATTCATTTCCAGACTGTTAAAAGTCCTGTTGGCAGCAGCTTGAGTGCACTTGATAGCACCTCTAGCAAAAAATGATTGAAAGTTTCGGTAATATTCATTTGAAATATTTTTTAAATCCAGGTTACCATTTAAGTTTTCGGCATCTTGAGGAACTTCGGTGGTACCAATTTTGTTGCCATTTTCATCAAAGATATCTTCAGTTTTTGGAGACCAGCTGTTGGAGACGACGGTTTCGCCATTGCAGGTTTTGGTGTTGTTCTTTAATGTATTTGAGTAACTATCATCGCTGGGAATTTCAGGGGCAACTGCCTTGTTTGGGGCTTTTCGAGTGGCGTTTTTGATTTGAGTGGGTGGAAAAAGAAGATCCCAGAGAGAAAAAGCGTGGGCGGTTTTGGGAAAAGAGAAACAAGAGGTGAGAAACAAGAAACAAGAAATAATAAAAACCTTTTTCATTAGCCGGGAATTTGAAAAATGGTAACATTTACGCCAGTGAAATTCTGAATGAATTTTAGGATTAACCAAGAGGCGATGATACCGACCAGTCCAAGAATGGCCATAGTGAGGGTGGAGGAGGCAGAAGCAACTGATTTTTCATTGCCGCCAGAAGTGAGATATTTGAAACCTCCACTGATGAACATATAAAAAAAAGCTAAGCCAGCAAGAATAACAATAACCTGGAGAATGTTGTAAAAAAGACATTCGATGCCCTGAATAGTGGCAACATCACCATATTGAACACAACGGTTTCCCCATTCTTTGGGTGCGGCATAGGTAGGAGAAGCCAGGAAGAGAGAAACAGTAAATAGTAAATAGTAAATAGTTATAAATAGTTTGTTCATATAATCATTATAGTATAAATCAAAACCCCCTTCGATTAACGCAGGGGGTTTTATAAGTTGACTTAGAAACTTAGCGGTTGAAGGTAGGAATAGAGATACCGCCGAGAAGTTTGATACCGAAAATAGTTTCGATAAGCTTCATAATAGCGAAAGCAGCAAAAACAATGACTAAGCCAATAAGAGCATTGGTAATTTGACCGCGAGCTTCTCCAACCTTCTTTTCATCACCGCCAGCCATGACCCATTTAAGACCACCGAGAATGAGCATGAAGAAGAAAACGAGAGCGACAATTAACATAGCTAGAGAAATAGCACCAGAAACGATACTTCCAACGGTAATAGAAGTAACTTCTTTACCAAAACCCTCTGGTTCAATTTTTATTGTCTCTTGGGCATAAATAGGAGCAGCTATAAGAGCGAAGGACAGTTTTTCTTTGATTTTTGAAAACATATTGAAATTTTTAAAATATAATTAATAAATTCTAACAATTAAAAGTAAAAAGTTAAAGAGTAGGCAGGCTTAGAGTAAGATTTTCTAAATTGTTGATGCCTAAAATATAACCAACAAATTTGAGAAGGGCAAAAACCACGAAAATGACAAGAATACCTATAAAGGCGTTAGTAAGCTGGTCTTTAGCTGATTCAATTTTTTTGGGATCGCCTTGGCTGTTTATGAAATGATAACCTGCCATTACTACGTGCCAGACAAAATAAAGAACACCAACTATCAGGAAAATGGAAAAAACAGCCTGAATGACATTGTTGGTATAAACAGTTGGATTTTCGGTTTGTTGCTGACAATTTTTTATAAGAGGGTTGCAGATAGCCATAAAATTATAAATCCATTCCTTTAAAAATGGGTTCAAGGTCGAAGGGGTTGCTTAGTCCCAATAATTTGGATAAGAGAGCGGTAAGGCCCATTGCAATGACCACAATAAATAATCCTAAAACTCCATTGGTTAATTTGGAACGATTTTCTTCGAGCTTTTTTTCATCTCCTTGTGCTCCAATCATACCTAATCCAGCAAAAATTATTTGAAGAGCGAACCAAAGAACGGCAACCAGAGTCAGAATTCCGATAATATTACTGACTAATTTTTCAAGAGTGGCAACGGGGGTGCCGTTTTGGTTGGGATCAATGCCGGGCCCAGTGAGTTTGTAGGTAGTTTTTTGAGAAATTAAATTGATTTGTTTCATGATGGGGAATTAATAGGACCTTGGATGGTGGGATTGATAATATCAATACCGGTAAGACGGCCAACAATACCAGCGATTAGAAAGGCGGAGGCGACGATGATGAGACCAAGAATACTATTCCAAATTTTAATCCCAGCAGCCTCAGTTTTTTTGGGGTCACCGCTAGCACTCATGTAATCAAAACCAGCCATGATAATCTGGACAACCATAATAATTCCTGCGACAACACCGGCAAATTTAAAGATGGTACTTAAAAAAGTGAAGAATCCACTACCTTTGACACTAGGAATATTAGTTGGATTTGAAATAGTGCCAAAAATTGAAAGCATATTTTTTAGAGTATATTGATACCGGTTAGGATCTCAATTATCTGAATTATAAAGTAACTTGTAAAAATTACCAAGAAGCCAATAGCAGCATCGGTGATAAGGGATTTGGAAGTAGCTGCCTTTTTTTGGTCTCCACTACCAGCAGAAGCAATCATCATGACACCGCCAGCGACAAGCAGGCCTAGGAAAATTATTCCAGCGACAATTAGGCTGTTTTTGACAATAATATTTACTAAAGTAGCAGGTTGTGGGTAGACAGTACTGACATTACCGCCGGGACCCCAGGGAGTATCTGAAATATCAACTTGGGCAATTAAATGTTTGAGCATAATCTAGTTGGATTATACAATAAACAGGGAAATAATGGTGCTATAATACGCCACTTATTTAATCTACAATCTTTCCGCCAAAGACGGACAATTATCAGTTAGAATTATTAATGCAAGAAATGAAAAAAACTGCCCCCCTATTCTTGTTTCTCTTTTTAGGATTTTTTTTCAGTAACGTGGAAACGGTTTTGGCTAGAGGGATAACTCCGACTCTGACGCCGGCGGTGACTCCAATACCAACAGAAATAGTGATACCAACGGAAACAAAAAACTTAACGGAAGTAGTGGGTAAAAAAGAAGAAGTAGCCGAGGTAAAATGGAACGGCTGGAACCCAATAAGGGTGATAGTTAATCGAGCAATAAGGCGGGGAGTACCAGAAAATACAATTGTATTACTATTATTATTACCTTTGATTGCATCGATAGTGTCGGTGCTTCACTATGTGGTAGGGGTGTCGGGATATGGCATTTTTATGCCAACAATGATGGCGGTAGCACTATTGGCAACGGGTTTGCGGGCGGGTTTGATATTGTTTATAGCAATATTAGGTGTAACGCTTTTGGGAAATATGATTTTGAGAAAATGGAAATTGCATTTTTGGCCGGGAAGATCAATTACTTTATTGATAATTAGCCTTACAGTATTTGCGATTTTGGCTTTGGCGGCATATTTTGGAGTGTCCGATGTTGAAAAAATATCAATTTTTCCAATACTTTTCATGATTTTATTGACGGAAGAATTTATTCGTACTCAATTATCTAAAAGTAAAAAAGAGGCTTTGAGGTTAACTGTAGGAACATTGTTGCTGGCAATATTTGGGGCAACGCTTATGAAAACTGGATGGTTGCGAGATTTTGTGCTGGAATATTCAGAAATTGTAATACTTACAGTAATAGTGGTAAATATAATAGTAGGACGATATGGGGGAATAAGATTGACGGAAATAAAAAGATTTAAAGGGGCGATTAGAAATAAGAAATAACATGTGGGGAATAAACTTTAAAGATTATCGGCAGTTTTTAACCAAAAACGAGAGAAATAAGGTATATTTGCGTAAAAATAACGCCTTTTCCAGGGCAATTGCGGATAATAAATACAAAACAAAAAAATATTTGGCTAAATTTGGAGTTGGAGTTCCAAAATTAATTGCCAGAATAAAAAACATTGATGATTTAGTCAATTTTGATTGGAAAATACTAGAGAATAATTTTGTGGTTAAACCGGTTAGTGGCTATGGGGGAGAGGGAATATTGATAATTAGAAAGAAACTAGGGGGGGAGAGATACCAGTTGATGGATGGAAAAATTATTGATTTGGAAGACATTAAAAGACATTGCCAGGAAATATTATCGGGAAAATATAGTATACATGGAGGTCCAGATGGGGTGATTTTTGAGGAAAGAATCAAGATACATCCAATGTTTTTGACTTTAACCAAATCTGGAACCCCGGATATTCGAATAATTATCTTTAATAGGGTTCCTATCATGGGAATGTTTAGAATTCCTACGGAAAAAAGTGACGGTAAGGCTAATTTACAACAAGGTGCTTATGGCTTAGGAATAGATTTAGCCACCGGAATTACTACTTTCGGGATTGAAGGTAAAGGAGAAGAAATTAAAAAAATATATGATTATGGAAAAAAGAAAATGAGAAAGGTTAATGGGATTAAAATTCCTTTCTGGAAAGAGATATTGGAAACAGCGATAAATTCTCAAAAGGCAATTCCGGGATTGGGTTTTATGGGGGTGGATGTGGTATTGGATAAAGAGGATGGACCAAAGGTGTTGGAAGTTAATGCCAGACCGGGTTTGTCGATTCAGATATGTAATAAAGCTGGTTTAAAAAAGAGAATCGAAAAAATCGAAGATGTGGTGGTGAGAAGCGATGAACATGCGATTTCTTTGGCTAAATATTTATTTGGGGAAAAATTTGCTGATAAAGTGGCAGAAAAAGAAAATATGAAAACAATTAAGCCGCTGGAAATAATTAAGGTTAAAATTCCCAAAGGGTTTAAGCCAGAGTTAGAAAAAAGTGAGGTATTAAAATTGAGAAAACACCGAGTTGTGGAAGTAAGAGCTAAGGTAGATACGGGAGCCTTTAGAAGTTCAATAGACAGAGCTTTAGCCTTAAAATTAGGCTTATTGGCATCGGAGAGGATCTTGTATTACAGGCATTATAAATCCAGTCTAGGTCGACACAAGGATAGACCGGTGGTGGGAATTACTTTTTGGCTTCAGGGGAAAAAGGTAATAACGGCGGTAAATGTGGCTGATAGAAGTAAATTGAGAACGAAATTTTTGTTGGGGAGGAAAGACTTGGAGGGATTTTTAATTAGTGCAAGGAGGGATAAATGACTAAAATAGCAGTTTTTTTTGGAGGAAAGATTAGTAGACATTTGGTGTTGGTGAAAAAGGCAGCAGAAAAATTGGGGCAAGAATTGGATCTAATTTCTTATAATAAGGTTTTTTTTGATACCTTGGACGGGGAAGTAAAATTAAAAGGTAAAAATGTTATGGATTACGATGTATTGTTTTTTAGAACGACAGGAAAACACTGGGAAGAAGTAGATCTTATTCTAGATAGTATAAGAGATGGGGATAAGGGTCGTCCGCAAATAGTGGATCCAATTGTGGAATTCGGGAAACCAAGTTTTGCCCGAAAGGCATGGCAAATGTTGAAGTTGACGGAGGCGGGGATAGAAGTGCCGAGGACTATTTATGGGTCTTTGTGGACATTGTATGAATATATGTCGGAGATAAATTCTCGTGGGGTATTTTTTGCTTCCTGCGAGTCTACAGAGCAGGCTCAACGTCCGCAAAAAACACTGACTTTAAATTTATCAGACAATGAAATCTCATTTCCGGTGATTATTAAGGGAAGCGGGGGCAATAGAGGAGAAAGGGTGTATAAAGTAAACAATTTGGAAGAAATGGAGAAATTAGTTAGAGAAATACGGAAAACGGAAACTGAGGAAGGGAGGCGTTATATGCTTCAGGAATATATTGCGAATGATGGCGATTACCGGGTGTTGGTGGTGGGAGAAAAGGTATTGGGGGCAATGAAAAGAAGTAGCCAGAGTAAAAATGAATTTAGAAATAATTATAGTGCAGGTGGCAAGGTAGAAGTGGCAGAATTACCTCAAGAAATATATGAAATGGCTATAAGAGCGGCGAAAACTTGTGGTATTGCTATTGCCGGAGTGGATGTAGCTTTTCGAGATAAAGAAAGAAAAAGACCGGTGGTGTGGGAAGTAAATAAGGGGCCACAGTTCAAGGGTTTTATGAAGGCGACGGGAATAGATGCTCCTGCAGAAATTGTTAAATATTTGTCTTCGCTCGCATGACGTTTTTTGCGGTGCTCACACGTGTGTTTCTCACGCACTGGTTGCGCTCCTAAAAAACATCATGTTCGCGATTTAATTTTTTTAAAAAAATATGAATAGGAAAATTGTTACATTTACAATGTCATTAAAACAAAGCCAATTTGAAGTAGAGAGGCTGGAGACCGAGGCGATGGCAATGGGAATTGAGATAAATAGGGCGCTATATCGAGAATTGAGTTTCGATTTAAAAGATGAGTTGCCAAGAGTGTTTGTAAAAG
Source organism: Candidatus Shapirobacteria bacterium (assembly GCA_017992115.1). GTDB lineage: Bacteria > Patescibacteriota > Microgenomatia > UBA12405 > UBA12405 > UBA12158. Next base: position 3,721 of record JAGOPG010000016.1, on the reverse strand, counting down.
GTGAGGAATTGACGGCTGAAAACACCTTGGGTTTGTGGTTTAGGGTGGCGGGGACCAAAAGTGGTAAATATACTGAAGCGAGAAATTTAGCTATAAGAATTTTGGAGAAAAAGGGGGTGAAGTGTGTTAATTCGTCTAGCTATTTGGGGTGGACTAGAATGGGAAAAATTGCCCAGCATGGGGTGTTTTTACAAAATGAAATTCCACTGGTGCCAACCAAGATTTTTTATACTCGGGAACAAGTTTTAGACGTTGATTGGGAATATCCAGTGATTGTTAAGCATGAACGGGGCTCACAAGGAAAATCGGTGAGAAAAATAGAAAACAGAGACGAGTTGAAAGAATATTTGGAACGAATTAATGAAAAAAATGTAGGGATGATGTTGTGGCAAAAATATTTACCAACGAGATGGGATTTGCGGGTAATCGTAATTGATGGTAAGGCAATAGGGGCGATGAAAAGATCGGCTAAGGGTGGAGAATTTAGAAGTAATTTTTCACTAGGAGGGGATGTAAATGTTTGGCAGTTGAGTGATAAAGAAAGAGATTTATCCGAAAGAGTGGCTAAAGTTTGTAATTTGGACTATTGTGGGGTGGATATCATGAAAGATGAAGAGGGAAGTGATTATATTTTGGAAGTTAATAGACAATGCCAATTTAAAGGTTTTGAACAAGCAACGGGAATAAATGTGGCTAGAAAAGTGGTTGAAATGATGATAAAACACGGTTAGATTACTGATAGAATATGTAATATGAAACAAATTTTATTGGCTTTTGGAGCAGTACTGTTGACTTTGTTGGCGTTTTATTTGTTGTCAAATAAATACGACTTGAAACAAAATATTGGAAACGAAAAGGTCTCTGGTGATTTTTATTTTGAAATGGAAGGAGGAATAAAAAACGGTGAAGAAAAAGAAATGGTAATGAAGATAAAGGCAGATGATCGAAAAATAGTAAAATTCTCAACGGCTTTTAATTTTGAGCCATTAAATATGAAAATATTATCGGGGGAAATAAATAAAGAAATTTTTGATAGAGGTGGGGAGATAAAAATTGATCAAGGAATGGGAAATGTAGAAATAAATGGAGAAAATGGTGATGTGTCTAAATTAAAAGATGGAGAAATCGTGGTAGCGAAATTTAAAATTCAAGGGACGAAAAAAGGAACGGGAATGATTTATATGACTAAAAGACCTGAAGTATATATCTTGAAAGAAGGGCAAATTGTACAAGACGAAAACTTTTATATGCCCAACTTTAGTGTTAATTTCCTATGATATACTAGGAAACTTGGGGCAATTAGCTCAGTTGGTTAGAGCACCGTCCTGATAAGACGGGGGTCGATAGTTCGAGTCTATCATTGCCCACAGAGGTAAAATAGAATATGACAGAGACGAAAGACACAAGAAACAAGAAACAAGAAAATAAAGGGGGTTTTGGCTGGTTAAAAGTGGTGGGGGTTTTGGGTGCGGGTTTGCTGATTGTGTTTGGGAGTTTTCAAAACGTGTGGAGAACTCTAAAAATGTTGTGGAAGAATAGGGATAATTAGTTTTTACAAAAACCTGCGCGCCAAATAGAATAATCTACTAGGTCAATCTTGTTGTCTTTATTAAAATCAGCTCTTTTACCCCTAGGATTATTGTTAAAAAGAATGGAAGAATATTCCATTTTCCAAATATTAAAATCAGTAGCGTCTACTTTGCCGTCTCCATTGGCATCACCCGGGAGAGGTGAAGGAGTAATAGAGGGAGAGTTAGTGGGAGGTGGTAATGTTGGGGTGGAAATTATTTTTGTACTATTATAGAGAGCCAAAACTTGAGAATCGGTGTAGGCCTCTTTGACAACTTTTAATTTGGCAATTTTTCCTTGATAATTTTTTCCGAAAGTAAAGTCGTTGTAAGGGTCACTGGTAAGTCCTGTTACAGAGATATTGGAAGTTCCAGCTTTTTTCCCATCTAAATAAGTGTGTAATTTAGAGCCATCGTAAACACAGAAAAGGTGATGCCATTCATTAAAAGTAATAGTAGAGGGGTCCCAGCTTGCAGTGCTACCTGTTTTGTACCAACTAATATCACTGGTTGAGATAGCGCATTGGCCACCTCCGTAAGCATTGAGAACCATATGAAGTGAGCCATAACCCTTTTCCAGGGGAATAAAGTTTGTACTTGGTTTTGGAAAGTTAAACCAAGCGCCAAAACTGAGTTTGTTTGTATTGCCGGTAGGTGATTTATCGGCGATTTTATAATCGTTATTTCCGGTAAATGAAAACTCAGAATTTTCGAAAACCGAAGGAGAAACGACCCGCTTTAGTAGATTTTGATATTCGCTGTCGTAAGGACCATTGCCAGTTTCTGCAGGAGAACGATAATCAGGAGAATTGTTTTGTTGGGTAAGAATTTTGCGAATTGATTTAAGATAATCAAAACCATATTTATTGGTAGGAGCAATCCAGTGACCTTCGACAATTTCATTCCAGGCATCAACGATAAGCATTTGTTTGCCGAGATCGGATTGAATACTGGGCATGATATTGGAATTTAGATAAGTGATCAGATTTTCATATTTTGGAGGGGAGAGGGTCCAAAGAGGCTGGTTAACGCCATTGGCCATGGGATTGGCATTGGTGATAAAAGGCAGATGTTGATTGTTTTTTAACCAATCATAGGATTCTTTCATACCATTAAGTGCTTGGTCTTCAGTAATAGAAGCTGCTTTTCCCCAAAAATATTCTCCATTGCTTTGATAGACTTGAGGCCAATAGGAAAAACTATGATCATAACCTATTTGTTTGTAAGAATCGATGACGGTATTTTTTCGGGCGGTAAAGTTGCGATCTTCGGCAATCAAATAAGGATCTCCTAAACCACTTTCTTGAAGACGCTGGCGGATAAGTTGAATAATTTCAGAATTGATTTTGTTGTATCCAGAACTATTGTCTGGATTTTCAACTCCAAAAAAGAAAATAACGGGACGATTGCCTATTTTTAGGTAGTTCGATTTTTTGAGATAATTGTCGATAATAAAAGGGAGAAGATTGTTTTGAAAATCTTCTTTGGTGGAAAATAGGGGAACATTATCTCCATGTCTGGTTAACATAATGGCAAATTTCATTTGGTTTTGGAATTGAGATTTTAGAAAGCCTTGGTGAAGTGAAGCAGAATACATAAGTTTATCGGGAGTAATGGGTTTACCTAAAACACCGGTGTCGCCATTGCATTTGATATTGGTACCATCGGCACAGCGAAACCAATCGAAAATAAAGAAATTAATTCCATTTTCCAGAGCCCATTTAATTTCCCAATCCATGGTTTCGGGATTGCCTTCATCAAAATATCCAAGCAATGGTTTTCTGGAAGGATCAAAATTTTCGATACCTCGCCAGCCGGGGAGGATACTACCAACTTTGAAACCCGGCATATAAAAGGTGCCAACATAAGGGACTTTATTGGTGGGAATGTTAGGAGAAGAAGGGGCGGCGAGAAGATGTTGGGGTAAAAATATATAGAATAATATCAAAAAAAGGATAAACACTAGTTAATTCTACATTATTTTATTTTTACAAAAATTTTCTCTCCAAATAGAATAGTCAATTAGATTGACCTTTTTGTCCCGATTAAAATCAGCTGACCAATTATCGGTTGAGACTAGAGTATTATCAAAGACATTAAGCCGATATTGTGTTTGCCAGATATTTAAATCAAGTAAATCCACCCTATGATCA
>JAGOPG010000043.1 GCA_017992115.1 Candidatus Shapirobacteria bacterium | reverse complement strand
TTTGACTTCGCGGGCTACCATTTGCCATAAGAGCTCTCGCCATTTGTAAACGTCTCTAATTTCTTTTATCAGAGATAACATGGAAATAGTTTAGCATGGAGAGAATTTAGTAAATAGTAAGTAGTAAATAGTAAGTAGTAAATAGTAAGTAGTAAGTAGTAGAGAGTGTGTGGTATATAATGAGTAATAATGGATAAGAAAAGATTGATTTGTACTATTGGCGGCGGAACGGGGATGCCGGTAGTAAATGAGGCATTGGTAAAAGCAGGTTACAGCAATATACATTCGATTGTTACTACTTTTGATAATGGTGGAGATACGGGAAGAATGAGAACAGATGAGAGAGGAATGTTTTTGGCCAATTCTGATTTCTGGCGGGCTCTGATTTCTTTATGGAACGATGGCTCACAAAAAGAAATTTGGATGGAAATGCTGAGGTACCGTGACGGGCGGGAAAGAAGTTTTGGCAATACTTTTTTCCAGTTTATGACTGAAAAAACCGGTTCATTAGATAAGGTAGACAACTTGTTTAAATCTTTGACCTTGGCTGATTTGAAAGGCCGGGTAATACCAGTGTCATTATCACCGGCAAACTTATACTTTGAAACTATAAGTGGAAAAAAATATAGTGGCGAGAAATTTTTGGATCAGTTGAGGATGTCTTGTGATTACATCAAAAAAATATGGTTAGAACCTCGTGTAAAAGCACATCCGGAAGCAATTAAAACATTAGAGAACGCGGAAATGTTGATTGTATGCCCGGGAAGTGTTTATGGATCACTGATGGTAAATTTTTTGATTGATGATTTTAAAAAATCCTTTCAAAAAAGTCATGCAAAAAAGATTTTGATGGTCAATTTGATGACTCAGGCAAACGAGGGCAAGATTTGTGATCAATTAGCTTATGCCGATTTATTTAAAAAACAATTGGGAATAGATTTTGATCATATAGTAATGGCTGATCTTTCGGTATTAAACCAACGTAAATTAAATAAACTCAGATCGTATTACGGAATGGAGCATTCGAATGAGGTTAGCTACAAGGTAGATAAATCTAAAAAAACGATATTGGAGGATTTGGCGACGATAGATGAAAAGAACTGGAGATTGCGACATAGTACATTAAAACTAGCTCATTTTTTTGCTAAAATGAATCATGTCTCAAAAGAAGTTAAGAGAAAATAGAAAAAAGATACAAGATACAGGAAACAGGATACAGGAAACAAATGAGTTTTTGCCAAAGTTTCTGGATATTTTAAAGAAATATAAAGTTTTTTTGTTAATTGCCTGTGGTATGGCAGTGCTTTTATATGCCAACGCTATGGGTGGTGCATTTGTATCGGATGACTATGCAACTCTTCCGCAAAATCAGCAATTGGGTAATTTTGCTTTTAATATAAAAAAAGATGGAATGTTGTTACCAAATACAATGGTAATGACAAATTTTTTTATTAACAAGTTGTTTGGAGTTACCAGTCCAGTTCCCTACCATATTGTTTCGCTTTTGTGGTATTTGGCAACTATTGTTTTGTCGTTTGTTTTTTTAATTCTAGTTTTTAAAAATGATTTACTTGCCAAGGTGGCTACTATCATTTTTATTTTTATGCCTATACATGTGGAAGCCGTATCTTGGAATGCAGGGAAAATTTATTTGATCTTGGCGACATATATATTGGCGTCAGTTATCAATTTTATTTATTTTATTGATCGGGAAAAACCATTAAATTTATATTTGGCTTTAGGATTTTTTTGGTTGGCCTTTGCTACCGATAGACCACGACCTTTTGCAATATTTTTGATTTTGATTTTATATATAATGTGTCAGGAAAATTGGCGGGAAATTACTAAAAGATATTTAAAATATTGGATGGTAGTATTGGCTATTTTAATAGTTTCGGTATTGGCCAGTTTGCCAGCAGTGAATATAAGAGTTGACGATGTAAATAGCGGTACAAATGCCTCTGAAAGTTATTTTTATAGCCCCTTTTTTCAGTATCCGTTGTCGATACCAAAATATTTACAATTAAATGTATTTCCTGTAGATTTGACTTTGTACCATACTATGTTTGTCCTTCCGGGATGGCTTAATTGGTTAATATTATTGAGTTATTTAGGTCTTCTTATCTACTTTTTTATCTACGATAAAAGATACTTTTTCGCTCTAGCTTTTATATTTATGGCAGTAGCGCCATCTATGGCGCCGGTAAAAGTCAGTTGGCTGGTGGCGGAGAGATATATGTTTTTGGGATCTTTGGGGATGGCTACTTTTATAGCTTTACTTTTGGTAAATGATAAAAAAAGGATATCAATTTTATCATTGTCTTTATTGGTGGGATTATGTGGAATTTATGGTTATTTAGTATTAAAGAGAAATGTTGATTGGCGGACAAACCATAATCTTTGGGTAAAGACTTGTCAGGTATCGCCAAATAGTCATAATGCCTGGAACAATATTGGCGATGATTATGATAAATTGGGGCAATATGAAAACGCAGTTAAAGGTTTTACTCAATCTACTTTGGTAAAACCAAATTATGCCGATGCCTTTCATAATCGAGCAAATATCTTATTCAAAATGGGGCGTCTTGATTTGGCAAAAGATTCATATGAAACAGCAGTTACGATATCGCCAAATTTATATCAAAGTTACTTGAGTATTAGTCAAATTGCAATTCAGCAAAAGGATTATGTAACGGCTAGTGAGAATTTAGAAAAAGCACTTAAATTTGTACCTGGTGATCCACAGGTACTATATTTTTATGC
>JAGOPG010000042.1 GCA_017992115.1 Candidatus Shapirobacteria bacterium | reverse complement strand
AAGTCTGAGGATAATCGAATAAAATTGTGGTCAAGTGTGGCTATGTTAAGGATAGTAATGGCCATTATCAGCTTTGGATTGGCGACGATTTTTGTGTTTGTGTGGCCCGACTTAAAAGAGATTAGGGTGGAGGCAATCTTGGCATGGGCGATGATCCTATTTACTTCAGTAGCTGGAAGTTTGGGAATTGTGTGGCAGACAAAATTAAAATTGGAAATTAAGGTGGTGGTTGAAGTAATGTTTCCTTTGGTGTTTTTGATTGGGTTGTGGTTGAACAGGGGTGATATTACTTTAAAGTGGGTATTTTCGATGTATTTAGTGGCCAGGATAATAAGTTTAGTTTGGGCGTGGTGGCTTGGAAAAGGAAATTTAAATATTAAAACGATTGATAAAGAAATTATTAGAAATATTTTGAAAATGAGTTGGCCGATGGGAGTGTATATGTTGGTTTTTTCTACTTATGATCGGGCGGTAGATTCGTTGATGATAAAAAATTTTTTGGGTTCCAGTGAAGTGGCATGGTACGGTTTGGCTTATAAAATATATGGAGTTTTGATTCAGCCTGCTTATTTTTTAGTGTCAGGGTTATTTCCCCTACTTTCGGCAAAAAAATCCCAAAAAGAAGCTTTTAAACTTGGTTTTTGGGGATTATTGTTTGGAGGAATAGTGATGGTAATAGGGACACGATTTTTTGCGAGTTGGATGATTATTACCCTAGCGGGGGAGGAATATTTAGCCTCAGTTGAAGTATTGCGAATATTGGCATTTTCATTATTTTTCTCATATCTTGGGCATTTGTTTGGATTTACTTTAGTTTCAAGAGATGGGCAAAAAGAGATATTAGGTTTGGGATTAATAGCACTGGTTTTTAATTTAGTGGGGAATATAATCGCCATCCCCCGTTTTGGAGTTAGCGGGGCGGCGGTAGTGACAGTAATGACGGAAGCATTGGCAATGATGTTGATGTTGGTGAGACTGGGGAAAAGGAAAAATTAGATATAAATAACGAGAAACAAGAGACGAGAAACAAGAGACAAGAAACAAGAGACAAGAAACGAGAAACAAGAGACAAGAAACGAGAATAAAACGGGGGATTTGATGTTTTCACATATCTAAAGTATTGACGTTTTTTCACGTAGCAGAAGAGAGGTTTGACAAGTTATGACACATTTACATGGACAATAACCGCATAATAACCGAAGTATTTCCGCAAAGACTATTTTTGCTTTAGAATGAAAGTATGGATGGTGCATTCAACGGAGCGGTAATTTTGGGTGATAATTTTGTGGCTAAAAAATTAAGGGAAAGGTTGGAGAAGGAAGATATTCGTTTGTGGTGGGAAGGGGAAGAGATGGCAACACAGGCTGCTTATGTTTTTGATTTTGAAGGTAATGAAGAAATTTGGCGAAACTTAGACAAAAATCAAAAGTTGGTTGTGGTGGCAATTGACGATTTTTCAAAAATAAGCGGGTGGAGAGAAAAGTTAAAAAATAGTGGGTTAAATTGGAGGATAGTTGGAGTAGAAAATGTATATGGGCCGGGAATGCCCGCAGAAGGTTTTTTAGGGAAAGCAATATGGCTGGCGGCTAAGAATCAGAATCTGGTTTTGCCATCGGTAGATTTTAGTTTTTCAACAGTGGCGGTAGATGATGTGATAGAGGCAATTATGAAAGCCTGTTTTTTATCGGGAAATATGGGGAAAACAATAGCGGTAACTGGAAAAATGACGAATACAACCGAAGTGGCTAAAATTTTATTTGATTTGGCCAAGATGACAAAACAAGGTATTGTGGAAGATGAGGAAGTGGTATTTTCTCGTTTGGGGGAGTTGGGTGAAGTAGAGATGGCAACAAACATTTTGCGATGGGAACCGGAAATTGATTTTCATGAAGGAGTGGTGGGGGTAGTGGCAGAAATGGTGGGGAGAGTAGATGAGGAAAATAGACTAGGGAGGAAAAAGAAGCAAAGTGTAAGATACGAGAAACCAGAGGTAAGGGATGAGGAAGAAAAGAGAAAGTTTGTGGTGGAAGTGGAGGAGGAATCTGCCTCGTCGGCAGACAGACAAGCTGGAGACGAGAAACAAGAAACAAGAGATGAGGAAGAGCCAAAATTGACCTTTGAGAGTTTAAAAAAGAAAAGGATGGAGAGCGAGGCTGATATGGTAAGGCAGGAAGAAATTGAATTAAAGGAAGAGTCTCTTATTGATCAATTTCAATTAGAACAGTTTAAGAAACAGTCTTTGAAAAAAGAAGAAATAATACAGAAGCAAGAAGTTGGAGTCCAAAAGGAGGAAAAAAAAGAATCGAACAAAAGAAGGGTAAGTAAATGGGTGTGGTGGGGGATTTTTGGATTATCAATAATCGGGTTAGGATGGGGGTTGATAGCAACAATTAATTTGTTGGCTATTCCTAAAAAAATTGAAGCGGTGCAGAATTTAGTAGAAGAGGGTAAATATGATGATGCAAATAAAGAAATAAATAAGCTGAAAGAAGATAATCAAAAAATTCAAGCTATTTTTCCCGGAGGAGATCTAGGAGGCTTATTAAAAGCAGAGAAGGAGGGTTTGGAACTGATGAGTTTGTCGATTGAAATGGGTAAAAGTGTCGAAAAGATTAGGGGGGGAGTTTTTAATGATAAAGCTATAGACATGCAAGAAGAAATTAAAAAAAGTAATGGATATTTGATAGATATTATTTCAAAAATGGGTCTTTTGGAGGGGCGGCTATCGGGTTCTTGGGAGAAGTTACCTAAGAAGTTGAGGGGTGAAA
>JAGOPG010000041.1 GCA_017992115.1 Candidatus Shapirobacteria bacterium | reverse complement strand
GTTTTATTTGTTTTGACCTTGTCGGTGACAGTAATGGCGTATTTGTTTTTTTATCAACCGCTTCAATTTTTTATTAATGGAAAGAAAAAAGAGGCAGTAGATTTATTTGTCAAAACAGTTGGTATCTTTGCAGTTTTTACTGTCGTGGTTTTAATTTTACTTTTTTTCGGTATCGTTTAATTTTAAGATTATCTAAAAGTCCAGACTTGTGTTTTTATAATTATTCTTATTAATTAACTTATTGTAGTGTTGTGACTTTGTTGGGAAGAATGATTATGGTGAAAAAAAGGAAAACTTTTAAAATGTTGTTGATGACGATTAAGTCCTGATTGTGTCGGGAAAAATAAGTGTTTATAATTGAGTAACATGGAAAAAACAAAAGCAGAAAAAAAAGTGTGTTGTTGTCATCACCATGTTCAAATAAGGGGTAGGGGAGCAATTTATGGAATCGGGATATTTGAGGCACTGTTTTATTTTTTAAAATATTTACAATTTTACAACTATAAAAATTAATGTTGACTTTGTGGAACGAGAGTATTTGGACAGATGAAGGTTTTTCGGCCTTAGCAGTAATGAAAAGTTTTAAGGAAATGATGGGAATTGTGATGAGGGATACTGCTCCTCCGGGATTTTATTTTATTGGTTGGTTGTGGGTAAGAATTTTTGGAAATTCAGAAGTAGCATTTAGGAGTTTGTCGTTATTATTGATTTTAGGAGCGGCATTTTTTGGAGCGCTGTTGGTTTATCATTTTGGTAAAAATAAATTATTGGCGATATTGGCATTTATTCTTTGTTTTTTTAATCCTTTTAGTTTTGCTTATGCCTTTGAATTTCGAATGTATGCTTTATTGGCTTTTGCTACTATGGGATCAATTTATTTTTTTGTGACCAAAAAATGGTGGCCTTTTATCGGGATAACTTTATTGGCTTTATATACACAACATTTTGCTTTATTTACGGTAGCGGCTGAAGCAGTAATTTTTCTTATTGAAAAAATAAAATTAAACAAGAATAAGATTAATTTTAAAGAATTGATCAAAAGTCTATGGCCTTTTTGGGTGATAGGATTGTTGTATTTACCTTGGGTTTATCCACTTTATTTACAAACTACCCGAGTACAAGACTCAGGTTTTTGGATTCCAATACCCAAAATTAATGATTTCAAAAATTTAGTATTGAAATTTATTATGATTGATGGAGCAGGTATTTGGACAAAAGTGAGTTGGATATTAACGGTGATAATTTTACTGTTAAAAGATTGGAAAAAATATTTTGATACTTGGTGGAAAATTTTATTGTTGCTTTTTTCATCAGCAATATTTTCTTTTGGACTTTCTTTTGTGATGACGCCGATATTTTTTGACAGATATTTACTGTCAATTGCGGTAGGAATGGGTATATTGTTGGTGCTGGGAAGCAAAAAAAAGGCAATGCCTTTTTTAATAATATTGGCTGCTATTTATTTGTATTTTAGTTTTTTTAGTTTTGTTCATCCGAATAAAGACAATTTTCGCGATTTGGCTGATTTTATAAAAACAGAGAAAAAAAGTGATGACTTATTGATAAATTATAATGGGAAAAATCATCGTTTGTGGGAGAGTAAATATTATGGTTTGGAGGCGCCGATTTACATTCCAGAGGGAGAACCACCCTTGTACGTAGGAACAGCTCAAATGGTAGAAGGGGACAAATTGAGAGTATTGCCTGATAATCCAGGCAGAATACTGGTGATAACTAGCGAGAAATATGAAGAGGTGGAACTGGATAGACCTTGGGTAAAATATTTTCAAAAGGAATTCGGAAAATTGAGGGTGATATACTTTCGAAAGAGTATTTTGCTCTAAATATGTGGCGGAAAATTATTTTGGTTTTGGTAGTGTTGTTGGTGTTGGGAAGTTTTTTTGCGTGGGATAATAAAAGGGTTAGTTTGACTAAACAAAAAATTCAAATAGAAAATTTACCTGAAAATTTTTCTGGTTTGAAAATTTTGCAAATAAGCGATTTGCATAATCAAGTTTTTGGGATTAAACAACAAAAAATCATTGATTTGGCTGTGGAATCAAAGCCTGATTTAATTTTTATAACCGGCGATTTAATTGATTACCGACATCCCAAAGTAGACATTGCTTTGGAATTGGTCGATTCTTTGAGAGAAATTGCCCCGGTTTATCTAGTTTCTGGAAACCATGAGATCTGGAGTGAAGAATGGGGTAATTTGCAAAAAGAATTGCTGTCGATGGGGGTAAAAATTATGGACGATAAAATAAAAATAATGGAAAGAAATGGAGAAAAAATATACATATTGGGAGTGGCTGATGGGGGGAATAAAATTGGTGAAAGTAGTAATAAATTTGAAGAAAAAATTAGAAAAATTGTGACAGGATTAAATGAAAAACAGGTAAAAATATTACTTTCACACCGGCCGGAAAAATTTTTGAATTATGTTGAAAATGGGATTGATTTGGTTTTTGCTGGGCATGCTCATGGTGGACAGGTCCGCCTGCCTTTATTTGGAGCTTTAGTAGCACCGCATCAGGGTTTATTTCCAAAATATACGAGTGGAGTATACCGACATGCAAAAACAAATATGGTGGTATCACGTGGCTTAGGGAATAGTGTTTTGCCTTTGAGGATATTTAATAACCCAGAACTGGTATTGGTAGAATTAGTAACATATACTATTAATTAATGGCTTTGTTGGCGATATTTCCTTTATTAATTTTTGTGATCTGGCTATTAATAGATCATAAGGCATCGATTTTAAAGATTGCATTGATAGTATTAGGAATAGTCATATCTGAAGCTTTATT
>JAGOPG010000040.1 GCA_017992115.1 Candidatus Shapirobacteria bacterium | reverse complement strand
TCGATGGGAAAAATTGCCGATTTTTTGAAGGCCGGAGTAAAATGCCGAATATTTTTGGCCGATTTTCACAGTTTTTTAAATAATAAATTGGGCGGAAAATGGGAAGATATCCGCTGGGCTTCGGAAAATTATTTTAAGCAGGCTTTGATTGCCTCTCTAAAATGTTTTGGTGTTGACGAGAGTCAAGTAGAATTTATCAGCGGTAAAGATTTATATGAGAAAAACCCGATTCATTGGCAAAATTTTATGGAGATTGGAAAACAAGTAACCTTGTCAAGAAATTTGAGAAGTATTTCTATAATGGGTAAAAAACAGGGTAATGATGTGGATATGGCAACTTTGTTTTACCCCCCACTGCAGGTAGCAGATATTGTGACCATGAATATTAATTTGGCCCATGCAGGTATGGATCAAAGAAAGGCTCATGTAATTGCCAGAGAAGCCATTAAAAAAATCCCGGGAAATCACGAAACACCGGTGGCAATTCATCAAAATTTAATTGCCGGATTGACCGGGCCAGACGTGTCGAAAAATAAAAATAATGATGGGGAAATTACTGCCGAGGAGTCATTGAAAATGAGTAAGTCAAAACCAAATAGCGCTATTTTTGTTCACGACACTCCCGAGGAAATTAGAAACAAAATTAAAAAAGCCTATGGACCGCCAAAGGAAACAGAGTTTAATCCCCTGTTAAACTGGGTAAAAACTTTGATTTTTTGGGGCGAGGAAGTTGGCGAATTTACAATTGAAAGACCGGAAAAATTTGGTGGAAATAAAACTTATACCAGATACACTGACTTAGTAAGTGATTATGCCAGCGGCAAATTGTTCCCACTAGATTTGAAAAATTCACTAGCAGAATGGATTATTAAAAAACTGGAACCAGCCCGAAAATATTTTGAAAATCCAGAAATGGCAGAAAATTTGGTGAGAATGAAAAAACTTCTGGAAGCGACTCAAATTAGAAAATAAATTAGAGCTTTATTTCTTGTGGCCAGGAGGCAGTAATTAATTGATCTTCGTCTAGTTTCACTTTTTCGCGAAGAATTTGGTAAACGGATTCAGTGACAAAGGGAATAAAGGGGTGAAGAAGCTTTAGAGAAGTGATTAAAACGGTGAGTAAGATGGGGACAACATTCTCTCCCCTATCTTTTGCTTTTTCAATGTATACATCACAAAAATCGTGCCAGAAAAATTGATAGAGGTTTTCGCTGGCTTGACCAAAATGATAACGATTTATGTCAGCGGTAGTGGAAGAGATAATTTTATTGAGAGAATCTAAAATATTTTGATCAGCCTGACTCAATCCCTCTAAATCTCCCTTTGACAAGGGAGACTTTAAAACAGAAAGTTTGAGATTGGGATTTTTTTCCTGAAAACGTTCGATAATCATCAGCACAAAGCGGGAGGCGTTCCAAATTTTGTTAACAAAATTACGCTGGGCACGAATTTTATCTTCGGAAACAACGAAATCAGAGGCAGGAGCAATTCCATATACTAAAGACATACGAAGGGCATCGGCACCATATTTTTCTGAAATAGCTAAAGGGTCAATAACATTGCCCTTAGATTTGGACATTTTTTGACCTTTAGAGTCGACCACCCGGGAATGGAGATGAACTAATTTAAAAGGAACTTCCTTGGTTAAATAAAGTCCAAACATAATCATGCGGGCTACCCAGAAAAAAAGGATGTCCCACATAGTATCCATGATTGAAGTAGGATAAAAATATTCAAAATTTTCGGAAGAATTTTGAGGGTTAGCGACATTAAAACCAAGGGTAGAAAGTGGCCATTGGCCACTTAAAAACCAAGTATCAAAGGTATCGGTTTCTTGTAAAACACAAATACTCCTCCCTTTTTCTTTGGCTTCTTCTTCAGATAAATAAAATGGAACATCAACATCCGCGACTATAGATTGAAGACCATTTTTAACATCTTCAAAATCATAATGATCACAAAGTTGTAACCAATTTCCTGAAACTCTAATTCCATTTTTATCAATAAATGTTATTTTGAATTTTGTTGGATTATTGTCAATGCAATACCAAGCAGGGATTTGAGGACCCCAAACAATTTGGCGGCTGATATTCCAATCACGAATGTTTTCCATCCAATCGATATAAGTCTTTTTGAAACGAGTTGGGAAAAACTTGACATCACCATTTTTAGCAGCGGTAATGGCGGGCTTAGCCAAAGAATCCATTTTGACATACCACTGAGGAGCGGTGAGAGGTTCGATGGGATATCCACAACGGTAGCAATGGGCAACTTCGTGAGTGTAGTCTTCAATTTTTTCCATAAGACCGGTAGTAGTTAAATCGTCAATGACCATCTGACGGACTTGATTGGGGAAAAAACCACGATATTTTTCCGGAACATTTTGATTAGATTTACCGTCGTAATCAAAAATGCGGATAAATTCCAAATTGAATTTTTTACCCAAATCATAATCTTCCGGAGAATGGGCCGGTGTAACTTTGACGGCACCAGTGCCGAACTCGATATCAATCGATTCATCAAAAACAATCGGAATTTCGCGATTGACCAGAGGCAATAAAAGTTTTTTACCTTTTAGATTGGAGTATCTTTTATCTTTAGGGTTAACAGCAACGGCGGTATCACCGAGCATGGTTTCAGGACGGGTGGTAGCGACGGTAACGAAGCAGTCTTTTTCCCCAACTACAGGATATTTAAAATACCAGAGGTGAGAGTTAACAGTTTTGTGAACGACCTCTAAATTGGAAAAAGCGGTACCGCAATGGGTGCAATAATTGACAATTTTTTCGTCCCGATAAATAAGACCATCATCATATAGTTTTTTAAAAGTAGCGTTGACATTATCTAATATTTGAGGTTCAAGAGAG
>JAGOPG010000015.1 GCA_017992115.1 Candidatus Shapirobacteria bacterium | reverse complement strand
TATATAAAAATCCCAAATTGAATTCAATAAAAATACCAGTCTATGCAATAGTGTCTTATTTAATAATTTATCTTTTATTTGGAAGCCAACCATATGGCTGGTATACTTTTCCTTTTTGGCCTTTACTAATCATACTTTTGTCTGCACTGATAACATCAATTTTTTCATTATCTCAAAATAACATTGTTATCTCTTTGATATTTTCTATTTCCTTGCTAGGTTCAAATATTTCCCGATTGTTGGGTATATTTGAATTTCAACCTTATGCAAATATTTGGCGATTTTTCACTTCCGTATCGATTTTAGTATTTCAAGCTCTGTTCATTTTTAAAAAACAAAATAATCTATTTGCAAAGATATTCCTAATCATTCTATGGCTGGCTATTTTTTATACTAATTATTTATACCTATCGAAAGTTGATATTAATTTTTGGTGGCATAATATTTCATGAAATTTTATTTAAAAAAATATTGGCCATATTTACTACTAATATTAATTTCGATAATATTTTTTTGGAAATTTTTTTTTAAAGGCCTAATACCCTTTCCCGGGGATATGTTGGTTGGTGCTTATTATCCCTGGCTCGATCATAAATGGGGAGGGTTTGTTACCAGCGTACCTATCAAAAATCCATTGATTTCTGATGTTTTTTCACAGTTTTATCTCTGGAAACAGATAATTATTAATTCAATTAAAAATTTAAGCTTTCCATTTTGGAACATATATTCCTATTCTGGCTATCCATTATATGCAAATTTTCATTCAGGATCACTTAACCCATTTAATCTTTTATTATTAGTGTTTGGAAATCAAACTGGGTGGTCATTTTTTGTAATTTCACAATTCTTTTTTAGCTCTATTACCTTTTATTTATTCCTTAAACAACTCTACCCTAAAAAAAAATTACCTTGCTTGGCAGGATCCATTGTATATTCCTACAGTGGATTTATGGTTACTTGGTCTCAATTTGTCACTGCTGGATTTGCTATGGTTTGGCTACCACTAGTATTTCTGAATATAGAAAAATTTTTTGAAACCAAAAGATACAAATATTTAATTTATATTCCTATACTATATTTCCTAATAATGACTTCTGGACATCTCCAAGCACTGGCATATAGCTATATAATTTCTGGATTATATTTTGTTTATAAACTCTTACAAAATAAAAAAATAGATAAAAAAAAGATAATTAATTTTTCCTTAGTCATTGTTTTAAGTTTTTTTCTAATGACCGTTCAATTACTTCCAACTATTGAAATGGGTAAAAATTCAGTTAGATTTAATGAAAATTACATTTCAGGATATAATTTTGGACTCTTATCATTAGACAGAATAATAACTTTATTTGCGCCAGATTATTTTGGAAATCCAACTACTTTTAATTATTGGGGTAGTTTTAATTACCACGAAACAGTCATTTATTGTGGAATTTTACCAATATTCGCTCTAATTTATTGCTTGTTTAATTTTAAAAAATTAAAACATGAAAAGTTCTTTTTAATTACATGCATCATTTCTTTATTATTTACTTTTAATACCTTTTTAGGAAAATCAATCTATTATTTAAAACTTCCATTACTTTCGACAAGTGCTGCCGGTAGAATAAACATGATTTTTGTTTTTTGTGTCTCTGTTTTAACAGCTTATTTTTTTGATCAAATTTCTTTACATAAATTCAAAAATACTCTTAGATTTTATTGGGGATACATAGCTTTTGTTTTTATAATTGCTCTTTATACATTGATTATGTATAAACTAATATCAATTTATCCTGATTTACAGCAAAAATATTATATTGGTTTAAGAAATCTAATTTTACCGGTTTCCATTATTGGCCTTATATTTATTGTTTTAGCTTTTATAAAAAATACAAGACTTAAATCAATTTTAATTTTATTTATTATTATTTTAGATTTATTTAGATTTGGTTGGAAATACACTCCTTTTGTCAATAAAGAATATTTCTATCCTCGAACCGAAATTACAAATTTTTTACAAAATCAAAAAGGCCTTTTTAGAATTGAAAAGGAAAAAGGTCCATTAATGACTCCTAACATTTGGACAGCTTATAATCTATCAAGCCCTGCAGGCTATGACCCGATGAGTTTAGATAGTTATTCCAGGTTTTATAAAGAATATCTAAACAATGAAAAAAATATCATTAACACTTCTCGCTATTCTGAAATTGATAACTATGATGCTGAAAAATTGGGGGAAGCAAATGTTAAATATTTATTAACGCTTAAATATGACTCCATAGACAAAATCTCTTCCGACGGAAATCATTTAAACTACAAAATTAATCTTAAAGATTGGACTAAAATATACGAATATGGAAGTGTAGTGGTACTGGAAAATACCAAATTTAAGCCTAGAATTGAAATAAATAATCCTGAAGATCAAAAGACAATTAGCAATATAAACTATAGTGCCAATCAAGTGAGCTTCAACATCATTTCTAGTAAAGATAATCAAAATATAATTCTTAGGGATACATGGTATCCCGGTTGGAAAGCTTATGTTGACAATCAAGAAACAAATATTGATAAATATTTAGATATCTATAGAAAAATAAAAGTAGACAAAGGAAACCATTTCATTAAATTTGTATATAAACCTTATTCCTTTTATCTGGGTCTAAAAATAAGCTTATTCTCAGCTATAATTTGGTTAATTCTTTTAATCAAATACAAAAGTAAAACAATAGATGAAAAATAAAAAATTTATAATTGCTACCATACTTATCCTTTTAACCTTTTTTTTCTCTTACAAAATACTTGAGGTTCCCACTGGTTTAACAGTAGATGAAGTTGCCTTAGGGTATAATGCGACTCTAATATCTCGTACTGGCCGTGATGAAAATAATAGGTTTATGCCAGTTTTTGTACTTTCCAATGGTGGTGCTGATTGGAAGCAACCGCTACCTCAATATTATTTAGTTCTATTATTTAAACTATTTAAACCTTCACTTTTTTTACTACGTTTTAGTTCCGTTCTCATCACTTTGCTAAGTTTTTACTTAATGTATTTATTATCAACAAAGATATTTTCCAGTTCAAAAGCATTTTTTACTGCTTTTATTTTTATAACCGTTCCTATTTTGATGATTCAAAGTCATATGGGATTAGATAATACTATTCCTATACCTCTGACTATTCTTTGGTTATATTTCCTCTATTCTTATTCAAAAAAAATAAATTATAAACATCTTTTATTATCAGGATTATTTTTAGGCCTATCATTTTATAGTTACAAAGGCATGCGTGCTGTTTTTCCGGTTTGGTATGGGATTACTATTTTATATTTGATAAACTTTCGAAAAAATATTTTTAAACAACTTAGACCAATAATAATTTTTAGTCTGGCATCATTGCCTTTTTTATTCATTTCACCACTGCTTAATCATTTTTATCCGGGTGCTATTTTCGGTGGAGCAAATCCAAAAATAAATTCTTTCTATGATTTTATTTATCCATATATTTCTACCTTTGACTTAGGCTTTCTATTTATAAAAGGAGACGCTACATTATTTCACTCAACCCAAATCCATGGATTTTTTCTACTATCAACCCTACCTTTATTCATTCTTGGCATATATCAGGCGCTAAACGAAAATAAATTTTCTCGGTTCCTACTGCTTGCATTTTTTACTGCTCCCTTTTTATACGGCACAGTCTCTTCAGTCCATAGAGCCAGTCGCTTAATGTGCCTTCTACCGATTTACGCTCTAATTTGTACCTATTCATTAACTCTGATAAAAAGAAAATCAGTTTTGCTGGTTATTGTTTTATTAATTTTAGCTAATTACGCAAATTTTCTAAATTATTATTACAACGACTACCGAAAATTGAGTGCAAATATTTTTGGAGACTTAAGAAGCAATGAATCGTTCAAATACCTAAGTCAGGAATCTATAAAATTAAATCTAACCCCATATGTCGCTCAGAATATTTCTGATCCTTTTTTCGAAAGCCTATATTTTCCTAACGGAATAAATAAAATTCATCAAGACAATCCCTCTCCATCTAATTCCATTCTACTAACACAGAGAGAAGATATACCACAAATGTCAAATATTCACGCCAATATACCTTTTTATCAAATCCTAATCAATAAAGATGAAAACTAGTCTGTCAATCATCATTCCCACATGGAACACTTCTGCTACCACCCTCAAATGTGTTCAAAGTTTAAAGAAATACTTAAAAAATTTCCCTTATGAAATCATCATTGTCGACAATGCGTCCACCGACAAAACTGAAGAAATTTTAAAAACAGAGAAGGGGATTACGTACATAAAAAACAAAAGTAATTTAGGCTTTGGGAAAGCAAACAATATTGGTGCCAAAAAGGCAAATGGTGAATATCTATTTTTTCTAAATTCAGACATGATAGCCATAGACAGTAGTTTAATCAAGATGTATCAATATCTTAAAAATAACCCCAAAATAGGTATTATTGGCCCTAAATTTTTAAATATTGATAAAACTCCCCAAGGTTCAGTTTTTCCACCCCAAACAGCTTTAAACGCATTTAGAGAATACTGGTTGAAACAAAAAACCTATTCAAAATATTTTCCCAAAACCAATAATCCCACAGAAGTTTATTCACTTTCTGGAGGAGCGATGTTAATTTCTAAAAAATTATTTAAAAAGATAGGTGGTTGGGACAAAAGATATTTCATGTATTTTGAAGATTTAGAATTATGCCGTCAAGTAAGAGAATTCAGTTATAAAATTTATTATTATCCAAAGTGTCAATTCATACATCGTCATGGTGCTAGTGGTAAAAAATTAACAAACAGTCAAAATCAATGGCGCCGTCTTATACCCAGTTCAAAAATATATCATGGAACATTCAAGCATTACTTGATAAACGGAATCATATGGCTATCCCAAAAATTAAGATAGATATCGCCACTATTCTAGTATCCGGGTTTATTTTAAGAATAATTTTGATGCTATTTTCTGCCTCTCATCCTGATATCGGCAACCATGTAGATTGGGGTAATCGTTTTTTTGAATATACCCCCAAAAATTTTTATACTGCCGAAATCTGGTCGGTATCAAAACCAAATCAACCCTTTGGATCTATTTATCTCTTTGCAGTTGTATCAAAAATATATAAATCGTTGATGTCCTTTTCTTGGTATTTAAATAATAACTTCCCAATTTTTCCATCTAAACTAATATTAATTTTTGAAAGTTCACTTCATCATTGGCTTTTAAAAATACCCTTTATTGCTGCTGATATTGTAATCGCCTTTATTATTTATAAAATTGGACAAAAATATTTTTCTAAAAAATCATTATTGGCCGCTGGCCTATTTTTGTTCAATCCGGTAGTTATTTACAATTCCACTATATGGGGCCAAACCGATTCGCTCATCAATCTTTTGGCTCTAGCAGGAATATTTTTACTTACTCAAAAAAAGTTTTTTTGGGGAATAATACTATTTTTTAGTAGTTTCCTTTTTAAGCTTTCTCTAATCATTTATCTACCAATTGTCGCTCTTCTTTTGCTAAGTTATTTCCCCAAATATACTCGTATTATTCTCGTTTCTTGTTTCTCGTTTCTTATTTTTTTCATCATTCTTGCTTTCCCCTTTTCTGGCATCAATATAATTGGTTGGTTTAAAAAAACATTTATTGATACCGTTTTACTATCCCAAGGCCACATGCTCAATGGCAATGCTTTTAATTTCTGGTTTTTAATCAATGGTGGCGCTGACCTAACCACATCTGAATTACAACGATTTAGTATTTTTACCTATCGGCAAATTTCTCAAATTATATTTTTTATATTAAATATTCCCATCTACTGGCATTTCTATAAATCAAAGAAAAATTTATATAATATTTTTTATACTTTATTTCTTGTCGCTCTTTCCGCTTTTTTATTTTTGACCAACATGCACGAGCGTTATCTTTATCCATGTTTACCTCTATTAGCCTCTCTACCTTTTTTTGTAAAATCAATATTTTCTATCAAAGAATACCTAGTTTTTTCCTTCCTCCATCTGTTAAATTTATTCAACCTTTGGTGGTACCCCTCAATTCCTTTCCTCAAAAACACTTTGATATGGGATAATTTCTTAGTTGGAAAAATAATCTCAATACTATTCATCATTTATTTTTTCAATAAATATAAACAATATCTTAATGAAAAAATATAATTGGTATTTAATTTTATTGGTAGTTATTTTTTTACTTTTCCGATTATACAGTCTAAACTCTCTACCTCTTTTTGGAGACGAAATAGACGTTGGTAACCAAGCCTATTCCTTATTAACCACAGCCCGCGATTACAAGGGTAATTTACTGCCTAGTTATATCCAATCTTTTTCTGAATCAAGAGCGCCACTTTTAATGTATTTCACTGTTCCATTTATCGCTATTTTTGGATTAAATTCATGGGGGGTTAGGCTAGCGCCTTTGTTTTTTTCAATTTTGACACTAATATTTTTCTACCTTTTAGTAAAAAAACTATCCAATAAAAATACTTTAGCCATTTTTTCCACCATTATTTTATCAACTTCCCCCATATTTTTTCATTATTCCGGATTAGCCTTTGAGTCAACTCTTCTACTGTTTCTAATAATTTCTGCAACTTATTTTTATTTGAACAATAAACATCTTATTTCTTTCCTTCTTTTTGCCTTATCTTTTTATACCTATAACACCGCTAATATATTCGTACCTTTACTTCTAGTTTATCTTTTCATTAAGTCCTTTAAACAAATTAAAAATGTACAAAAATATTTTCTTTCCGGGCTACCTGCCGTACTTTTACTATTACCCTTGATGTATCAGATCCTTTTTGCTTCTGGAGCCTCCCGTTTTTCTTTAATAAGTATTTTTAATTCAAAGCAAAGTGAAAATGTCGAGATAAAGAGGAGTAGTGTAGCTAACCCATATAGCCTATCAGAAAAAATATTTCATAATCGTCCCGAGCAAATATTGAAAAATTTTTCTCAAAATTATCTAGAATCACTTTCTCTAAATACTATTTTTGTAAACGCAGATCCAAACCCTCGACATTCAGTTCCCACTTTTGGTTTTATTCTTTTACCCCTTTGCCTACTTTTTCCTTTTATCCGCTTCAATTCCTACGATGGGATTTTTTTATTCTGGCTTTTGGCCGCTCCTATAGCTTCCAGTCTTACCGTTGGCGGAGGTCATCATGCTACAAGATTATTTTTGTTATTACCGGCAATTTCTTATTTCTTAGGCAAAGGTGCAGATTATTTATTTGCCAAATATAAGGCAATATTATTTTTTATCGTTATATTATTTCTCTATTTTTTGGCATCATTTTTACATGAATATCATATACATTATCCAACTGATCAATACCAATCATGGGGATATGGCTATCAAGAACTATTCTCATCTCTTCCCAACACTCAAAACCGAGTTTTTATTTCTAATCCAAATTACAACCTTCTTAATCCTTATATTTTTTATAAAAAAATAGACCCCAAAATATATCAACGTAATTTTATTGATCAACCATCACCGATAGATTCTGTTTTGGGTTATCAACTGGTCAAAGCATATTTTATTACTGATTGGAAAGGAGATACTCTAAAAAAGATTGAAGACTTGGCAAAAAATGGGGATATTTTTGTTTTAACTCAACTAAAAGATATTCCCGGTGACATGATTCTCGATAAATTAAGCGGGTTTACGCTCCAAAAAGTAATTTATAACCCTCTAGGTCAACCTATATATCAAATTATTCAAAAACAATGAAAAAAGTACTAGTAATTTTAATATTAATAATTGGTGTTTTTTTACGTTTTTACAAACTAGGCGATTTGCCAAACAGTTTTACTCCCGACGAATTAGCCCAAGGTTACACCGCTTATTCATTTTTACAGACAGGAAAAGACGAGTGGGGGAATACCAATCCATTTATTCTTCGCTCTTTTGGCGACTTCAAGGCCCCACTCCAAACATGGCTAATGATTCCCTCCATTAAATTGTTTGGATTAACACCCTTTGCCGTCCGCTTCCCAAACGCGCTAATTTCATCTCTTGCACTACTTACCACCTACTTACTCACTAACTCACTTTTCGGGCTCTCCTCTGTATCAATGATTACCCTAATGCTCCTTACGTTTTCACCTTGGCATTTACCGATGTCACGTCTCGCACTAGAAGCAAATTTAACTGTCTTTTTTTCCACCCTAGCCACCTATGTATATCTTAAAAATCCTAAATCATTTAAGCATCAACTTTTGGCTTCTATTCTATTTTCCCTAAACCTTTTTACCTATCATTCAGCCAAATTTTTTACTCCTATACTAATGCTGGCTACTTATATATACGTTCATCGTTTTAAAAACGTAAAATCCTTTTTAAATTCTCTCTTCAAAAATATATTTTTTATTCTCCCTTTCACTTTATTTTTTCTACTTAATATTTTTCAATCATTTTCATCCTCCGATAGAGTCGGCGATATCTCAATTTTCAACCCCACTGACCGTTGGGCTGGACTCTCTGATGATCGCTATCTTTTAGTTCAAAATAATCTTCCCGATTTTGTTTCCCGGATTTTCAATAACAAAATTGTTTATGTTTCTAAAACCTTTTTTACTAGTTTATTTTCATATTTTTCACCCCAATTTCTTATAACTCAGGGTGCAGGTGAAACTACTTATGGAATGCTACCAGGTTTTGGAGTTATCGGGTTTATCCCATTTATAGGCTTTATCTATTCCTTATATTTACTTTTTCAAAAAAGTAAACACAAATCCACCTTATTATATTTATCAGCATTAATAGTATTTTCTGCTTTTCCCGCTTCCCTTGCCAAAGGTAGTTATCCTGGTAACCGTTTAGCCACCATGATTCCATTCATCCTTATATTTTCCGCCTTTGGTCTTTCACAAATATTTCTAAAAGTATCTAAACCTCTAAAACTTCTCATCTATTTACTATTCATCTACTCATCTATGAGCTTTTTGATTACCTACTTTTATAGTGCCAATTCCCGCCTTTCACAAGGAATGCTTTACGGTCGTCGTCAAGCGGTAGAATACGTTCAAAAAAAAGGTTCTGATTCCAAAATTCTGTTTAGTCGTTCACTTTCTCAACCTCAAACCTATTATCTGTTTTTTACAAAAACTAATCCTCAAGACGTTCAAGTTGCTTCTAAAGAGTGGTTAAATTACAAAAAAGAAAACAAAAATTTCCTCGACCAACTAGGCGAATATCATTTAGATAATGTCACCTTTGGAAATATCTCCCGTGAATCGTTTGCGGATTACGATTTCGTCATTGGCAAACCTGATGAATTTGTTGATCAAATTCCCACCCAAATTATTTTCTACCCCAATTCAAACAAGGCCTCACTTTATATTTATGAAAAATAAAATATTACTAATATTGATAATTATACTGGCTTTTGTTGTCAGGGTTTTGCAAATAAATTCTTTTCCTCCTTCACTAAATTGGGACGAAGCCTCTTTGGGGTACAATGCCTACTCAATTCTAAAAACTGGACGCGATGAATGGGGCAGCCGATGGCCACTAATTTTTCGAGCTTATGGCGATTACAAATTACCTGTATATATTTATCTATCCATACCTTTTATTGCTATTTTTGGACTAAATGCTTTATCCATTAAATTAATCTCCATTATTTCTGGAACCGTTTTAGTATATATTGTCTATTTAACCGTAGAAAAGTTATCTAAATCTCAAAAAATTGCTCTAGTTTCTGCACTTTTAATTGCTTTTTCCCCTTGGTCAATTTTCCTCTCCAGAATAGCTCTGGAAGCCAACTTATTTTTACTGTTATTTGCCCTTTCATTTTATTTTTTAATATCGAAAAAAATATATTTATCCTCTTTATTTTTTGCCTTGTCTCTTTTTACTTACAACAGTTCTCGAGTACTTCTTCCTTTTTACCTTATAGCCCTAATATATGTCGTCTTTAAAGAAAAAATTAAAATAAATTTTATAAAATTTTTGCCCCTGATACTCTCATTAATTGTTTTTATTTTTCAGTTTTTTAATTCCTCTGGAACTGCTCGTTATCAGTGGGTTTCTATCTTAGATCAAGGTGCTATTAATCGCATCAATGAATTACAGCCTAAATACTCTCGTCTCGTGGTAAACAAAGCCACCTATTTTCTTTGTACATCATTTAAAAATTACATAAGTCACTTCAATCCTCTATATCTTTTTAAAAATGGAGGTTCACATTATCAATTTAATATACCTAATTTTTATTTACTCTCTCCTTTACTTTTAGTCTTTTTTATTTTTGGTCTTTACTACTTATCCACCCATCTATTCAACTATTCATCTCTACTTCTTATTTTTTTCCTTATTATTTCTCCTATTCCCTCTGCCATTACTCGTGATGCCCCCCATGTTTTGCGTAGCCTTACATTTATTTATCTAAGCACCTTGGTGATATCTCTAGGATTCTCTTATATGAAAAAGTTTGCACTTCCTGTTGCTATTATGATTTGCCTTATAATGCAGATACAATTTTGGCCGAAATATAAGCAATATTCTGTCCAATATTCCCAAAGCTGGCAGTATGGATACCGCCAGGTAATTGATTATGTAAAAAATAATTACAATCAATACGACCAATTTATAATTAGCAAAAAGTATGGAGAAGCCCACGAATTTATCTTATTTTTTTGGCCCTGGGATCCAGATTCATATCAAACAGATTCAAAAAAAGTTTGGGATTATCACTCTGCTTGGTACTGGGTAGATGCCTTTGATAAATTTAAGTTCATTGATGATGAAAAAATTATGGAAAAAAGCATTTACCCAAACACTTCTACACTATTAATTACTACTCCCCGCAACTATAATCAAAACAGTTTTAAAAAATTAAAAACCATTAATTTTTTGGACGGTACTCCTGCCTTTGAAATTCTTAAAAATGAGTAAAACGCATAAAATAATACTAATAATTATCACCCTAATATCCTTTTGCTTACGTTTTTATCAGGCAAACAATTATCCACCTTTATTATGGGATGAAGCAGCTATTGGCTACAATGCATATTCAATTTTGAAAACCGGTCGCGATGAGCATGGACAACTTTTACCTCTTATATTCAAATCATTTGGTGACTATAAACCAGGTATATATATTTATCTGACTGTACCCTTCGTTGCTATTTTTGGTCTTACTCCTTTGGCTGTCCGACTACCCTCAATTTTGATTGGATCATTAATGCCATTATTTCTATATTTTCTTATCAAAGCTATTTCTCCAAAGTCCGATAAAGTTGCCTTAATATCGGCAATATTACTCACATTTAATCCATGGAATCTTCATTTTTCACGGGGCGCTTGGGAGACCAATATACTCACTTTTCAATTAATTCTGGCTTCACTTCTATTTCTTAAAAAGAAATATTTTCCCTCAGCCATAATATTTGCTCTTGGTTTATATACATATCAAGCAGGCAAAATGATTGCTCCATTAATTATTTTTTCCTTATTAGTAGCCAATTTTAAAACTACAAAAAAAGATTTTAAAATTTTGTTAACCAAATTTGTTTTCCCACTTTTCATATTATCTCTCCCCATTATTTACGGCTTACTCTTTTCACAGGATAGTAATCGTCTAAAAGTATTATCGCTTACCTCATATCCCCGAAGTAACGAAGAGAAAGAATTGATAATTAAAGAATCCAGTCAATTTGATTACACTCTTTTTCATAGCCAGCCAATTTTTTTTCTTAGAAATTTTTGTAGTCGTTATTTTAACCATTTTTCTACTCGCTTTTTATTCTTTGAAGGAGATTGGCAAAATCTTCGCCACTCTGCACCTTATATTGGAGTTCTTCTTTACCCTTCATTAATTTTCCTGGTTATTGGTCTTCTCAACTATTCATCTACTTCTCTTTTTTTTCTTCTCTGGCTTGTATTTGCTCCCATTCCCGGCGCACTTACTCGGGATACTGTTACTGCAGTACGTACCTTATCCATGTCAATCCCTTTGATATATTTTATTGCCCTGGGTCTCAACTCAACTCTTACATATTTAAAAAAATATTCTCATCTCATCTACTCATCTTCTATACTTTTAATCTTTTTTTCCTTTTTCCTTTCCTTCCTCTACTATCAGGATCTATATTATTACCATTTAGTAAAAAAGGACCCAATACAATTGTTATATGGCTACCAACAGGCCATTGATTTTGTTGTAAAAAACAAAGAAAAATATAAAGACAGTAATATTTATTTTACCGACTTTTATGGTCAGCCATATATTTATTATTTATTTTATACAAAATATCCACCCCAAATATATCAACAACAATCACATATTATAGAGGGTAGTAATGGCGATACAGGAATTGTTCGACAAATAGATAATTTATATTTTCGAACTGCTCATTTTGATTTTATTAAAGAAAATCCCCACACTTTAGGAATTTTTGCCCAAGAGGAAGTTTATCGTCAAAACCTAGAAAGCAGACCGGAATTTAAAAAATTTATTCCACTTAGTCCAATTAATACTATTTCCACTTTTTATGCCTACGAACAAGAATAAATTTACACTGATTTTAATATTAGTAATCGCTGTTCTTCTACGCTTTTGGCAAATAAATACACTACCGTCACTCAACCCTGATGAAGCAGCTCTCGGATACAACGCCTATTCTCTATTAAAAACTGGCAAAGATGAACATGGCATTTCCTGGCCGCTACATTTTAAATCTTTTAGTGACTACAAGCCAGGTGGTTATGTATATTTAGCCTTACCTTTTATCAAAATATTTGGCCTAACTCCTTTGGCTGTCCGTCTTCCCAATCTAATTTTGTCAGTTTTAACTATCTTCGTTTTACATCGTCTTGTCCTACTACTTACTAAAAACTATTCACTTTCTAACTTTACCGCTTTTGTCTTAGCGGTCAACCCTTGGCACATACATTTTTCTCGTGGCGCTTGGGAATCTTCTGTAGCTGTATTTTTTATAGTTCTGGGAATATATTTTTTCTATAAGTTTTTAGAAAAACCGAAGTCAAAATATGTGTTTTTCTTCCCGCTTTCCTTTATTGCTTCAATCTATGTTTACCATTCTGCCCGTATCATTGCCCCCTTAATAGTTCTTACATTGTTTATCATTTATTCTAAAAAAATTCTCCATTACTTATCTATTAAACTAATAATCTCGATAATCCTCGCCTTACTTTTGGCAATTCCTGTTCTTTATTCTTTACTAAACGGTGGCGGAGCCACTCGATTGAGCGGGGTTGGTTTAACCGCCGACACCGGTCCAATTTCCCGTTCAAAAGAATTACTCAATCACCATTCTCAGGTTAATCTTTACCAAAAAGTAATCCATAATCAACGGGTCTTATATT
>JAGOPG010000014.1 GCA_017992115.1 Candidatus Shapirobacteria bacterium | reverse complement strand
AAAACTTTTTATGTGGTTATTCCTTTTTCTAAGGTGGAATTAGGCGTTAAGGGAGCACAAAAACAGATTTTGGGGGTAATAAATCCAATTAAAAAAGAGCAAGGACTGCCTTTCTCTAAGGAATACATTTTAGAAAAAGCGAAAGCTTCATTACAACCAAAAAGAGATCACGTTACCAGACTTTTTTCCAGACTGGGATTGGATGTACAGGTATTGAATACAAAAGAATTGATTGAACTCTATTATAGAAGTTATAACGAAGACACTTTTAGTAATCAAAAATTACAAAATGTAGACTACACGGCTCCAGTGGTGAGTCTTAAAAAATAACATGGGAATATTGGATAAATTAACAAACAAGAAACAAGAAACGGGAAACAAGAAACAAGAGGAGAATAAGCCCGCCTCCGATGGCTCCGGCGTGGCAAAGGAATTTGTGGAGGGATTGGTATCGATAAAAGATTTGATTGCTCCGTCGGCAGTGGAAGTAGATTTTAATCATATCCGAATTGACAATAAGTATTATCGGACTTGCTTTGTGGCCGGATATCCACGCTTTGTAGGTTTAAATTGGCTATCCCCATTGATTAATTTTGATGCCTCGATGAGAGTGTCGATGTTTATTTATCCTACAGATGGTAAGGAAATTTTAGATGATTTACGACGAAAAATTGCTGAAATGGAGGCAGAAATTAGTACTGATATACAAAGAGGTAGAGTAGTTAATCCGGCAACACAGGCAAAACTGGAAGACGCTTTAAATTTGCAAACAGATTTGGTGAAGGGAGAAGAAAGATTTTTTCAGTTTGGGCTTTATATGACACTGTCGGCCAACACTAAGGAAGATTTAGATAGGGCGACAAAAAATCTAGAATCGGCCCTAGGAGCACTAATGATAGTTTCTAAAAACGCCACTTTACAGATGAATGAAGGCTGGGTGACTACACTCCCCTTGTGCTCAGACCGACTAAATATTACTAGAAATATGGATACAACCTCCCTGGCGTCGACTTTCCCTTTTGTCTCCTCGGATTTGTCTGACGACAAGGGAATAATGTATGGTATTAACGAGCATAACGGTTCACTGGTAATTTTTGATCGTTTTTCGATGCAAAATTATAATTCAGTGGTATTTGCCTCGGCGGGTGCGGGTAAATCATACATGATAAAGCTTGAGGCGATGAGATCGTTGATGTTGGGAACAGAAATTATTGTAATAGACCCGGAGAATGAATATAAAAACTTGTCGGATTCGGTCGGAGGACAATATATTGCTTTTGGCTATGGTGAAGAATCAAAAATAAACCCCTTTGACTTGTCGCTGGTTGTAGAAGAAGGAGAAAATGCACTTAACGATAAAGTTCTAACTTTACATAAAATGTTTAAGATAATGTTGGGGGCTATGGATCCAATAGAGGAATCAATTTTGGATAAAGCGGTGATGGATGCTTATAAAGCCAAAGGGATTACTCCAGATCCGGAAACGCAAACAAAAGAAGCACCCCTGATTGAGGATCTGTATAAAGCCCTAATTGGAATGGAAGAGGAGAAGGCAAGAAATTTGGCCGCAAGAATGGAAAAATATATCAAAGGTTCTTTTGCGGGTATTTTTAATCAAAAAACAACCGTTAACCTGAATAATCCTTTCGTTGTTTTTGGAATTAAAAATCTTGAAGAATCGTTACGACCCATAGCTATGCACATAATTCTGGATTATATCTGGACAGTGATAAAAAAAGAGCTTAAAAAGAGAATTTTGGTGGTTGATGAAGCTTGGTATTTGATGCAATATGACGATTCTGCGACATTTCTGAGAGGGATTGTAAAAAGAGGACGAAAATATTATTTGGGTGTAACCACTATTACTCAAGATGTGGATGATTTTTTGCAAACCCCTTACGGTAAAGAAATTGTGACTAATAGTGCTATTCAAATTTTATTAAAGCAACACAGTGCGGCCATAGATTTGATAGGAAATACTTTTTATTTGTCTGAAGGAGAAAAACAGTTATTATTATCAGCGGATAAAGGGGAGGGAATATTTTTCGCGGGACAAAACCATGTGGCAATACAGGTAATCGCCTCAAAGGAAGAGCACGATTTGATTACTTCCAACCCAGAAGAATTGTTGAGAAAAAAAATTGCCCAAAAACAGGAAGAAATAGATACAAGAAACAAGATACCCGCCTCACCGGCGGGCGAGCAAACGATAGAGGAGAAGCCCGACTCCGCTCTACAAGCTACGGCGGGCAAGCCCGACTCCGCTCTACGGGCTACGGCGGGCAAGCAAGAAGAAGTGGTGATCGAAGAAGGACCTGAGGAAAAATTAAGAAAAAGAATTGAGGAGATGGAAGAAAAGGAAGAATCTGCCTCACCGGCGGGCAAGCCCGACTCCGCTCTACAAGCTACAACGGGCGAGCAGGAAGTAGGGATACCAAAGTCACAGGAATTGTTTAAGGCAGTAGTGGAAGAACCAAAAAAAGAGGCGAAAAAACCAATTTTTTTGTTAAACCAACAAGAAGAGGTAAAAATTCCCCAACCTCCACAGCTTGCCAGGACACAGCAACAAGAGGTACACAAAGTACAGAAACAAGAAACAACTAAAACCGAAGATGAGAATAAGTTGACTTACGAAGAATTGTTTGGTGATGAAGATAAAGTCTAGGGTATAATTTAAATCATGAGTCAGAAGCAAAATAATATTTCATATTTAATTGCTTCTCTGCGTCAATTTCAAGAATCTGGAGATAAAAAATTATCGGAAAATAGGGATTTGTTTGATAAGACTCGGGAGGTTTTTGAAAAATTGCACCTTTTGAGCGATTTTGATGAAAAAGATTTAAATAAAATAATTTCTAGGTTGGAAATATTACCACCGGAAATTAAGGAACAATTAATAGAAGAATTGGGTAAAGAAATAACCGAGAGCGAATCTAAGGCTTTAAATAAACAGGATTTAAAGCAATTATTGGAAGAATATGAAAAGGCAGAAGGAGAAGAAGACAGGAAAATAATTTCTAGGAAAATTTATGAGTTAACCGGACAAAAAAACGTAGAGTCTTTTATAAGGAAACAAGATGAACTGGTGAGACAAAGACCAGAAATTGAAAATTATAAGGTAGAAAAAATAGCAAAAATACAACTAGAACAAGAGGAAAGAAACGAGAAACAAGAAACAAGAAACGAGAAACAAGAAACGAGAGAAATTGTTAAAAAGGCGGTAGAAGAGGAAAAATTTAATGAAAAGGCCTTAAAACAGGAACTGGCAAAGACTTTGAATAAAAAGGAAATAAAAAAAGTTGTTGGGGAAATAAAAGAAATAAGAAACGAGAAACAAGAAACAAGAAAAATAAATGAGGAAATCGAGAAAGCGGTAGTAGGAGACAAAAACAATCTTGAAAAGAGATTGGAAGATAAATATGGAAAAAACAGTGAAGAAACGAAAAATGTAGTGTCTAAAGTGAATCAAATTAGAGCTGAAATTAAAGTAGAAGCTGAGGCAAAAAAGATTAGTCAACGAGTAGCAGAAAACTTAAAGGTTGAAGATTTGCCTATCTCTAAAAAAAGTCAGGAGGAATTGAGGGTTGCAGTTTTGGAGTCGTGGGAAAATAATGAAGAGTTGGTTTTGCCTGAAGAATTGGTAAATTTAGCTGATAAAAGCCCTACTATAAGAGAATTAAAGGTTGTGTCTGAAAACTTTAAAGAGGAAAATTTGCAGGATATTGTCTATTTTCGGGCAGAAAAATTGGAAGAAAAAATCTCAACGGAATTAAGACAGAGGGGGGTTGAGGATGAAAAGTTGATAAGAGAATACGTTAGTGTAGTAAATGATCTAAATAATGACCCAAATAATTTAATTGCAGAAACTCCACAGAAACAGGTGGTAAATTTTGTACAAGCTAACACAGAGGAAAAAAGTGCTTGGGTGATGGAAGAAAGCGCCCGTGAAGCAGAGTTTTTGGCAAAAAATTTAGTAAAATCGCCAAAAAAATTAAATTTATTAATTAGTAAATATAACAATGTTAGAGAAAAAATAGGTTGGGAAAAACTACCAAAGGTAAGAGAGGTTCGATTAACGGAAAATTTAATAGGCGCTATACAAAAAAACCCCCAACTATTAAGAACCATAAATCAAGTACAAAGAGTAACAGGTTTAGCTGGTAAGATACAGGCTTTGCCTCAAACCTTATTTTTAAAAGGATCGGAAAAGGCGGCTACTTTCATAGCTCAAAAAATTGGGAATCAGGCAATGGCGGCTTTTATTCAAAATTCGGCCGCTGTTATAGCCAAAGAAGGGACAACTAAGGGAATAAGCATGATTTTAAAATCGATCCTAAGTAAAGGGGCTGTCGAGGCCGGAGGGGTGGCGGCAGCAGGAGGAACAGCGGCAGCAGGTGGATCCATGGCTGCTGTGGTGACTGCCTTTCAAGCCTTGCCAGTGGTAGGACAGGTAATTGCTGTGGTAGCGGCGGCGGTGATGGTTGTAAAACCAATAATTAATGCAGGTAAAAAAATTATAGGAAAAGTTCTTAACACCGATATGAATGGTGTTAAAAAGTTTTTTTCCGAAACTTTAGGGCTAGGTAAATTTGTTGGAGAAGTGGCTCAATTTACTTTCGATATCGGCGCTTTTTTAGTGGGAATACCGGCTCTTTTAGGAACCCTACAAATAGGGGCGATATTGGCACCTGTAATTATTATTTTTTTTGTTGGATCTTTTCTTTATACTTTGTTTCAACAACAGCAAATTTCTTCAATTGTTCCACCGGCGGATTTAACAGCCTGCGTTTTAAAAAGAGGTACCGGACCGGGAGGGTTGCCAGAAGGAGTGATAAATTGTGATCAAAATGCCCCAGAAAATGAAGTACCAGGATTGCGGGGAGGAAAGGAAAATTATTTTAGAATAGCCAGAGACTGGAAAAGTGGAAAGGATTATGCTCAAGAGTGTTTTAATGATGTAGTTAACAGATCTTTATGTGCCGGAATAAATCCTCTATATTCTTTATGGGCTTGGGTTCACGAATCAGGAGCTAGTAACTATGATCACGGATTAATTCAGGATTTTGGAATAAACGATAGTTCAATACAAAATAATTTTGACGCGCAAATTAAAAATTTTTTACGGTTAGATCCGGCTAGTGCCTGTGACTTAAATGATCCAAAATTAAATGGACCCGATGGATATTGGTTAGCATGGGCGTCAAGATATTTGACGGGACAATGTGATCCTGACGTAGGACAGAAGCAGACAGGGCAAACTGGTCGGGAATATTATGAGGACATGAAAAATAGAACCTGGGACTGGATAGCTAGTGTACCAATGCCAAAAGATATTTTTGTGGAAAAGGGGGGTAAAAATTGTGATCAAGAAGGGACTCCTTTTGATCTAACCGGACCAACGAAGGAAATAGTTGGTGACGATGGTTTGGTCTATATTTGTAGTGTAAGCCAGGGAAACGGAATGGTGGGTGACATAATTATTGTACCGGGGAGGGCGGGGACGGGAGGTCCCGTAACCCAGTGTCCTTTTGGAAGTTTTTCCCATCGAGGAATCTGGGCAATGGATTTTTCAGTAGTTAATGGAACGCCGATTTACTCAACATTTGCCGGAACAGCTTATGTGGGGGAAGGAAATGGTTATGGAGTTTATGTGGATGTTCACAGTAATATTAATGGTGATGATTTTTTTATCCGCTATGCGCACATGCCACCCGGGGGAAATATAGTTGTCAACGGACAAAAAGTTGAAGCCGGTCAACAAATTGGCTGGTCGGATAATAATGGATTCTCAACAGGTCCACATTTACACTATGAGGTGGTAGGTGCAAATATTAATTCAAGCAACGCCGGGCTTTATTTTGGTATGAGCCAAGCAGAATATAATGCCGCTTGTGGAGGAGGGTAAAATAGGATATGCAATTACTTAAAAAATATTGGTGGATAGTATTGGGAATGTTATTTTTAGTAATGTATTTGACAACAAATAAGCCTAAAGATCAAAAAAATTCGGTTCAAGTTCCAGAAAAATCACTACAATCGGGAATAGTAAAAAAAGACGTTTTTCCTGAAACTTTGAAAACAATAGAAAAAGTTAATTGGGGAAATAGTTTAGAGACAAGTTTTCCGGAAAAATTGCCTAAATTAATAGCAACCAGAAAAATAATAGACAGTGAAAAAGAAAATAAAATTAAAAACTATTTTGGAGGTGAAGGAACAAACCTGTATATTCAAAAAGAGCTTTCCTATATTCAGTATTCTAATATGCCAGAGAATCCACAAAATTTACCAATAACAGCTAGTTGGGATGAAAACAAACTAAAATCAAAACTAAAAAAAATAGTAAGTGACTTAAACGAAGAAAACAATATGAATATTGAATGGATAAACGCTGGTTATCGGAAATATGTCCAACCCTATATGTTGGAAGCGGGAGCGGACGAAGCACAATTTATGGAAATTACCGGAGATTATGTTATTGAAGGAATGAGAAGTACAACTTTTCACGGAGAGGCAATCCGTGCTTTTTTCGATGGCGAGGGTAATTTGCTTAAATTGAGTTTATATTTAAAACCAGATATTGGCTTGGGAGAGGGTAGTTGGCAAATAATGAGTTTAGAAGAGGCCAAAAATAGTCCGATTAGTAATTTTAGAGCAGGAGTTAATGATCTTTATAATCAAATTGAAACGGTAAATGCAAATAGGGTTAAGCTGGTCAATATCTTTTCAAATGAAAAGAATACTATTAAACCCTTTTTTATTTTTGAAGGGAGTACTTATTCTGAACATGATAAAAAGCCGGTTAATATTAACGTTTTATTGGAAGCAACGCGATGAAAGAGATGTTTAAATATCCGTTAGTGTTGGCTTTGGCAATTTTGGTTGGATTAATGACTATTACTAAAATACGATACAAAAATGTGGTTTGGCCTGAAGAAGTGATACCAAGTATTTATATTTCCCCCACTTCTGGGCCCCCGGTGACTCCCAGAATTAACGAAGAGTATCCATTGTGGGAACTACTACCTTATGAAGGTAAAAACTTTATAGTAGAGCGTTATACGAGCCCCGGAGTATTGTCGGTAAAAATTGATAAAGGGGTTGATAAGAAAAAGATTGACGAAGAAATATACAAATGGATGGAAGAAAATAAGGTGGCGACAGAGAGTCAGAAAATTGAATACAAGACACAAGAAACGAAATAAAAGAAACAAGAGACAAAAACGAAAATCAGTCTTGAATACGAACAGGCATGATGACGTGGATTAGATAGGGATTGGAGGGGTCTTTAAAAAGTCCAGGGGAAAGAGCTTCATTTAATTCGATAATCACTTCTTCCCCATTACAAATATTTAAAAAGTCGGCAATAAATTTATAATTGAAAGCAATTTCTAGGGACTCACCTTCCAGACGGGCATCAACCGTAACTAAATTTTGGCCAATTTGAGGAGCATTGGCAGAGATTTGAAGTAAGTTGTTTTTTAAAGTCAGTTTAACTACATTGGCTGATTCACGGGCAAAAACAGAGGATTGACGAATAGCAGAAATAAACTCTTCACGATTTAGATGGATTTTGGTGGTAGTTTTGTCGGGAATGATGCGATTGTAGTCCGGAAACTCCCCTTCGATTAAACGGGAGACAATCTCTGAGTTTTCTAAAACAAACACTATTTGACGAGTATCCTTG
This sequence comes from Candidatus Shapirobacteria bacterium, assembly GCA_017992115.1. Taxonomy (GTDB): domain Bacteria; phylum Patescibacteriota; class Microgenomatia; order UBA12405; family UBA12405; genus UBA12158. The sequence goes on along the minus strand of JAGOPG010000014.1, from coordinate 5,744 downwards.
GTTAAGCCGATTTTAATTTTTCCACCACCTTTGGCTAATTTTACAACTTCTAATAAGGATCTAGCAGGAATTAAAAGATTAATTTCGGAATCAAGATTAAGAGGGTTTTTTAAGGGAAGTTCTTTTAGAGATAGTCTGAAACCATCGGTAGAAACTAAGCGAATTTTATCAGTAGAAAAGGTACATAAAATAGCTGTTAAAACTGGACGGGAATCATCGGTAGCAGCAGCGAAAGCGATTTGATTGACAGCGTCAGTAAACTCTTTAAGATCGATTTCGAAAGAATTTTTTTCGTCAAGGCTGGGAATATCTGGGAAATCAGTGGCCGGAAGACAGGCAAAATTAGAATCACTCTTGGCGGATTTTAAATTTAAAATAGTGTTTTCTTTTAATGAGAGATTGAGAGGGCCGGAAGGAAGATAGGATACAAATTCAGTTATTTCCTTGGCGGGGAGACAAAAAGAACCTTGATTATCAATCTTGGCTCCTAACCAATAATTAATTCCTAAATCGAGATTGGTGGCAGATAATTTAAGTCGTCCATTGTCAGTAGAAAAAAGAATGTAATTGAGAATAGGCAATTGAATTTTAGAAGCGACAAAGCGAGAGGTATGAGTTAGGGCTTCAGTAAGATTTTCACTTAAAATGGAGAGCTTCATTGACCTATATATTAACAGATTTAAGTTTAGAAAACAGTAGTTTTGTTAATAGACAAGGTGTAATTGTGGAGTATAAAGTAAAAATAGTGGAAATTAGAAGCAAGAAACGAGAAACAAGATGGTGGAAAGAAGAAAAAGAAGCAAAGGTGAGAGATAAAATCGATTTTATGGCCTATAAGCGGTAGTAGTTTTTGGGTTTGATTCGGTGGATAAGTTTGAAAGTAAATGTGGAAAAAATAGTGGAAAAGTAAAATGAAAATGTGGAAAGAATTAAAGTGAATCTTTGATTTGGTTAACAACTTGACGTAATTGTGGAAAAGTTTGGAGTTCGGAGGTAATTTTATCGCGAGCGTGCATAATGCTGGTGTGGTCACGTCCACCAAGTAGAGAACCTACTTCCTTAAGAGACAAATTAAGTTCAGTAAGCAAAAGATAAGCAGTGAGATGGCGGGCGTTCGCAATTTCTTTTTTTCGTGAGGTACCACATAATTCCCCCGTTTTTATATTAAAATACTTGGCACAAACAGAAATAAGATGACGGGCATTAGTTTTGGGAGAAGTGGACAAAAGAGCTGAAGATGTTGAGCTTTGATGGCCGGTAAAAAACTGAGTGACCAGGTCGATATCGACCAGTTTATGGCCTTGAGACAGAGAAATTACCGAAAGTTCCTGAATTTTTCCTTCAATGTCACGTATATTGGAGTTTAGATTGTCGGCTAAATAAGAGACGGCCTCAAAAGTAAGATCGAGACCTTTATCCTGGGCTTTTTGTTGAATAATTGCGGAGCGCATTTCTAAATCGGGAGGTTGGATGTCTACGGTGAGACCACCCATAAAACGGGATACAAGGCGATCTTCGAGGTCTTTGATATCACTAGGTTTACGATCGGATGTGAGAATAATTTGTTTACCGGTTAAGTGAAGGGCGTTGAATGTGTGGAAAAATTCTTCCTGTATGTATTCTTTGCCAGCTAAAAATTGAATATCATCGACTAAAATACAATCAAGTTGCCGATATTTGTTTTTAAATTGAGCAGTAGATTTGTTTTTTAAAGAATTAATAAGTTCATTACCAAAGGTTTCGGCAGGAAAATATTTAATTTTTAAGTCAGGATTGTTTTTAAGGAGTTCGTGGCCGATGGCTTGCATTAAGTGGGTTTTACCAACACCAACTCCTCCCCAAATAAAAAAAGGATTGTAGGAAAGTCCGGGATTTTTTATAATTCCTTGGGCGGCGGCATAAGCAAAATTATTACTGTTGCCGACAACCAGGTTTTCAAAGGTGTATCGAGGGTGAAGATTGGCGGAGGCAAAATTTACAGAATTATTTTTGGGTTGGTAAGAAAAAAGAGGGGTGTTGGTAGTGCTGGGGGTGTCGAGATTAACGATGTCTTGGACAATGAAGTTTAGATTATTACTGTTTTTGGTTTGGTTGTCGAGGGCGTTTTTAAACAGTTGATAGTAGCGTTTTTGGTTTAAATCACAAAGGTAAGAATTGGCGCAGCCAATGGTGGCTTGATTATCAACGAGTGAAACAAGTTGGGTTTTGACAACGAAGGTTTGATATACGGCAGGAGCCAAGACAACTCTTAATTCTTCCTGGGTGTTTTTCCAAAGTTGAGCTAGATCCATAAAAAACCCTCCTCAGCTTCCTCCCTTGACCCACCTGGTTGGCGGGTGGGCAGGGCGGAGAGATAAAAATATTTAGTTTGAATTAATGTCATTTATTTCCCTAAAATAGGACAAAAAATATCCGGCAGAAAGGGGGCACTTTGGGTTATCCACATAATAATAAATTAGTTTTCCACATTTGTGAATGGGTCAAAATAGAGAAGTGAGAAACAAGAAACGAGGACTTGGGCGAAGAGGCAAGGGTTGTGATAAAATTTGAACATGAAACAAAAGGGTACATTTCAACCAAAAAAGGGTAAAAGACTTAAAGTACACGGCTTTTTGAAACGTATGGAGAGTGCTTCAGGCAGGAAGGTAATTAAACGACGTCGAAGCAAGGGCAGGAAGAAGGTGACAGTTAGTAGCAAATAAATCACCTCCTGACCCCCTCTTTGAGTAAAGAGGGGGAATTTTTTATAATAAAGATATGTTGAAGAAAGAATTGAGATTGGGAAAGAGAAAAGATTTTGAGGAAATTAAAAAAAAAGGAAAACTAAGAAACGGAGATTTTTTTAGTGTAATCGGTTATGAAACTCCACCCCACGATTGCACAATCCCCCTCCAGAGTGGGGATTGTAAAAAAGATTTAAATTTAAAATTTGCAGTAATAGTGTCAAAAAAAATATCTAAGAGAGCTGTAGATAGAAATTTGGTAAGAAGAAGGATTTATCGAATTATAGAGAAAAATATAAACATTTTTCCAAATAATTTTGCGGGAATTTTTTTAGTTAAAAAAAATATTTTGAATAAAAGCGAAGAGGAGCTGGAGAAATGTTTAAAAAAATTATTTTAAAATTTTTGGTATTTTACAAAAAATATATTTCACGCGGAAATTATTGTCGATTTACACCTAGTTGTAGTGAATATACATATCAGGCGGTAGAAAAGTATGGAGTGTTTAAGGGTTTGTTTTTAGGTATGAAGCGAGTATTAAGATGTAATCCCTTTAATAAAGGAGGTGTAGATTTGTTAAAATAGCCTCATGAATTTATTTGTCGCGCCCTTTGTCAATGCCTTGTTCGGTTTTTATTATCTATTTGGAAATTTAGCGATTTCCATTATTTTAGTAACACTACTAATCCGTTTTTTATTGTTACCACTGCTTTTGCCGAGTTTAAAATCATCGAGAAAAATGCAAGATTTGCAACCTCAGTTGAAAAAATTAAATGACCAATACGGAAAGGATAAAACTGCTTTGGCAACGGCGCAAATGGCGCTTTATAAGAGAGAAGGAATTAATCCCCTATCGGGATGTTTGCCAAATATTTTGCAGTTAGCAGTATTGATGATTTTCTTTTCAGCCTTCAATATGGTATCTGGATTTGCAGAAGGAAAAATAGAAAGAGATAAGATAAATCAACAGCTAATGCCCTCTTTTCAGGTGAAAGAAGATTTTAAAATAAATGATGAATTTTTCGGAATTAGGTTGTCGGAAACACCGATAAAAATTTTTAGGAATGGTGTATCAATAGACTGGTTGTTGCCATTAATTTTATTGTTAGGATCCGCCGGACTTCAATATTTTACAGCTAAACTAATGTTGCCTACTTCAGCGCCAAAAGATACCGCTTACACAAAAGAAACTCCAGGAAAAGAGGACGACATGATGGCGGTAATGAGGACTCAATCGCTTTATATGATGCCGATGATGACCCTATTTATCGGTTTAAATTTTTCATTAGGAGTTTTGCTGTATTGGTTTGTAAATAGTAGTTTTATATTAGGACAACAAAAAATTGTGCTAAAATCCCCAAATGGACAATAAAAAGCGCAACCAGAAAATATTACAATTAGCCTGTGATTTATTGGAAAAAATTAATTGTGAAGTAGAAAATGCTTTTGTTGAAGATATTGAGGGTGAAGAAGAGCAGGTGTTGGTGAGTGTGACTGTTCCCCAACCGGGTGGTTTAATAGGTTTTCGAGGTCGAAATATGGCGGCATTACAGTTGATTTTGTCTTTGGTGGTTAAAAAAGAATTGGGTGAGTGGGTAAGGGTGGTGTTGGATGTAAATAATTATCGTGGTGAACAAAAAGAAAGATTAGAAAAAACCGCCAAAGACCTAGCAAATAAGGTATTGACTACCGGAAAAGAAGTGCATATGGCCAATATGAGTGCTTATGAAAGAAGAATTTGTCATATGGTTTTGGCCGATATTGAGGGAATTAGCTCTGATTCCGAAGGCGAAGGGGAAGAAAGGCATATTGTGATTAGGGTAAAGTAGAAACGAGAAACAAGAAGTGTGGTAGGATTGGGCGTGAAGGAAATTATCACTTATTTGTGGTTAGCGTTGATTCCGACGCAATTGGGACGACATTTTTGGTTGGTAGAGAGTCGAGTGTTGGGGATGAAAATTGATTATCTGTCGATAATTTTGTATTTATCAGATATTTTGTGGGTGGTGTGGATAATAAAAAATCACCCCCTAACCCCCTCTTTGACGAAAGAGGGGGATAAAACTAAAAATTTTTGGAATAGATGGTTGATGGTGGTGTTGGTTCTGGCGATAGTGGTGGGAAATGTTGTTGTGGCTCAGGCGAAATTGGTGGCGGTGTATCGTTGGCTGAGAGTGGGACAATGGTTGTTTACTTTTTATTTGGTGTCGAAAAATAAAAAAGATATAAAGGAAAAGCTCTTAAAGGTAATCCCCTGGTGGATCATTATTGAGTCTTTTTTAGCTTTGGCGCAGGTGGTAAAAGGAGGAAGTTTACAAGGAATTTGGTGGTGGTTTGGGGAAAGACGTTTTTTATTGGGAAACCTGGGAATTGCCGAAATGAGAGTGGGAAATGAAGCCTGGGTAAGGGCATATGGAACTTTTTCCCACCCCAATTCGTTGGCTGGATTTTTATTGTTGGCGTGGATATGGTGGAGAAAATCCAATCTTCCCCCTGCCCCCTTCTTTGACAAGACGGGGGAAAATAAATTTATAGTAAATAGAATTTTTTATTGGGTGGTGAATTGGAGTGCGCTGTTAGGGATAGTTTTGGCGGGGAGTAGAACAGTGTGGGTGTTGAGTATTTTAATATTGATACAAGAAACGAGAAACGAGAAACAAGAATTAAAGGGAGTGGTAGATAAGGTGTTAATAGGAATAGGTTTGGTGGCGATGGTTTTGGGAATAGTAGGAAATGAGTATGAATTGAAGAGTTTTTTGGGGGGGTGGGATAAAGATAGTTGGAGTAAAAGAGTAAGCCTGGTGGTTTCAGCAAAAAATATGTTTATTGACTCGCCCTTTTTGGGAATTGGAAATGGAAATTTTGTATCGGTGTTGCCTAAGTATCAAGAAAAAAATATTTTTTGGTTGCAGCCGGTACATAACATTTTTTTATTAATTTTAAGTGAAATTGGAATTTTTGGAGTAGTTTTATTGTGTAAAATGTTTGGAAGAATAAGGAAAAAAAATTGGCAAATATTAG
>JAGOPG010000013.1 GCA_017992115.1 Candidatus Shapirobacteria bacterium | reverse complement strand
GGATAGGTAAAATAACCAATGATTCGATTTCCAAAATTCCCGCCCCAGAATTCACAATGATGAGTTACCACTAATCTTTTGTGATACACTTTTGCCCAAATTGCCAACCAAATTGATTCAACTGATGGCAGATGTGGATTAATTATTTCATTCTCTCTGACCATTGTTTTTGCCATTATGGGGTAATTCCACATTAAAAAACCTTTACCTATTTTTTGTCCTGGAATCCTTACTATTTCCACACCATTGTTTTTTTCTCTTAGTTTTAAATTTATGTTATATCTACCACTAATCACTTTTACTTTATTTCCTCTTTTTGATAATTCTTCAGCCAAAATTTTTGCGTAATTAGTAAGCCCGGAAATATGAGGCGAATAATAAGTAACTCCAATTAGGATTTTTGCCATAAACTGATACAATTATCTCATCAAACTTAAACAGCTACCATGACCAATACTTCCATTTTATTCTGGCAATCAAAAAAAGATTATCTCCATCTTTTATCGAGCAATAAGCTAGGGAAGGCAATTATTGTTACCCTTAATTATTTAATTTGGATTTTCTTTTTTTATATATCGTATCTGCTTATCAGGACAGATATTAGAATTTTATGGCAATTATTTTTTGCTACCCTTTTTTCCGAAATTATTGAAAGGTATCTCAAGAAAAAAAATTTTTGGTGTCGGCCAATGTTCAATAGTCACGACTCCACTCCTGTCGGCTTAGTTGATTCTTGGTACAAAACTGGTTCTTTCCCTTCTGGCCATAGTATTAAAAGTGCTTTTTTCTTTCTTTTTATACTCCAATATCAAGTTTTTTCACCTTTACTTTTCGTAATTATTACCGGCTTACTTCTTTTGTTTCGAGTTCTAATGGGTTTTCACTATTTAATTGATATTTTTGGTGGTTTTGTTATTGGAATTATTCTTTGGATCATTGTTCACTCCTGGCAGGTTAATATCTCCATAAATTCTACCTTACAAAATCTTTTTAATTTTGTTTTTAAGGTAAACTAATTTTTATGTTGGCAGATTTTAAATATATTTTTATTTGGTGGCTAACCACTTTTTTATTATCGACATTATCCCTCCCTCTAGCTTTTTCCTTATTTAAAAAGTTTTGGGACAAAGGCTATATCTTTGCCAAAACACTTTCCTTTTTTCTAATTAGTTTTGTACTTCTTATTTTGGGAATTGCACATATCTTACCTTTTACTTCTTCCACCTTAATTATAGTTTTTGTACTTTATGGTTTAGCAAATTTATATTTTTTTGCAAAAAACATCCATGAGTTTAAATCTGTTTTTCGTCAAAAATGGAAAATATTTTTAGTAGAAGAATTGCTTTTTTTTGTCATTCTCACTCTTTGGTCCTTTGTCCGAGGTTTTGCTCCAGACATTGAAGGATTAGAAAAATTTATGGATTGGGGTTTTGTAAATTCTATTTTACGCAGTCATTTTTTTCCGCCTGCGGATATGTGGTATGCCAATTATCCAATTAATTATTATTATTTTGGTCATTTTGTTTTTGCCTTTATTACCAAGGTGTCTGGCATTAATTCGGCAATCACATATAATCTTTCTATTGCCACTCTCTGTGCCCTTAGTTTTGTTTCCACATTTTCTCTGACGTCAAATTTAGTTTTTCATTCTCTCAAAAAACCTTTAGCCAAATTTTATATTATTGCCGGAATCCTTTCCGCATTTTTATTGACCTTTGGTGGTAATTTTCACCTTATTTACCGCTTGGGTAGAGGGGTATTGATAAATAAACAGACTATTGCCGAGGCCTCGCAACAATATTGGTACCCTGACGCTACCCGTTTTATAGGCTTTGATCCTGATACTACTGACAAAAATATCCACGAATTTCCTATTTACAGTTTTGTCGTCGCCGATCTTCATGGTCATCTCAACGATCTCCCTTGGGTTATTTTTATTACTGCTTTTTTCTTTTCCTCTTTTGTATTAGTCAAAAGCATTTCTCCGTTAATTTTTATTCCCAGCGGTTTGTTTTTATCCATTGCCTACATGACCAATGCTTGGGATTTTGCAGTATATGGACTCCTATTTGCTTTGACATTACTATTCGTAAGTAAAGATTTCAAAAATACATTTATTATGGGTGTTTTGACGATTATTGCTTGGTTTATCTTTACCTTACCCTTTTCTCTCAACTTTACTCCAATGACCGAAGGTCTTCGTTTTTCTGATGTTCGTACCCCATTTTACCAACTTTTTATTTTATACGGTGGATTTTGGCTTATTTGTTTTCCTTTATTATTTTTCCTTTTTAAAAATCGTCATCGACAAAAAATTCTTTCCACCGATTATTTTGTTTTAGCCATAATAATTTTGGCAACTATTTTGGTAATTATTCCTGAAATTGGTTACATCAAAGATATTTATGTTTTTGATTATCGTCGAGCCAACACCATGTTTAAGTTGGTTTATCAGGCATTCATTTTATATTCTATTTCAGCAGGTTATGTTTTTATTAGACTCAGAAAAAATATTTTCTATAAATTACTTTTTTGTTTAGTTTTCATTATTCATATGTCTTATACCTATTTTCCCATTAAATCCTATTATGGTCTAAAAAATTACCAAGGTCTTTGGGGTTTGAATTTTATTAAAAACACTGCTCCGGACAATTTAGAAGCTATCGATTGGCTTAATCAAAATGTTTCCGGACAACCTCACATAATAGAAGCCCAGGGTGATAGTTACACTACTTTCAATCAAGTTTCAGCATCTACCGGTTTACCTACCATTCAGGGCTGGTTGGTCCATGAATGGCTCTGGCGTGGCGGTTACGAGGCTCCCGCTGCCCGTCAACAAGAAGTCGATCAGGTTTATCAATACTTATCTAATAATCAAGCAGCTGCTACTGATGTAAACCCAGCAGGTTACGATGAATACATAGTTCAACCTGGGGATTCTCTTTGGAAAATATCAGAAGAGAAAATTGGAAATGGTAATTTATGGACAAAATTGGTTGAATTAAACAACATTAAAAATCCTTCCATTATTCAACCTCTTCAAAAAATATTAATTCCTACAAATGGAAGCGAATTTAATCAAGAAACAACAAGTGACAATCCTATTGATTTAGATCAAGTTAAAAACATTCTAAATCGGTACCAAGTAAAGTATGTTTTTATCGGTGACAAGGAATGGGAAAAATATCCTGATATAAATTTGAGTATTTTAGATAATTTAAATGCCAAAGAAGTTTTCCGTTCCGGTCAAACCCATATTTTCGAGCTCCCTTAAACATTAATAGGTGTCATAATTAGAAGTGTCCAAAAACAATATCTTATCTTCACTTAATCCCCAACAACTTTCTGCTGTCACCTATAAAGGTGGGCCTTTATTGGTTCTTGCGGGAGCTGGTTCCGGAAAAACTCGGGTATTAACTCATCGCGCCGCATATTTTGTTCAACAAAATTTAGCCAGTCCTCAAGAAATACTTTTACTCACTTTTACCAACAAAGCTGCCGGAGAAATGAAAGACAGAATGAATAAATTGTTAAGCGTTTCTACAAACAATAATCAAGTTTTTGCTGGCACCTTTCATTCATTTTGTTGTCGAATTCTCCGTATTTATGGGCGCAAATCAGATATTGATTCTAATTTTGTTATCTACGATTCAGATGATCAGGAAAATTTACTCAGATCAATTTTAGCTGACATGAACCTTTCTCCAAAAGAGTTCAAACCTTCATCTGTTCTATATTTTATTGAATCCGCCAAAAATTTATTTCTGTCTCCTTCAGATTCTATTGCCCAAGCCAATGATTTCTGGAGCACTCAAGCCAGTAAAATTTATAGCCGTTATCAGCAAAAAATGTCTGAATTTAATGCTCTCGATTTTAACGATTTGCTTTTTAAAACCGTTGAACTCTTAACTACCCAGTCGGAAGTATTATCCAGACTACAAAACCAGTATAAATATATTTTAGTTGATGAATATCAGGACACCAATCAAATTCAATATTTATTAACGAAGATTTTAGCCCAACAAAATGAGCAAATTACTGCCGTTGGCGATGCCTCCCAATCAATTTACGGTTGGCGAGGAGCCGATTACCACAATTTAGTCTCGTTTACTAAGGATTTTTCTAATGCCAAGGTTATTAATTTAGAAGAAAATTATCGTTCTACCCAGATTATTTTAGATGCCGCTAACTCAGTAATTTCAAAAAACACTAGCCACCCAGTTTTAAAATTATTTACCAAAAAACAAAGTTCAATAAAAATAAAAGTTTATGAATCCGATTCAGAAATTTCTGAAGCCGATTATGTCGCCTCTCAAATAAAAACCCTCTCTCAAAATTATCATTTTAATTATAAAGATATAGCCGTTTTGTATCGTATGAACGCCCAATCTCGGGCAATTGAGGAAGCTTTTCTAAAATATTCTATCCCTTATGTTTTAATTGGTGGATTGAAATTTTACGATCGTGCAGAAATAAAGGATTTGATTGCCATGCTTCGTTTTGCCATCAATTCAAAAGATGCTCTTTCGGCTGGACGACTTGAAAAAACTCTTGGAAAAAATCGTAAAAGATTATTAGATGTTTATTTGGATAATTTAGAAGTATCGAAACTAAACTCTCTAAAATTATTGGAAAATTTAATCGTAAACTCCCATTATTTGGAGAAATTTGACTCCCAAGACGAAGAGGATCAGCGCCGCTTAGAAAACATCAATGAACTGAAATCAGTGGCAACCACCCATCCCAAAGTAGCTGATTTTTTAGAAAATATTGCTCTCGTTCAGCAAGAATATTCCCTTCAAGAAAAAAACAAGAAAAAAGAAAATCGTGATGGTGTTCGTCTTATGACTCTTCATAGTAGCAAGGGCTTAGAGTTTGAAGCAGTCTTTTTAGTCGGCTTTGAAGAGGGGATTTTACCCCATTCTCGCTCAATGATAGACAGCTCCGAACTGGAAGAAGAACGTCGTCTTTGCTATGTGGGAATCACTCGGGCAAAAGAATTTTTATATCTTACTTATGCCTCTCGTCGACTTTTTTTTGGAAAATCGTCTCTAAATCAGGCCTCTCGCTTTCTTTATGATATTCCCAAAGATCTTCTAGAATATGATTATACCGTTGAAGTGACTCGCAATTTCCGCCGCCCCAAATCTATAAATGATAAAAATGATTTAATTTACGATCCTGATATATACTAGATATAGTCCATGATTACCCGAATTTTATATAACGAAGAAAAGGAAGTCTATTCTAAAATAGTTAAACATCCGGTCCAAACTTGGGAATGGGGTGATTTTCAAGAGTCTCAAGGTCACACCGTATATCGTTTGGGTGTTTTTGATCAAAAAAAACTCGTTGACGGTTATATTCTTTCCTTCCATAAAATTCCAAAAACAAATTTCTCCGTCGGTACCATTTTGAGGGGTCCAAAAATCGATAAAGATATGATTGCTAATGTCAAAAAAATAGCTGAAAAAGAAAATGCTATTTTTGTCAAATATGAACCCGATGTAATAGAAAAAATCTACAACGATCGTTATGAAGTAATCAAAAATCAAGCCGTGGTTATAAATTATCCACATTTAGCTTCCTCACCAAAAGTTGCATTTTATCCTCATTCTTACATTATCAATCTCCAAAAAAACGAAGAAGAACTTTTATCTGCCATGTCTCAAAAAACTCGTTACAACATAAAGATTGCCAATCGTCATGGAGTTGAAATAAGTCATTCCCAAAATGATTCCGATTTTGAAATTTATTTAAAACTATTATTCGATACCACTAAACGTCAAGGTTTCTATTTACATTCAGAACAATATCACCGTGATTTGTGGAGGATTCTTAAACCTACTGGCATCCCTCAGATTTTTCTCGCCAAATATCAAGGTCAAGTTTTAGCTGCCTTTATGATTTTTGTCCTCAAAGACCGCATTTTTTATCCTTACGGTGCTTCATTAGATATTCATCGTGAAGTCATGGCCCCCACTCTATTGATGTGGGAAATAATCAAATATGGTCAATCTTTAGGTTTAAAAACTTTTGACATGTGGGGTAGTCTTGGTCCCAACGCCCGCCAAGGCGACCAAGGCTTCGGCTTTCATCGCTTTAAACAAGGCTTTGGAGGTAATTTAGTAAAATTTGTCGGTACGTATGATTACATTATCAATCCTCAGTTATATAAAATCTATAATCTTGTTGATAAAGCTCGTTGGAAACTACTCCGCCTCAAAGCTACACTAATACGCTAAAATATGCCATGTCGGTAAACATTAGTGACAGCCAGTTTTCTCATATAGCCAAGCTCTCTCATCTCGAAATAAAACCAGAAGAAAAATATATTAAAAATCAACTCTCTCAAGCTGCCGATTATGTGGCTATTTTAAACGAATTGGATACAAAAGAAATTCAACCCACCTTTCAGGTAAATCACAAAAAAAATGTCTTTCGTAAAGACCAAATAGTGGATTCCTTTACTCAAAAGGAAGCCCTCTCTCAAGCTTCTCAAACTGAACGTGGTTATTTTAAAACTGCCGTCACTATCAAAAAATAAAAATGACTAATTTAAATCAATTAAATTTACAGCAAGCTAGAACCGGTCTTCAAGCCAAAAAATTTTCTTCCGCCGATCTTGTAAAATCTTGTTTCGATCAGATTAAGCAAGTCGAAGCTAAAATAAACGCTTTTGTTTCAACTTTTGAAGAAGATGCCTTAAAGCAGGCAGAATCAGTTGATATCAATTTACCTCTCGGCGGTATTCCTATAGCTATTAAAGATAATTTTTTAACTAAAAATCAATTAACTACCGCCTCTTCCAAATTGTTGGAAAATTATTTTCCCCAATACGATGCTACTACCATCAAAAAAATAAAAGAGGCAGGAGCCATTATCATTGGCAAAACCAATTTAGACGCTTGGGCTCATGGATCTAGCACTGAGACTTCTGATTATGGCACCACCAAAAATCCTTGGAATTTAAATCATTTACCCGGCGGTTCCAGTGGAGGTTCTGCCGCCGCTATCGCTTCCAATGAAGTTATTGTTGCTACAGGTTCGGAAACTGCTGGTTCTATTCGTCAACCAGCTTCATGGTGTGGGGTCGTTGGTTTTAAACCTAGCTATGGTCGTGTTTCCCGTTACGGCATTATTGCAATGAAATCTAGTACTGATTCTCCCGGTTCTATTGGAAAAACTGTTGATGATGCCGCCAATCTTTTGGAGATAATGTCTGGCCATGACCCACTAGACGCCACCTCAATCGACGAAGGAGCATGGCATAAACCAGAGCCGTTGAAAAACCTTAAGGGATTAAAGATAGGTTTACCTTTATGTTATTTTCCTCCCGAAATTTCTCCTGAAGTAAAACAATCAATTTTAGATGCAGCCACTACTTTAGAAAAATTAGGAGCTCATATAATTGAACTTCCAGATGTTCTTGACCCTAAATATTCCATTGCTGTTTATACAATTTTACAAAGGTCTGAAGTTTCAAGTAATCTCGCCCGTTTTGATGGTATCCGCTATGGCCATGACCGTAGTTTTTTTGGAGAAGAGGCAAAGCGTCGGATAATGTTGGGTACTTATTCCCTATCATCCGGTTATTATGATGCCTACTACACCAAAGCTCAAAAAGTAAGAACTCTTATTTGTCAGGATTTTGATCGCCAATTTTCCCAAGTCGATGCTCTTATTGGTCCTGTTTCTCCCACCACTGCCCTAAAAATTGGTGCTTCAAAAGGTCAAGCTATGTTTGGTGAAATTCAAGATATGCTTGTTGAACCATCAAGTATCGCCGGTTTACCGGGCATTTCTCTCCCATGCGCTTTTGATAGATCAGGACTACCTATCGGTCTTCAAATTATGGCTCCACAAAAACGTGAAGACATTGTTTATCAAATTGCTAAGATTTTTGAAGATAATACTGATTACCACCTCAAAAATCCAAAATTATGAAAATTACCCCCATAATTGGACTTGAAGTCCATGTCGAATTAAAAACAAAGTCTAAAATGTTTTGTGGCTGTGATGCCAATCATTTTCATGTTGAACCAAATACTCATACCTGCCCCGTTTGTCTTGGTCTCCCCGGAGCCTTGCCCGTTCCAAATAAAACCGCTTGTCAGTGGTGTATTAAATTAGGTCTAGCTTTAGGTTGTTCTATTAATGAGGAATCATTTTTTGAACGAAAAAATTATTTTTATCCAGATTTAGCCAAGGGTTATCAAATCACTCAACTACAGAAGCCTTTTGCTGTCAAAGGTCATTTAAATATCGATGGTCATGAAATAAAGATTAATCGTGCTCACATGGAAGAAGATACCGGGAAATCAATTCACGAAAATTCTGTTACCCTTCTCGATTTCAATCGTAGCGGGGTGCCTTTAGTTGAAATCGTATCCGAACCCGATATTCAATCTTCGGAAGAGGCCAAAAAATATCTTGGGAAACTTCAGCAAATCATTCGTTATATTAATATTTCTGATGCCGATATAGAAAAAGGGAGTATGCGCTGTGAACCCACTGTCAACGTCAAAATTGAAGACAACGGGAAAGCTTATTACACCCCTTTAGTTGAAATAAAAAACGTCGCCTCTCTTAGTGGAGTAATGAATGCCATAGATTATGAAATTAAACGCCAAATCAATCAGTATCAATCTGATAAAATCGAAAAAAATTCTTCAAATAAAACAACGAGAGGTTGGGATGCTGATAAAAATCAAACTTTTTTACAACGAGAAAAAGAGGGAAGCGCTGATTATCGTTATTTTCCTGAACCGGACATCCCACCCCTCTTTTTTTCTTCTGAAGAAATTGAGTCTATCAGAAAAACTCTTCCTCTTCTTCCAGACCAAAAAATAAATTTTTATAAAAATCTTGGTCTCTCTGATTATGATGCTAATTTACTGGCTGATTCCAAAGAATTTTCAGAAATTTTTGATAAAATAATTAGCGTTGATACCTCTTCTGAATACGTAAAATTTTGCGCCAACCTACTTATTGGTCCCCTAAAAACTATTACTCTTGAAGTCGATAAAATAAATCCTCAAAGTTTCAAAAAGTTATTTGATAAAAAATCAGAATTATCTTCCACCGCTATTAAGCAATTAATTTTAGATTCTTATAATAGTGGTCAAGACCCCTTAGATCTGGCAAAAGAGCAAAATCTTTTTCAAATATCTGACACCAATGCCCTTGAGGAAATGGCCAGAGAAGTGATAAAAAACAATCCTAAAGCATTTGATGATTATCGGAAAAACCCCTTAGCAATAGGTTTTTTAATTGGACAATTAATGAAAGTTTCTCACGGTTCTGCCAATCCTCAACTTGCCAAAGAAATTTTTGAGAAATTATTAAATTAATTCTCTCAAGTTTCGAATAGTAGCCACCCTGTCATTTTCTATTTTTTCTTGATCTATTCGATTTACCCAATACAATTTTAAATCAGGTCTTGTTTCATAAAGTTTTTCTATAACCATTTTTTTGTCATCAATTACGGTTGCTCCAAAAGGGATTTTAGCTATTACTTCTATATCTAATTTTCTTCTTTCAATCAGGCTAATTTTTAGATCAAAAAATTTTTTTATTTTAGTGTTTTTAATTTTTACTATTTGCCACTCATCTCTCACGCCTTCAGAAAAAATAGCTAAATTATTATTCTCCGCCAGTTTTGACAGCACTTCAAATACTTCTGGATAAATACAAAAATTATCTTTGTTCCAAAACCCCATTGCCAATTTTGACTTTTCTATCCCTGATTTTTTCGACATCATATTCAGGAAATTTACCGGATTAAAATCAGTTGAAAATTCCAAAGTGCTTCTATACGCGTGAAAACATTCATCGTATGCTTGATCATCAATTCCTGAACTTATCAAAGTAGCGTTTTTACAATTTTCATTTACTGTTGTTGTGTCAACTAAAGTACGATCCAAGTCAAAAAATATCGTTTCCTTATTCATAGCCTATTTTAAGATAAAATAAAGTAAATGAATACTCATTTTTCACAAGAATATAAAAAACTCAATCCAGAACAAAAAGAAGCTGTCGACTCTATTGAAGGTCCAGTAATGGTTATTGCCGGTGCCGGCACCGGAAAAACTCAAACTATCGCCCTTAGAATCGGTAAAATATTAACTGATACCCAAGTAAATCCCAACAATATTTTATGTCTCACCTTTACTGATAATGCGGCTCTCAATATGCGTGATCGTCTTATTTCCTTAATTGGATCTCCAGCTTACAGTGTTCGCATCGCTACCTTTCATGCTTTCTGTAATTCCATTATCAAAGACCATCCGGAATATTTTTTAAAATCTATTACAGATTCTCAAGCAATTGACGATGCTACAAAAATTGAAATAATTCGCCAGATTCTAGATTCTTTCCCTTTTGATTGTCCTCTCAAAAACATTAACTCTCCATATTATTATCAAAAAGAAATTATTTCTGCACTATCTACTTTAAAAAAAGAAAATATTTCCACCTCTTATTTTAACAAGCTGGTCAAAGACAATGCTGAATTTGTTGACCTCTCCCAACCATATTATGAAAAACTAAAATCACTCCGTGCCACCAAAAAAAGTGAAACAGAAATTATTTCTCTTGGATGTGAACTTTCGAAAAAAATTTCTTTACTAGTTTTATATCAATCACGCATTGACTATTTACTAAATTTATTTAATCAAGAATTAATTAACCTTACAGAATTGAAAAATGAGTTAAAAAACTTTATCGAAAAAAGTACAATAAATTTACCCAAAATAAAAGAATTATCTCTTATCTACCAACAATATCAACAGACATTAACTGACAAAGGTCTCTACGATTATGAGGACATGATTCTATGGGTTATCGAAGCCCTAAAAAATCATAGCGAACTTCTATCTTCATATCAAGAAAATTATCAGTACTTGCTGGTCGATGAATTTCAAGACACTAATTCTTCCCAAATGGAAATTCTAAATTTACTAACAGCCGACAATGACAACCCGAATTTGTTTGTTGTCGGTGACGATGATCAATCCATTTTCCGGTTTCAGGGAGCCAATATTGAAAATCTAAAAAGTTTTTATGACCGTTATGGAAAAAAATTAAAAATTGTAGTTTTAAAAAATAATTATCGCAGCCATCAATTAATTTTAAATTCTTCTATCGACGTTATAGACCACAACGAAAACCGCATTAGTCTATATATAAAAAATATAGATAAAAGTTTAATATCAAGCAAAAATTATGATCAAAATCCCATTAATTTTTTTCAGGCCAACACTCAAATCGAAGAAAATTATTGGATTTCTCAAAAAATAAAAAACCTACTTTCCACTGGAGTTGAAGGCAAAGAAATAGCCGTTCTCTATCGCAACAATGTCGATGTAAATGATTTACTTCCTTTTCTTTCTCAAAACAATATCAACTACTTACGTTCAGACACTATCAACATTTTAGATAATTTAAAAATTCAGCAACTGCTGACTCTTTTAAAATATCTCGCGGATCCCACAAACGATTCTCTCTTAGCTCAAGTTCTTTCTTTCTCTTTTTTAAAATTTTCCTCCCTTTCCCTTTACAAACTTTTTCGTTTAGTCCACAAAGAAAAACTTTCATTATCCGATGTAATTTTAGATTCAGAATTATTAACTTCTCATCACTTTTCCCAAAAGTTTATTGACAAACTTGCACTTTTCCAGAACGATGTATCGAAGTCATTAAAAGATATTCAAAATCTTCCTTCTGATGAAATTTTCAACCTAATAATTCGTCGCTTCTCTTTCCTAAATTATGTTCTTAAAAGTAAAGACTTAAGTCTGCTAAAACAACTAAATTCCCTTTATTCTCATCTCAAACAAAGTCAAACACTTCAAAAAACGTCTCTTTTTGATTGGTTAAAAAGGATAGACCTTCTTTACGAAAATAAGATTGCTCTCAACAGCCCTCCTCTGGAATCTTTGGTTGATAATTCTATTCGTTTAATGACTGTCCACAAAGCCAAAGGTTTGGAGTTTGAACACGTTTTTATTATCAAGGCCTTATCTGAAAAGTGGGACAAATCAACTGACAGGGCTCTTATAAAACTACCATTGGGAATTACCAAATACACTCTTAACGAAGATCCTCTTGAAGAAGAGCGTCGTCTCTTTTATGTAGCACTTACCCGAGCAAAGCAGCAGATTTATTTATCCTATTGCCGTCTTAACGATTCCCAAAGGGAACAAAGCGCATCGCGTTTTATCACTGAAATCAATCCTCAAAGGATTGAAAAAATCTCTGTTAATCCTGAATTTGAAGCTGAATCTCTCCAATTTTCTTTTAGTCCTAGGTTGCCACGATTGAAATCTAAAAATTTAACTATCTACTTGCAAAATCAGTTATCTTATCATTATCGCTTTAACATTACACATTTAAATTCTTATTTAAAGTGCCCTCTCTGTTTCTTTTTTAAAACTATTCTTCGTTTACCTTATCCCAAGGCTAAAGCTATGTCTTTTGGTACCGCAGTTCACGGCGCTTTAGCCTATCTCACTCAAGTTTATAAAAGTCAAAACAAGTTGATTTCTCAGGAAAAATTTGTAGACGTTTTTGAAAATAATCTAAAAAGGGAAAACCTTTCTGAAAACGATTTTAATTCACTTTTAGATCATGGTCGGGAAATTTTGTCCGGTTATTATCAAAATTATCGTGATTCTTTTAATGGACGTTGTTTGACTGAGCACGATTTTAAATTTAACAATATTTATTTAGACGAAATCCCCATAACCGGGAAAATAGACAAAATTGAATTTCTGTCGGGTAAGCAAGTAAATGTTGTTGACTATAAAACAGGAAAACCGGATTATAAATACCAACAACTTAGTCCAGAAGGGGATTATTTTAGACAATTGGTTTTCTATAAACTACTTTGTGATGAGGCCAAGACTTTTCCATATAAGGTAGTTTCGGGAACAATAGATTTTATTGAGGCAAATAAAAAAAACCAATACATCCGTAAAAATTATAAAATTACTTCAGAAGATACGGCCAAATTAAAATCCCAAATCAAAGAAATTTTTGCTCAAATAAAATCTCTGAATTTTGCCCCTAGTCAAAAATGTGATGACCCTGACCATCTTCATTATCTCTTTGATAGGTATTTCAAGTAAAATAAGACATGGCCATCGTTTATATTCTCCTCGTTCTTATTTTAATCACTCTCATTTACTTTATTTTCAATTCCCAGCGGCCTACCTCAGCCTCTCTCGACCCAAAAACGATTGACACCATAATCAATGTGGCCAACGAAAAACTGGGTGATAAATCAGATCAAATTAGTGTTGATTTAAAAAACAAAAAAGATTCCATTGAAAAAATGGTCAATCAAGTCCTTACCGAACTAGACAAAAGTCAAAATAAGCTCGAACTAGCCGAAAAAGATCGTGTAGGTAGTTTTGAGGGTCTAAAAACTGCTATCGAAAATAATCGAAAAATTACCGAGCAGTTGTCTGTAACTACCGAGGGCCTCAAAAAAACTCTTTCCAATAATCAAATGCGTGGCGCTTTTGGTGAAAAAGTTGCCGAAGATTTGTTAAAACAATCCGGTTTTGTGATTGGTGTTGACTATACCAAACAAGAATCAGAGGGTAGTGGTCGCCCCGATTTCACCCTCTATCTTCCCGATAAAACCAAGATTAACATTGATTCAAAATTTCCCTATAGTGCTGTTGTCAAAATGAGTGAGACTGAAGACAATGAACAAAAAAAACAGTATTTAAAAGAATTTGAAAAAGATATTAAAGATAAAATTAATCAGGTTAACACTCGCGATTATATTGACCCTGAAAAAAATACAGTCGATTTTGTAATTGTCTTTATACCAAACGAAATGATTTTTTCCTTCATCTATGAAAAGTTTCCCCATATTTTAGATGAAGCCTTTAATAAAAAAATTATTCTCACTGGCCCATTTTCCTTTACTGCTATTTTGCGAATGGTTCGTCAAGCCTATGAAAATTTTCGTTTCCAAAAAGACATTCGGGGTATAATTGCCCAAATAAAAGTTTTTGGCGCAGAATATGCTAAATTTAGTGAAGAATTTAACAAATTTGGTGACAGAATAAACTCTCTTCAGGATCAATTTGTCAAAGTATCCCACACTCGTAGTAACAAGCTCCAAAAGGTTATTGACAGGATTCAAATCAGTCAGGAAAATGATGAAGTCTTGGAAATAAAAGAACAAAATTAGCACTTGACAGACCTTACTGCTAATAGTATCATGGTGCTAATGACTGATTTAACTCAAAGACAAATTAAAATATTCAAGTGTGTTACCGA
>JAGOPG010000012.1 GCA_017992115.1 Candidatus Shapirobacteria bacterium | reverse complement strand
TGGTTGCGGTCTTAGGAAGAGTTTCACAGGCAAGACCGTCATTGTCGCCATCCAGGCGGTTAACATCTTCACTAGGGCCACCGGCATTATTGAAGAATTTCTGGGCTTGTTCCTGGGTTTTGAAATCATCACAATTATATTCATCGGTATATTTGCCTCCAGACTCGACAACATTACCGTCAATATCGCGCATAACTTTGGCGTCAGCCGGGCTTGAACCAGAGAGCAATTTACCAAGATCCCAATCATTATTGGAGGCCTCAAGACCAAAGGCGGCTAGCAGAATGGCAATAACACCCATTAAAACAGGTTTGGCAATTTTTTTGGTACTTTCAGGAGAATTTTGAAGAGATTTTAATTTAGGAATTTTGGGAATATCAGCCATATATTTAAGACATAGAATATAATAAATAAGCGGCAATTACCAAAAGAACAAGAATAAGCATGAGACGAAAATTTTTGTTGTTTCGGGCTTCTTTTAATTTCATAATTAGTTAGAGGATAGCATAATGTCGGTAAAAATGCGTTTCAAACCGGAAAGTTTTTGTCGGTAAACAATGGTATCTTCCCTAGTAACGGGTAAAGTATAATTGGTATCCCAGGGATGATTGAGAATGTCAATTTGGGAATCTAAATTATGATTAACTCGAGAAATAAGATATTGACGAAATGAATTAAAATTAGGGATTTGACCGGATTGATTAAAATTATCTAAGACTGGCCCACGAAGCCATTTTTTGACATCAGAATCCCAATTACCAAGACTAAGGTTCATATATGGTGCTTTGAGATTATCTAACCAATGACCACCATCATGGTCACTATTTTTCCGGCGCAATTTAACGTCCAGACCCAACATGATTTTGTATTCTGGAGTGGCTATCAATAAATCCACCCCTCTCTGTTTAGTGCCATGCTCTAAATTTTGGGGAGCTAAATTAATCTGATAATTCCGTTCTTTTAATAGAGGGTCAAGGGCAAGTAGGGTAACATATTCAGAAAGAAGAGCCTCAGAATAATCTTCGTGCCATTTTGTATGTTGTAAATATGATTCGATTAGTTGACGATGAGATTGACGATATTCCCGATTTGAAAAACAAGGTAAAGGATTTTGGTGAAGAAGCTTGTAAACACTGTCTTGAGGAAGGAGCTGGCTATAATTTTCTAAAAATCTGTTTTTATAAGAAACAGCCTCTGTCATCAATATTTTTATATTGGCACAAAGAAGGAAAAGAAAAAAGGAGTTAAAGTAGTACCAAAAAGGCAATGGCGAGAATAATCCGATAGTAAGCAAAGGGGCGAAAGGAATGTTTTTTAACAAAATTAATCAAAAATCTGACTGATAACAGAGCAAAAATAAAAGAAAAAATAAAACCAACAGCTAACAGCAAAAATTGTTCAGTGGTAAATTGGTAACTGCTTTTGATTAAATCAAGGGCGGTAGCAGAAAACATGGTAGGAATAGCCAAAAAAAATGAAAATTCAGTGGCGGTGGAGCGATTAAGACCCATGAGAAGGCCTCCAAAAATAGTAGAGAGAGAACGGGATACTCCAGGTATCATTGCCAAGGATTGAGTGGTTCCGATGGCGATAGTTTTGGGGTAAGTAATGTCTTCAATTTGATGAATGGAGGCATCTCTTTTGGCAATAATTTTTTCTAAAATTAAAATAGCAATACCACCTAAAAACAGGGATATAACGACAACATAAGGATTTCCTAAAAGGTTGTTTTTTACAAAATTATAAAAAATAAGGCCTAAAATTCCGGTAGGAATAAAAGCAGTGATAATTTTTCCCCAAGATTTTTTGTTGTTCCAAATTTTTTGAAAATATAAAACTACAACCGCTAAAATAGCTCCCAATTGAATAAAAATTTCAAAACTTTTTACAAAATCAGTTTGGGAAATATTTAACAATCTACTAACTAATATTAAATGGCCGGTAGAAGAAATGGGTAAAAATTCAGTAATACCCTCAACGATTGAGAGAATAATGGCTTGGATTATAGTCATGGATTAATGATACTTTATATTTCACGGTAAATATAGATTTAATGTATAATACCTAACTTATGTCATTTTCGGAAAAATCAAGACAATGGTGGTTGAGAGTGTGGGGTGAAGGTGATGCAAATAATGCTAGTTGTCAAAAAACTTTTTATTCAGAGGAAAAAGGGTTTCATCAAAATTGCCAAAGGAGAAACCTGTATGTAATGCAAATAGAAATTGAGGGAAAAGGTAGTGTAGGTATTCCTGTGTGTCGGCACCATTTTATGGAAGAAATGGGAACAAACTTTTACGGAAGACAATCCTCTCTTTACCCTGAATTGGCGTGGGCGAGAAGAGATTATAAAAATAATAAAAATTCATTTAAAATGATAGAGCATTCTTCGGAGACAAAAAGGACAAGAGCCGGTGATTGGAGTACTGATGAATATTTATTTAACTTGGCTGAACAAAAAGAAATTAGCTATAAGACTATTCATCCTGAAGACAAAAAACCAAGATTAAAGTCAACACATCATCGAACTTGGGTGGATATCATTAACAACGGGTTTTATGAAGAAGATCAAGAAAAGAGAGAATCTAGAAGAGAGGAAGAGTAAAGCCATTCGCGAAGATAATGTATATTGCCAAGATTCCGGTACCTTTGGATTTCACTCAATTCAATAGTATTTAAATTTTTAATTTTTTTTGAATTAAGGCGATGAACAATAGAAAAATAGGATAATATTTCGGGAATAACACGGGAGAAACCACATTCAACGGCCTTTTTTTTGTAAGAATTAAATAATTTTTTATTTTCTGCAAGACCGTTTTCCATGGTGTTGGGAATTTTCAGAATGGAATCTTCGTTTACACCCCAGCGATCGTCTTGGCAAGCAACCATCATTTCAATGGCCTGTAAACCAACAATTTTTTTTAAATCAATATCCAGATTGCTAATATCAAGCTGGTTGACCAAAAAATATTTATATTTGTCTAATAAATCAGTGCTTGTTTGACATTTTTCTGAGGGATATAAACCTAAATTTTCAAGATAATTTTCTTTACAAATGGATTTGAATGTAAAAAGGGCGGAAATACCGCTGTCAATCTCTCGATATTGAACGCCTGAGAATTTTTTATTGTTTATAGCTAATATTTCTCCGTCACGTATAAAAGTAGTGGTTAGTTCGGATAACTGTGGATATTTTGAGGTAAAAATTTCTTGATTATTTTTTAGAGAAGAGATTGTATCACCCAGGAGGGTATTCAGGGCCACAAATTTATAAGCTTTATTTTTACAAATTTCTTCTCTAACCCTTAAACCTATATCCCAGTATTCATTAGCGGAAAAAATTAAATTGGAAATTAGTCTGAATTTTTCGGAACAGGGATTGATATCATTTTCAGAAAAGGCAATTCGAGAGGCTGTTTGAAGAACTAGTTCGGTTTTTTTGCTGGAATGAGGCGCCTTTAATGTTTCAGGTTTTTGAATAAGATCGAGAAGGGTGGCGCCACTGTGATGGCAGGCTTCAACAAGTCCAATCATTGAGGGCTATTGTACCAATTATGTCCGAAAAATACAAATAAATGTGCTGCGTGAGTATAAACTGGCGGAGCATTTGGATCTAGAAACTCTTTATCCTTATAACACCCTATTTCCTACTGTCTTATTTTACCAAAGAATTGAGGATGAACCTGCCTGCCGACAGATAAGTCGGTGTAAAAAGGTTGAAGCCAAACTGACATCCAGTGCCGTTTTATCTGGTCTTGGTATAAACAACCATTTTGGCTGACATTCCGTTTTTTATCTCCGGACTGGCATTGGTATCGAACTTGGCATCAACTGTAAATTGCTGGGTGCCGCGTTCACTGGAAGTGGAAAAGGAGAATGCAGGAGCAACTGCACTCGGAGATATCTTATCAACGTAGCCCCAAAAGGTTTTATTGGGTACAGCATCGACGGTAAATGAGACTATTTGACCGATCTTAATTTTATTTAAACCCTTATCTTCATCAATAGTACCAACAACCCTCATATTTACCGGCCTGATCATTTGAATCAATTGAGTTGCCTGATTGACAGTCGATCCGGTCAAATCCGGTGCAGAAATTATCAGTCCATCGGTATCAGCTCTCAAGGTTTCAGAGCCAACTATAGCTAGTTTATCTCCATTTTGAACCAATTGACCTTCCTTAACGTCTATTTCTAAAACTTTCCCAGGTAAACTGGGAGAGATGGTTATGACCGGTGTCTGAATTAATGACTTGTCGATAAATATCCGTCCGGTAGTACTTTCAAAGTAGATATACCCAAAAATTAGGATTAATATTAATAATAACAAAGCTGACAGTTTCCAAAATTTTGGATTTTTTAGTAAAGATATTATTTTGGTCATAGATGTTTATATTTTTGGGCCGAAATTATTTTTGGATCAATAATAATTTTGTCGCCTTGGTTTAAACCCGATAAAACTTCAATTTGATCTCCGTGAATTTTACCGGTGGTTATTTGTTTTAGTTCATAGGAATTATTGTTATTAATCCAAACAAATTGATTACTAAGCACCACCCAAGCCGGAATTAAGGCTACATCCTCCGAATTTGTATTGATAATTGCCCGACCAACCTGATCAAATTTTCCCAGTTTTTTTAGATTGTCGCTGACGATATCCACTTGATAAACTGATTGACCGTTATTTAAGGTAATCTTTGAGGGATAAACTTTATCTACCTTACCTTCAATTTTGTCCTGGATACCATCAATAGTTAATGTCACTTGGCTACCCGGAGTGACGTAATAGATATTAGAGGCTGGAATATTAGCCCTAAACGCCATAGTATTCGGATCAGCAACAACAAAAGTGGTTGCGGGGGTGATATTGACTCCGGCCACATTGACATCCTGATGGATAATCGTACCGTTAATAGGAGAGGTTAACGTAGATAACTGTAAAGCATAATTTGCCAGTTCAACATTGACAACCGAATTATCTAAAGAAGCTTGACTCTGGTCTAAAATTCGCTTCAAAGCATCGTTTACAGTACTGTCAAAATCGACATTAGTTTTTGTGTAAGATGGTGCCACCTGTGATTTCAGTACGTTATCAGATGAATTTTGTTGAGTTTGATCAAAACTATTTCTTGCGATACGGTAATTGTTTAAAGCTAAGGTTAATTGTCGTTGCAAGGCGTAAGTGTCCAACTGAGCGATTAACTGCCCAGCGCGAACTCTATCGCCTTCCTTAAAAGGCAACCTAACCAGTTTACCCCCTGTTTGAAAATTGAGTTTCGCCTGATTTTGGGCTACTACAGAACCATCAGCTGTAATAGTTGAATTAACAAATTGGACCGTGGCCGAAGTTGTCGAAGGGATTGATGACTGGTTTCGCTGCCGGTTATTGAGTAGGAGTACCCCCCCGATAAATAAAGCTATGATTACCAGAACTGTGGTTATTTTTTTAATTTTCATCTTTATTGGTTAAACATTTTGTACAGACTTTAATATTGATAATAAATTATTTTTATCCGCTTCTGTTAATGGTGACAGGCTTTGCCGGAGCCTTTTTTTAGAGTCAGTCAGGGCATTTTCCAGAGCTAAACGGCCACCCAGTGTTAAACGCAATTTAACTGTCCGGCGATCATCTTTACCTTCATAACGTTTTACCAGTTTTTCGGCGACAAGCTTATTTATCAAGCTGGTAGCTGAGGGTAATTCAATGGTCAAATATCTGGCTATTTGACTCATGGAAACTTCCTGTTTTTTTTTGATGAATCTGAGGGTATAGAGCTGGAGCGGGCTTAACCGGCCAGTGGTCAAGGATTTTCCCATACAAATCTTGATCGATCTGGTAGTTTGGAAGATGGCTTCAACAAGCTCCCAAGTAATATCTTTCATGAACTTAAATTAGTTAGATTTTCTAATTATTAGGTAGTATAATCAATCCATTGTTTTAAGTCAATTCTATGCTTAAGCTATTACGTTTTCTAAAACCATCGTGGCCGTTGCTAATAGTCATTATTATACTCGCCTTTGGTCAATCAGGAGCAAATCTTTATCTGCCTAATTTAATGTCAGATATTGTCAATAAAGGGATTGCCGCTTCGGACACTAATTATATTTGGCATACCGGTGGAATAATGGCTCTGGTGGCAATTATAGGAACAATTTTTGCCATTATCGGAACTTTCTTTGCTTCCCGCGTAGCCAACAGAATGGGTCAGCATTTAAGGTCTGAAATTTTTACTAAAGTCCAACTTTTTTCCCTTAACGAGTTCGATCAAATCAGTACAGCTTCTCTTATTACCCGAACGACTAATGATACTTCCCAAATCCAACAATTAATGGTAATGAGTCTGTCTTTACTGATTACTGCGCCAATTACCTTAATTGTCGGCGTTATTCTGGCCTTGGATCAGGATGTCAATCTTTCTTGGATTTTAGTGGCCATTATTCCTATATTAGTTGGGGTGATTCTGGTTTTACTAATTCAGGCTGTACCTTTATTTACGGCTATGCAGGTTAAACTTGATAAACTAAACCTAATTTTAGATGAAAACTTAACGGGTGTTAGAGTTATCCGAGCATTTAATCGTAAAGCCCACGAAGAGCATCGTTTTGATTTAGCTAATCTGGATGTTACCAACATTGCTATTCGGGTTAATCAGTTAATAGCCACTATGATGCCCATTATGATGTTTTTAATCAACATCTCGAGTGTAGCCATTATTTGGTTCGGTAGCCATCGAGTGGCGGCGGGTCAGCTGGAAATCGGGGCGATGTTTGCTTTTCTACAATACGCCATCCAGATTCTCTTTTCACTGTTAATGGTAGCCTTGCTGTTTATTATGATTCCCCGAGCAGAAGCCTCGGCTAAGAGAATAAACGAAGTTCTTGAGCTGAAACCTGATATTAAAGACCCGTCTAAAACTACTAAGAAAACCGAGATTTTTGGGACGGTTGAATTTAAAGAAGTAACTTTTAACTATCGGGGCGCTGAAAAACCCGCCCTATCAGGCATTAATTTTACTGCCTTACCCGGCAAAACGACCGCTATCATTGGCGGTACCGGATCAGGAAAATCTACGCTGGTTAATTTAATCCCCCGTTTTTACGATATTGATTCAGGACAGATATTGGTCGATGGTGTTGATGTCCGGCAAATGATACAAGCTGATTTACGGGCTAAAATTGGCTTTGTTCCTCAGAAAGCTGTCTTATTTGCTGGAACGATTGCTGAAAACATTCGTTATGGTAAAGAAAATGCCACTGATGAGGAAATTTCTCGAGCGGCTGAAATAGCCCAGGCCAGTGAATTTATTGAAAAACTGGATAACCAGTTTGATTACTTGATTGCTCAGGGAGGAACCAACGTATCCGGAGGTCAAATGCAACGCCTATCTATTGCTCGGGCTTTGATCAGAAAACCGGAAATTTATATTTTTGACGATACTTTTTCAGCTCTGGATTTTAAGACTGATGCCAAATTGCGGGCAGCTTTAAAAAAAGAAACAAAAAATTCCACAGTTATTATAGTTGCCCAAAGAGTTAGTACAGTGATGGATGCCGATCAGATAATCGTACTTGATAATGGGCGGATTGTTGGTTTAGATACCCATAAAAATTTACTAAAAACCTGTGAAGTCTATCGGGAGATTGTATCTTCCCAGTTATCGGCCACAGAAATAGAAGAATCAATATGAGTGAGACACCGAAAAATCGACGATCAGGACGAGGAATGATGGGTAGGGGTGGTTTTGGGATGGGTCGATCGGGGGGAAAAGCTAAAAATTTTAGTGGTACTTTTAAACGGTTAATTCGATACTTTAAACCGGAAGTAACCAGATTATCAATTGTTATTATTGCAGCAATTTTCGGCACTGTTTTTAATATCGTTGGCCCGAAAATTTTGGGTAAGGCCACGACAAAATTGTTTGAAAATTTAATCGGTAGTTTTATTGTCCAGGCACGCAATCAGATGATTGAAAAGCAGTTGATTCAAAACCCTTTGCTACCACTGCATATATCGCCGGTACCGGGCATCGAATGGGGTTATATTGGCCGGATTATGCTGATTTTGGTAGTTCTTTATGTGTTTAGTGCTGTTTTTATTTTTATTCAACAGTATTTTATGGCAGGGGTAGCGCAAAGAACAATTTATAAAATGCGAAATGAAGTTGATGAAAAGCTTCACCGCCTACCTTTGAAATATTTTGATGGACGTACTCATGGAGAAATCTTGAGCCGGGCAGTTAACGATATGGACAATATTAGCTCTACTTTGCAACAATCTATTTCCCAAACTATTACTTCTTCTACCACTATTCTTGGAGTTTTGGTGATGATGCTGTCAATTAGTTGGCAACTGACTCTGATTATTTTATTAACTGTACCTTTGAGCTTGGTAATAGTCGCAGTAATTACCAGGCGTTCCCAGAATTATTTTCGTTCTCAGCAAAAATCACTAGGTAACCTCAATGGACATGTGGAAGAAATGTATTCCGGCCATAAAATTGTCAAGGCTTTTGGCCATGAAAACAAAGCCATTGCTGAGTTTACCGAACTCAATGACCGCTTATACCGTTCTGGTTGGCGGGCTCAGTTTGCTTCCGGTATTATTATGCCGTTAATGAGGTTTGTAGGTAATGTCGGTTATGTGTTAGTAGCGGCTATTGGCGGAGTGATGGCTACCAAAGGGGTGATTACCATTGGTGATGTTCAGGCATTTATCCAATATGCTTCCCAATTCACCCAACCAATTGCCCAATTAGCCAATATTGCCAATATTATTCAATCAGCCATTGCCTCAGCTGAGCGGGTATTCGAGCTATTAGATGAAGAAGAGGAAATTCCGGAAGCTAAAAATCCTGTTATAATCGAAAATCCAAAAGGATCGGTTAAGTTTGATCATGTGAGTTTTGGTTATAGTCCGGATAACATCTTAATTAAGGATATGAATATTGACGTTAAACCTGGTCAAATGATAGCCATTGTCGGACCAACCGGTGCTGGAAAAACTACTTTAGTTAACTTGTTGATGAGGTTTTATGAAGTGAATGGAGGGAAAATTTTAGTCGACGGAGTGGATATAACCAAAATGCGTCGAAGCGATTTAAGAAAATTGTTTGGAATGGTTTTGCAGGATACCTGGCTTTTTCATGGAACACTACACGATAACATTGCTTATGGTCATGAAGATGCTACTGAGAAAGAAATTATCAGTGCATCTAAAATGGCTTACGCCGATCATTTTATCCGCACCTTGCCTGAAGGCTATGATACGGTACTAAATGAAGAGGCTACTAATATTTCTCAAGGTCAAAAACAATTACTGACTATTGCCAGAGCGTTTTTGGCTAATCCAAAAATCCTTATCTTGGATGAAGCTACCAGTAGCGTCGACACCCGAACCGAACAGCTTATTCAAGATGCCATGGAAAAACTGATGAAAGGCCGAACCAGCTTTGTTATTGCTCACCGATTATCAACTATCAGGGATGCCGATTTGATTTTGGTAATGAACCATGGATCAATTATTGAAAAAGGTAGCCACAAAGAGCTACTGGCTGCCAAGGGATTTTATGCTGATCTTTACAATAGCCAGTTCAGTGATTAATCCAAAAATATTGAACGTTAAATAAATAATTTAACTTTAATATCCTCTTTATTTGTCGCAGGCTATTTTATCGAAAAAATATAGATTTCGAAAACTTTATTAGGCAGGTTGGGGAAAACTAGCGATACTGGTTAGGTCAGTGAGAACATCTCAATATTGGCGGTGTGCGTTCGAAAATATTCGAACAGATTTTCAAAATTCATAATGACGGGCAGGGTCGCCCCCACCCGACCCGCCCGAAAAAGGATTTCAAAGCGATTTCAATTTTTGGGCAAATTCTTTATATCAATAATTCTTTTTGCTCTTTCTAAAACATGGTCATACGTTAGGATTGTTAAATTGTGGTAGTTTGAATTCAGTATCCTATATGCTTCTTTTTGTTCCTCGTCCCAACTATTTGATCTACCAAATATTAGAACACACCTCGGTTTAATTACTTTTGTGTTATTCACTCGTTCGAGAAATTTTACACTATTAGCTTCTCTTTCAACTTCGTAAATATATTTAGATGCCTGTGTTATCGCCTTAATTAAATCTGATGATGGAATATAGTTATCATGATCTCTCGTTTCTGACCAAAATTTCAATGAACCTTCTGGTCGTTTTATCTCAACAATATCTAAAAATCCATCATATGCCTGCATTAAATAGTCGCTAATATTTTTGGTATCAATGTTTCTCTCATCCAATACCCTTACAAATTCAGTCCCTAAAACCCATGAGTTATCTTCAAACCACTTTTGCCACTTATTTTCGGTAATATCTTGGTCTAACATTCTTTCATATTCTTCAATGGCGAGTAACCGATCTTTGACTTGGAGTGAAATCAAAAGATGTTGAGGGAGTACTTTGTTGGTGACGATAAAATCTATTACTTTCTTTTGATCCGGATTATCGAATATAGCTTTAAGATGATCAATATTTTCTTTGTTGAAATTTTCATCTATTGGAATATATCTCTTAACGCCACTTTTAAATGGTTCATAGTTTTCAGACAAAAAATTTACAAGTGATAGAAATTCTTCGTTATCCAAGGTTAATTCACTTTTTGGGTTTTGACATTGAAGGATCTCCACTCCAAAACTGCTCCTGTTGTATCTACCTATTTTAAGGCATATTTCCTCTGGTTTCGAATTATGTGGTATTTTCCAAAAAACTGCTCTTGTAGAAACTTGAACCTTTTCTTTTAATAGTCCTATTAAATATTCAACCCCACTATTCGTTTTCTTAATGATTTTCATCTTTAGTGGTTGTACGAATGACTCGATTTTTTATAAGCATATACAAATTTTGAGATGTAATCGCCACCGCCACTTCCTCCTCCCGTGACTAGCTTATCTAAAAAGAATTTTTCAATTGTTCTTGCTTCACTAGAATTCATTGCTTCTCTATATATCCAAGCGTCACCGTTTTCAACAACTTTGTGACCGACAAATAATCGCTCTCTTGGGTCAGAAGCAATTCCGACATACCACTCCTGAAATATTCCTCCGTTATTTTGGATATAACTACCAATTTCGGAGATTATCACCTGCATTGATTTTCCCATTTTGTTTAGATAATAACTCTAAATTATTAATCATTGACACCCAAAAAGTTATAATCTATAGTTAATTATAATCGAAAATAAATCGAAAGTCCAATAATACAATTATGCTAACAAAAAGACAAAAACAAGTACTAGATTTTATCCTTAAATTCCAAACAAAGTTTGGATATTCTCCATCACTTGAAGAAATAGCCAAACATTTGCAGCTAAGTTCTGTCTCAACTGCTCATCATCATGTTAAGGCACTTGAATCTCTTGGATTAATCAATAAAGAGGAAAATCAACCGAGAGGGATTAATGTCGCTGAAGTCGATCAGATCGTAAAGATTCCGTTAATCGGCTTGATAGCAGCAGGACAACCCATTGAGGCCATTGAAGATCAACAGACAATGATATCTTTGGTCAACAGTGATATTACCAATCCAAAAGATTTTTATGCTTTAAGAGTGGTTGGTGAAAGTATGATTGATGAGGGTATTTTTGATGGTGATGTCGTCGTCATTAAAAAACAATCCGTGGCTGAAAATGGTCAAACCGTAGTCGCAATCATCGATAATAACCAAGCAACTCTTAAAAAGTTATATCGAGAAAAAACACAATTCAGACTTGAACCAAGAAATCAAACGATGTTGCCTTTTTACAGGGATGAAGTTGAGATTAGAGGTATTGTTTATCAAATAATTCGAAACATTAATACAAAAGTTGCGGTGGACGAACAGAAATATTTGAAACATGGTTTTAGAACTATCGATTTGTTTGCTGGAATCGGTGGAATTAGATTAGGGTTTGAAGAAGCAGGGTTCACGACAGTATTCTCGAACGATTTTGAACCAAAGTGTAAAGAAACTTATGATTTAAACTTTAAAGATTCAAAACTAGTGGTTGAAGATATCAGAAAAATTGGTATCGATGACCTGCCACCATTTGATTTTTTACTAGGTGGTTTTCCGTGTCAGGCTTTTTCAATTGCTGGCTACAGAAAAGGTTTTAATGACGAAAAAGGTAGAGGGAATTTATTTTTTGATATTGCTAGAATTATCGATGCTAGAAAACCTGAAGGATTTTTGCTTGAAAATGTAAAAAACTTGAAAGGTCATGATGGTGGGAAAACTTTTAAAGTAATTGAGGAGACATTGATAAACTTGGGATACCATCTAAATGTCAAAGTTCTAAATAGTATGGAGTATGGAAATATCCCACAGAACCGAGAAAGGATATATATAGTTGGTTTTAAAAACAAAACTTACGCAGATAATTTTAGGTTTCCCGAACCAGTAAAACTAACTACAAATATTGTTGACCTACTAGAAGAAAATGTGTCAGAAAAATATTTTTATAATGGAAAACCCCTTTATGAAAGAATCAAAGATTCAGTAACAGAAGAGGGTAAGGTGTATCAATGGAGAAGAAAATATGTGAGGGAAAACAAGAAAGGCGTTTGCCCGACTCTAACGGCAAACATGGGAATGGGTGGTCACAATGTTCCAATAATAAAAGTTAAAAAAGGAATTCGGAAATTAACACCCCTAGAATGTGCCAGAATACAGGGTTTTCCATTAGATTATAAACTTCCAAACATTGCCGATTCAACCCTTTACAAACAAGTAGGAAATTCCGTTAGTGTCCCAGTAATTAAAGCAATCGCAAAACAAATGAAAAAAGCAATGAATATTGGTTCACCAAACCTGCACTGATTTTGCAATTGGTTTTAAGTTTAGTTTATGGATTATGTCTTTTTTGATTGAGAATCTTGGTCGTCGTTTTTCTGCCTGCTGATCTTTGAGAGTTTGTGTTTTGTTGACCTTATGTCCATATATTAAATCACTGGGAATTTTGTAAATATCAAATAAACCATCCACTTTGCCCTCATTATAAAAGTCGAGGAAATATAAATCGTCCCACCTTGAATCGGGGCCAAAAGAAGTTAAATCTCCATCGACACTGCATGCTTTAATCTGCTCTGCTCTCTTAGTTTTTATATTGAAAGTATCAAATGATGTATTTGATAATCCTTTGGCAGATATAAATCGAGAAGAACCTGACCATAGGCAAAAAGCAACTTCCGAAAGCCCCTCGGGGAAATTTGGTTCTCGTGATTTATAGTCTCTTAGGCCAAGTTTCAGCCCTTTCCACTGATCGAATACTTTTTTCCATTTTTTGCCATCGGATTTTGTAAAACTCATTACTTCAAGTGAACACTTTTCTGAAAATACCACTGTCTTAATTTTTACTATTTTCATATTATTTATTTAGTAATTCTGAAATATCAACTTTTAATGCCTTTGCAATTTTTTCGATATTTTCAAGAGTGATATTTTTTTCTGCCCTTTCTATCATTCCAATATATGTTCTGTGTACCCCTGCCAAGTCAGCTAAAGCTTCTTGCGACAGATTCCTTTTTTTTCTCTCTTGTCTTACCTTATCTCCGAAACGTCTTAATATTTGAGATTTCATATTTAATCGGATTATATGTTGTTGCTAACTTTAGTACTACATACTATCATTAGCATATTGCTATTATTTTTAGACTTGCGGAGGGACGTGTACTAACTGCATAGAATCTATTTATAGTTAATTTCCCCAATCCCAATTAAGGTATTATTGTAATATGCGAAAGAATCAACTATCTAGGATACTTCTACAACCAATGGAATTATTTAAAAAGGAAAATAAGACAATCGAAAACTCAGCACAGACTTATTTTAACTTAATTGAATGGTTAATCATTCTAGCTACACTTAGATTCGTTGAGCTAAAAACAGAAAGCTATTTTGTCCGACAATTAGTAAATATCGGCCTAGTATTATGGATATTATTCATAGCAAGGCTATTTTTTCCAATTATTAAAAGAATAATAGAAAGGCTTTTCATAAATAATTCAGTAAATACTACACATAACACTCCAATAAAATTTTATATAATTCCAATAATAGTTGCCTTCCTTATTGGTGGAATGATTGGTGCGACTATATTACTTTTAGTTTTAGAGGTAGTTGACAGGTTGTTAGTATCTTTTTAATTTTTTGCCATAAAATAAATGTCCAAAGACAAGTCGAAGCAAGCAAACTACTTTAAATTATTTAACAGCTTTTTAAAGTTGGAAATACCAAATATTATCCAAATAATAACTTTATTAGGTTTTTTGGGCGTACTTGCAAAGACTACGGAAATGAAGATGATCATTTCTGTAACAGTAATGATTCTACTTTCTTTATATCTAGTTGAAAAGTTATTTATTTTTATAAATACAGATTTAGTTCATATTTATGCTAAACCAGATGAGTTAAACGTAAATAAATTATTAGAATATTTTGGAGGATATCTCATATTTTTTTCTTTTCTTGCAGGAATTATTATTTGGTTAATGATTTCATCAATATCATGGCAGTAACAATTAAAAAACCCGGAAACAGGCTTCTAA
>JAGOPG010000011.1:10550-15266 GCA_017992115.1 Candidatus Shapirobacteria bacterium | reverse complement strand
ATAATCAAAATTCATCGTCCCCCACCTATCAATCCCATGAATTTCTATCTCATTTTTTCCCAAAATTAATCGATAAAGCTGTAAATTATTATCATTAATTTCGGCACTATTCATCACCACCAAAACACTATTTTTCCAATTCGGCAAGTCGTTAATAATCTCTACATTCGGCCATTTATTTTGCCTCACTTCCCTCACCGGATAATCACTAAAATCAATCCAATTAACGTCCCCCATCAAAAAAGTTGGAGTTGATACCACCATTGGTTTTCTTACTGGCCAATTAAACGAATTCTCAATATAGTTAAACAGCATCCATCCAAATACCAAAGCAATTAACCATTTCTTTTTTATTTTCAACAATCCTTGTCCAAAATATATAGCCACTACTGACAAAATCGGCATTGTAAACCTAAAATCCTTATTTTTTATTATCGTAAAAACGACATAAGTCATAAGTAACCACCATAACAGTTTTTTATTTTCTTCATTTTCAAAATCTACTTTCAATAAACTTATTCCAAATACTACTCCAACTATTGGCCCTATTTGCTGCAAAAAAAATAATCTCAAATAATGAATCCAAGTAGTTAAAGATAATAAATTCATTGGATCCGTAAGCTCTTCTCCCTGCCCTGCCAATCCCGTTAAATATTGATAAATCGCGCTCCAATTTAATAACCACCACCAACCAACCGCTATTCCATAAATAAATACTCCAATAATTGCTTTTTTCCAAAAACCTTTTTCCTTAAATCTCTCTATTGTTGAAATCAATACCATCGGCAAAAAGTAAAGAAATCCGTTAAGTTTTGTCAACGATGCCAAAATCAACATCAACAACCATTTCTCATCATTTTTTCTTAACCAGAAATATAAACCCCATATCACCCATACCGTCAGCGCCAAGTCCAACAACATATTTCGTGAAATATCATAAATTACCGGAAATAAAGAAAATAAAATCGCTGGCAAAACTTTGTTACCAGCTAACTTGTATACTCCCCACATTGCTAATATCAAAAATATAGTATTTAAAAAAGTTATTTGATTGACTCCAATTCCACTTATAAAACTCCAAAAAGCTCCCACAAAATAAATCAAAGGTGGATAACCCCAAAGGCTTCGTAATAAACCTAAAAAACCTCCTTCAAACCTTCCCCTTAAAAACAAGTTGGTGTTTACTACACCTCTTAGATGAGCCGCCTGATCCCAAGCTGGCGGATTTTTATCCAAAACCAACCATAAAACATTTACCAAAATCAACAATATGCTCCACCCAATCAAAAGATACTCTTTTTTACCCGGCTTCATTAAATTTAGTATAAACTATTTATAGTGAAAAAAGTCCGCTCTTGGCCATTATTTTATCCTCTTATTCTATTATCAATCTGCCTTTTCATCTGTTTCAAAAACTATACCCCCAATACTTTTTTAACCGGTTGGGACACTCTCCACCCGGAATTTAATTTCTCTATAAATTTCAAACGTCTTATTTTTGGAGTTTGGCGCTCCGATCAAGGCCTTGGTGATTTAGCGGGCCACTCAGCCATGGCTGACTTACCCAGAGTAATTATTTTGTGGGTTTTTCATTTTTTTCTACCTTTAAATTTCCTTCGCTACTCCTATATATTTTTATGTCTAATTTTAGGCACACTCTCTTTCTTCTACCTCATTAAATATCTTTTTAAAAAATTTCCCCATTCCTCTATTTTGGCTTTTATTTCTGCTCTTGCCTATCTTCTGAATCTTGGCACAATGCAACAATTTTATGTCCCTTTCGAGATGTTTACCACCCAGTGGGCTTTCCTTCCCCTATTAATACTATTTTCCCTCAAATATCTCCACTCCAAAAAATCTACTTACCTATTTATCTACTTACTACTAACTTTCTTCGCCGCTCCCCAAGCTTATGCGGCTCAGCTTTGGTATGCCTTTTTTGTTGTCTATATTTTATTTTTAACACTTTATTCTCTATTTCATCATAACCGTTATAAAAACTCTCTCATTTTATTACTAATTACTCTCTTCGCTAACTCTTTTTGGCTTTTACCAAACCTTCATTATGCCCTTACTTCATCCAAAAATCCCCTAATCAATCGTAGCAATCGCCTTTACTCTCAAGAATATCTTCTCCAAAATCGGGCCACTGGAACTTTGGACAATACCTCTCTAATCAAAGGTTTTTATTTTAACTGGAATGAATATAGTTTTAATCTCCGTAGTTCTCAAAACCTAACCGAAACTTGGAATAAACATCTTCAAAATTATGACGTTTTTATCACAGGTCATCTTATTTTCTTTCTTTCTTTTTCCGGATTAATCGCCGCCTTTATGAGAAAAGATAAAAATTTTATTTCTCTTAGTGTCTTTTTTATCATCCCCTTCTTTCTATTAGCCAACTCCACTCCAATAATTCGTATTCCCTTTGATTTGCTTCTAAAAAACACTTTATTTCAAGAACTTTTTCGTTTTATTTTTACCAAAGTATCCATTCTTTTCACTTTAGCCCTCAATCTTTATTTGGCCTACACTCTTAATCTTATATTCTCTCTTTTTTCAAAAAAATACATTAAGATTTTTAGCCTAATCTTTTCTTTTTCTTTAATAATTTACGCCTTTCCCTTTTTCAAGGGGCATTTAATCTCCCCCATTGTTCGTATAAATATTCCCGACAATTATTTTAATCTTTACAAATTTCTACAAAAACAATCTGATGGTCGAATTTTAACCTTACCTCTTCATGAATTCAGTGGTTGGCAATATTACGATTGGCACTATCAAGGTTCTGGTTTTATCTGGTTTGGTTTCCCTCAAAGTATTCTCGATCGAGACTCCGACCGTTGGGAAGTAAAAAATGAACAATCATATCGTGAATTTTATTACACTTTATATTCAAAAAACCAGGACAATTTTTATAATAGTCTACTTAAATATAAAGTAAAATACATCCTTTGGGACCAAGCCATTATTCCCTCTTCTCCTAAAAACCGAGAACAAATTACTTTCCGTCTAGAAACTCTAGATATACTCAATTCACTTTTAAACCAAAATAAAATTACCTTTCTCAAACAATTTGGCTCTGTTTTCTTATATGAAGTCAACCAAAATCAAGACTTAATTCAATTGCAAGCCATTAATAATTTCATTGGACCAGAATATGTCAAAAATTATTGGGATTCGCAATTTAGTGGTAACGATTATTTAACTACCAACACCACAAAAGATCAAAATTATCCCTTGCGTCGACTTCTAAATGAAATAGAACAAGTCAACACTCAATTATTGGAACCTTCTCTAATTCAACACCTTCATGCTTTTTCTGCTCCACAACTTTACCAGTACAACTCCCGCAATCCCAATTTAAAACTAATCAACAATTCCTTGCAAATCACTAGTCTTAATTCTGTCCAAGGACTAGAAATAAACCTCCCTTTGTCTCATTCAAATAGCTATCTTTTTACTTTTAAAAGTAAATACCTTTCGGGTCTACCTATTCGCTTTTGTCTTCGCAATGACTATACCAACCTTTGCGTTATTGAAGATCAATTAGATCGACAAAATCAATTTCATCAAAATAGTTTTTTGGTCCCTCCTCTGGATAATTTTTCTGGATATACTCTCAGTCTCAATACTATTTCATTTGCCAGTTTTCCTTCTATTTCCCAAATAGAATCACTCGACATCTATCAGGTTGACAACAATATCTTCAACCTCACACCAACCCAAAAAAATGAAACTTATCCAATAAATTACCAAATCATTTGGCCAAACTATTCCTTAATAAAAATCAATAATATTAAAAATAATTCTGATAATCAATATTTATCTCTAAACCAATCTTTTAATTCCGGTTGGCTGGCTTTTTACTTCGATAATTTTAAAATAAAATCACTTCCCCATTTTCTCGTTAACAATTGGGCCAATGGCTGGGAAATTCCTAACGAAACAAATTTTGGTACGGAACGGGCTGAATCATCCGATTTTGGTACGGAACGGTCGCGACCGTTCCCTACAATATATATTTTATTTTGGCCACAAATTCTTCAATTTTTTGGATTCGGGTTATTAATTATTGCTATTATTTGGCTTTTAAAAAATTTTTCGGATTCTCGATAATATATTTCCTAATTCTATTCAACGAAATTTCATCCCCAATGATTTCATCATAAAATGATTTGTGCCATTTAAAATCATTGAAACCCAAATTATGGATTTCCTTCGATGATGTGGTTTTAAACGCCCCAATTAATTCGGATATTGATTTAATTTTCCCATGTACGGAACGGTTTGCATCATCCTTGTTCTGTACGGAACAGTCGCGACTGTTCCTCACATCGCGACCGTTCCCTACAATATAATTTTCAATCACCATAATCCCATGAATATGATCTGGCATAATTATCCATTCATCATATTTTAAATACTCAAATTTATCCAACAACCAACACCATTGCTTTTCTACGATCCCACCCAACTCATTTAAAACCATTTTCCCATTATTAACATTTCCCAACACATTTCCTTTTGTATTTGTACAAATTGTTACAAAATACCATCCACTTTTTGAATAATCATATCCAAACAAACGATTTAATTTTCTTTCTTTTAACAACACAAATAATTGTAACAAAAATCACATCTTAATTATATACTTGTACGGAACGGTCGCGACCGTTCCCTACCATCTTTATTTTTATTACAACCGTTCCCTAC
>JAGOPG010000011.1:0-10450 GCA_017992115.1 Candidatus Shapirobacteria bacterium | reverse complement strand
TTCCAATCCTTTCTCCTACTTCTTCAAATTCTTTTTCCTTCCACCCTTTGGTTGTCATCGCTGGCGTCCCAACTCTGATTCCTGATGGTTTAAATGGCCCTGCTTGATCGTGGGGAATTGTATTGGCATTCACAATAATTCCCATTTCCTCCAATTTTACGGCAACTTCTTTCCCCTTCTCAAAACCACAATCAACCACCAATAAATGATTTTCTGTACCAAATATCTTTAATGGTACAGAACGGTCGCGACCACTTCCTACCATTTCCAATCCCCTCTTCAATGCCTGTGCATTTTTTATAATCTGATTAGCATACTCCTTGAACTCAGGTCGACTCGCTTCCTCAAATGCTACCGCCATGGCCGCTATTGTATTCATGTGCGGTCCACCCTGTAAACCAGGAAAAACTGCTCTATCTATTTTTTTTTCCAGTTCAGAATCTCTCTCCAAACCTTTCTTCGTAACTCCAATAAAAGCTCCACGTGGACCACGCAGTGTTTTATGCGTTGTTGAACTAATCACATCTACAAAATCTACTGGACTTTCATGTACCCCTCCCACAATTAAACCCGCAATATGGGCAATATCAGCTATCAAATAAGCATTTACTTTGCTAGCAATCTTACTAAATCTCTGCCAATCAATTTTCCATGGATAAGCTGTTCCACCACAAAAAATAAGCTTCGGCTTTTCTCTTTCGACCATTTCTTCCAATGCTTCATAATCAATTTTTCCTTCACTATCAACATCATATTGCACACTCTCAAAAAACTTTCCTGAAAAAGTAATTCGTGGATGTCCATGAGTTAAATGTCCTCCAGCCGACAACTTCATCCCACAAATCTTATCTCTCGGTTCCAGTAAGGCCATTAAAATCGCCGCATTAGCTGGGCTTCCCGAATAAGGTTGAACATTCATATGTTCAACCTTAAATAATCTTTTTCCTCTCTCAATTGCTAAATTTTCAATTTCATCAATAAATTTATTTCCCTGATAATATCTCTTCCCAGGATAACCTTCAGCATATTTGTTAGATAAATCACTACTTAAAGCTTGTTTTACCGCCTCTGATATAAAATTTTCACTCGGAATTAATCGAATAGTATTATTTTGATATCTTTGCTCCGCATCAATCAAATCTATTATTTTATTCATAAATGTATTTTATCCTATTTTCATCATCGCTTCAGTTCTATTATTATCTGAACCTAAATTTGACGATTCTACCTTTTCTCTCTTCCATATACAATCGTTTGTTAAACGACAATTAAGAACTTGGCATAAGCTTTCAGAATCCTCTTTATTTCCTTCAAAACACCCCGCTCTGATTATTGTCTTTTTTTCATTATTCATAAAGCTTTCTTTTTACAATTTCATTTACAACTCTTTCAGAGACTACTTCTTTGCTTCCATTTCCATCAATCCACACACATGGCCAACCGGAATTATCCGAATACCATTGATAGCCTTCTTTCACTTTTTTGAATTTATCAACATTATCGAAAATATCCTGATCTCCCCTACCATAAACTCTCTTTACTGCTTCATAAGGATCAACATCCAGTATTAAAGTTAAATCTGGCACTCTGACTCCCATATTCCTTTGAAAATCAAAAATAATACGTCTTAAATCTTCCCTCAAATAGCTAATAGTTGAAGCCTCATAACGATCAGCCAAAACAAAATTATAATCATTCAATGCTGGTAAAATCACCCTCTTTGTATGGTTTATCCTATCGGCTACAAATGCAATTTGCAAGGCATCCGAATCCATTCCCTCGTTCTTTTTCTTAATTGTGTCCTCTATTAACCGACCAATAGAGGTATCCCGGGTATGTTCACAAGTAGTGAATACAGTTTTACCTCTCAATGTCAAAACTTTTGCTAATAATTTTAATTGTGTCCCCTTGCCACACCCTCCAACCCCCTCAAAAACTATCAATTTCCCCTTTTCTGTCATACTCTCACTTTCTCATAATAAGGATATCCTTTAGCATCGGTCCCTTTATATTGAAAATCGTCAAAAATTCCCGGTAATATTTTTTGGCATTTCTTCAAAACTGCCACCATAGTGTTCCTTATTTCAAAATGAGAAGGCTTAGCTGTTCTTAACTCAAAAATATGCCTCCATTCTCTCCAATTTGCAGTAAACACCTCCTCCGAATTTAACCCCAAAGGGAGAAAAGACCTTGCCTCTTCTGGTACCCAGCCACCCTTCCTTAATGATCTGTAATAAAGTTCAATATTGTCTGCCATCTGAACTGGAGTCATTTGCAGTCCACTTCCATCGAGTAAATCCACTCTTTGATTTATGTCTTTGTGCGCCGGGAAAATAAATCGCATTTCCGAATTATCCACATATCTAGTTGATTCCTCAGTTATTGACGAAATTCTATGTCTATTTAGTTCGCGCGTCATCCCTATGGAATTATCCAAAAATTTTACTGACATACTACTATGTTCCAATACACTTTCATGACCTCTTCTGATAAGCATTTGAGCAAATTTAGTTGCTGATTCTATAGTAACTGGCCCCCTTTCCGATTGGTAAGAAGTTCTCCCTGCCCTTTCTATTTTTAATAATTGATCTCTTAATGCTTTAGTACTGTCTAATATTTGAAAATTAGGAATTTGTTTTATTATTTCTGCCATATTCCATTTTTACCCCAAATAAAAGACCCCCTCAATACTCTTATCCATATCAAATATTTTCCTTGCGGTTTAAGCTCGTTTATTTCAATTCAAAAACGACGTTCAAGGTTTTGTATACCGTACTACTCCCCGGTTCCAAACCTGATCCACCCATCCCATCATACTTAATAGAAGAAGTCAGTGGGTAAACTTGATTCCCAGCTCCAGCCTCTACTACACTTATCACCTTCCCCAGAGTTCTTCCCGATACCTTTGCAATTGCCTCAGCTTTTTCTCGAGCATCTTTCATGGACAGATCATAAAGACCTTTTTCAGCAGTATTAGTATCATCCATTGAAAAATTTGGACCCCAAGTATTTGTTGCCCCACTTTTACTTAACAAATCAGTCAATTCATTGGCTCTTTCAATTTCCCTCAAAGTAATCTGAACTGAATTACTCACTCTCCATTGCCCCTTACGGCTTCTTTGGACACCATTTTCATAATAACTTTCTTCTGATTGATATATCGACATATTTTGTGTCTGTAAGTCTGCTTCAGCAATCCCAAAATCTTTAATTGATTTTATCAATCCTTCCATTTTGCTATTTACCTCACTTATTGCACTTTCTTTGTCATTATTTATTGCTTCCACCCCCGCAGAAAAAGTAGCTATTTGATTTTTTTGTTGACTTTTTGCTTCCCCTAAAACTGACACTGTTTCTGCTGGACCCATGGCAATTCTACCCCAATTTACTCTCGGTAATACCAAAAATGATAATAGAGCTACTACTAATAGTGTGGCAATATTTTTCATAACTTCATTATAACCACTTGCATTACTTATTACAAACAGGACATTTTTCTCCACTATACCAACAGCCACACTTTTCACAATGTTTTAATCCTTCAGTTCGGCCTAGTCGATATTCTATTTTTCCACCTATATTCAGGGCAATTATTCCTTGCTCTCTCCCTAAATCTTGGCTCAACCAGGATCCACCATGACTTCCCGATATATTTAACAAATAACCTCTCTGAGCCATGATTATTTCAAACAAATAATTATTTTTACCCGCTTTTTCTCTCGCCATTTGCACCTCTAAAGCTATTTTTTTCATATTCTCATCTACTTTTCCCAAAGCTATTGTTTCCCATGCCCAACTTAACTCTGGCAATAATTCCTGACATTTTTTCAACCACTCCTCTCCCCTCAAATAAAAAGCAATCGGTTGTTCTCTCAAATCATCAATTTCATTAATGTTTCCTCTTACCACCCCTCCTTTTTCAATTAATTTTTCACCCATTTCCATACTCTTTTCTTCCCCCTCCAATAGTGGCATTCCATAAGTTTCAAAAAATTTTTCCCCACCCTTTTCTCCAAAAAGCATTACATTTATTCTTCCCTCCTCATAAATCTCACTTTGAGGACTAATCCAAATAGCCATTTGACAACCGCTATCAAATAATTCAAATGCATTTATCGTTGCCTTTTTTTCTGCTTGAGAATGTGAATTATATTGCCAATTATCT
Organism: Candidatus Shapirobacteria bacterium; assembly: GCA_017992115.1. Taxonomy (GTDB): domain Bacteria; phylum Patescibacteriota; class Microgenomatia; order UBA12405; family UBA12405; genus UBA12158. The sequence continues at coordinate 6,285 of JAGOPG010000011.1, read as the reverse complement.
CTATATATTCGGCTCCGAAAATAATCCTCAGCGTGAACCACCCTCATTGAGGGAGAGACATTTTTTCTTTCTTCTTGAAAAACTCTAGCCACCACTTCCAAACCAGTATCATTAATATCAAAATATGGTTTAAACTCTTTGTTCATACTTTTTACTCGAAAGATTTCTAGCTCGGGCTTTTACCGTAGCGGCACTGCGAGGGAATTACACCCTACTTCATTTTTATTTTATCTTATTTTCTTCTTTTAACGCTAATAAATAAATATAATCAGACAACCTATTTAAATAAATTAAAATATTTTTATCTTGTTTCTTGTTTCTAGTTTCTAGTTTTACTACTATTCTTTCTGCCCTTCTCACTATCGTCCTCACCCAATTTAATTCCGCTGCTTTAGTTTTTTTAAATATCAAAAATTTCTTGGGAACTGATATTTCTTTCTCCATTTTTCCTATTTCCTTTTCCATTTCTTCTATTCTTGTTTCTAATATCTTGTTTCTGGTTTCCTCCTCCAGAAAACCCATTATCAAATTCAAATCAATTTGTATTTTTTCTAACTTCACTAACCCACAAACTGCATGTAATTCATCTAAAGCCCCTACCGTTTCTATTAAATCCGAATCTTTGCTAACCCTTTTATCAAAATAATCTGTCTGCCCTCTATCTCCCCTTTTTGTCGTAATCATGAGCATTTGCTATAACCACAAAAAGTATTTGAACACTTAAAACATCCCTCTTCAGCATACAGAGGACTACCACAATCAGGGCAACTACTAAATTTATTTTCATTTTCTCCAATATTGTCTTTTACTCCGATCTTTATTTCTGGTACCTCTATCTTTAATTTTTCTTCAACAAATAAATCTAACTGTTCTCCTTTAGAAATTTCTAATAAAGACTTTCCAACCGCATCAAACATTGACAATACCGCTCCTTTTCCGAAACCCACCCTTTGTCCACAGGATATTCCCACCATTTCCTCAGCCACCTCATCCAAGTTTGCCCCATATTTTAAGGCTAGAGACGCCAATCTTCCCGTTACCTCGGCCGAACCGGCCAAATAACCACCACTTTTGCCAAGAGTGACAAATACCTCTACTGGTCCATCTCCTTCTTCAAAAAAGACAGAGGTGTACACCTTTCCCACATCACAAGCTTTTCTTAATCTAATTCCCCTAGCTGCCTCCGGTGTCTTCTTTTTCTTCGGCTCGGCGAGGCTAACAGCGGAGTCAGCCTTCTTTTCTTTTCCTCCATTTACCTTCTGAATCACCTCTTTCTCCCGGCTACCACTTCTATATATAGTAATTCCCTTGGTTCCTAAATCATAGGCTAATTTGTAAGCCTTTCGCACCTCCTCCACACTTGCTTCTTTAGAAAAATTGATTGTTTTACTCACCGCATTATCAGTATATTTTTGAAAAGCCGCCTGAATTTTAATATGCCATTCCGGGCTTATCTCTAAAGCTGTGATAAAAATTTTTTTTAAATCATCCTCAATTTCCTCTATCCCACTTAATTTACCTCCATTTTTGACAATTTTATCCATTAACTCTTCACTATAAATTCCCTTTTCTTTTAAAGTTTCTACAAAAATCGGATTCATCATATATAAAGTTTTTCCTTCTACTGTATTTTTTTGATATCCCAAAGAAAACAAAGGCTCAATTCCTGAACTAGTATCAGCCAATAAAGAAATTGTTCCAGTCGGAGCAATCGTCGTCAAAGCCATATTTCTTGGTCGATAATTTGTTTGACCGTAAACACTTCTCTCCCATTCCGGAAAAACACCTCTTTCTACAGCTAATTTTTGTGTCGCTTTTTTAGCTGATTCAGAAATAAATTTCATCGTTTTTTCTGCCCACTCAATTCCTTGGGGCGAATCATAAGCCACTCCTAATTTAAACAACATATCCGCAAATCCCATTACCCCCAGACCTATTCTTCTCGTCTTATCTACCATTTCCCGTATTTTTGCCACTGGAAATTCATTTACCTCAACCACATTATCCAAAAAATGTACTGCCTCATTAACCACCCTATCGAGTTCCACCCAATCCAAATCAAACCTATCTTTCAATTCTTTCCCCACCCTGTCAAGGGAGGGGTTAGGGAAGGGTTTTACAAAGCTCGCCAAATTTATTGATCCCAAATTACACGCATCATAGGGCAATAATGGTTGTTCCCCACACGGGTTTGTAGCCTCAATTTTTCCCAAATGAGGCACCGGATTAGAGCTAGCCTCATTCATCCTATCAATAAAAATTAATCCTGGATCCCCATATTGCCAAGCCAAACGTGTCACCAAATTAAATACTTTATATGCATTCAATTTCATCGTTACTTTACCATCTCGGGGATTAATCAATTCATAACCCTCTCCCTCTTTTTTTGCTTCAGCCCATTCATAAAGTTTAGCAATCTCCACATCCATTTCCCGTAACTTTGCATCCACATCTCGATTTCCCTCAGCCAATCTAATTTTTTCTATAATATCTTCCGGAAAATCATCATCGTTTACAAATCCTTTGTCGCTTTCTATTTTACTCATAAATACATTTGTCACCGCCAAAGAAATATTAAAGTTTGTGATTGAATATTCATCTAATTTAGCCACTGCAAAACGCAATACATCTGGATGATCAATCGACAGCATTCCCATATTGGCCCCCCGTCTTACCCCCCCTTGCTTTATTTGTCCAGTTACATCATTATAAGCCTGTATAAAACTTACCGGACCCGCCGTCGTACCGCCACTACTTTTTATATAATCACCAGCCGGTCTCAATCTGGAAAAAGAAAAACCTGTTCCCCCTCCGCTTTTATGAATTTGAGCCATATTCGTCATTGTTTCCAAAATAGAATCCATAGAATCATCTATTGGCAATACAAAGCAAGCAGACAGTTGCTGTTTCACTTTTCCTGCATTTACTAAACAAGGAGTATTCGGTAAAAATTTTTGTTCAGCCATAATTTCGTAAAAATCCACCGCTTTTTTTTCAATTTCCGTACTGCCCCTTCCAAAATGTTCATCACCCTTCGCAACATTGCTAGCTACTCTCCATAAAATATCCTCAACCTTTTCAATACTTTTCCCTTGTTCATTTTTTTGGGCATACCGGGTTTCAGCAATATACTTGGCGTTCTCTGACATCATCGGCACCTTCAAGTCAATCTTATTTTTTATATTTCTTTGGCTGATTTCGTCCATTTTTTGAGGTAAAATTTTTAATCAATTCTTTAAATTCATCCACATTTTTAATATCCTGATAGATTGTTGCAAAACGGATATAGGCCACGGGATCAATATTTTTAAGTTTGTTCATTACCAGTTTACCAATTTCTTTCGACGGTACTTCCACGCTCTTCCAATTTAACAATTTTCTTTCCACCTCATCGATTATTTCAGCTCTTTCTTCTGGGCCCAATTTCCAACAAGCTTTTTCAAAACAACGATCTAATTTTTCTCGACTATAATCTTCGATTCGTCCGTCTTTTTTAATTACCTTTAAAGAAATATTTTCAATTCTCTCATAAGTAGTAAATCTTTTATTACATTTCAAACATTCCCGGCGTCGGCGGGTAGCCTTACCATCTAAGGCCTCTCTTGATTCAAGCACATTCGATTCGTCAAAAGCACAATAAGGACAAAGCATTATCTGACTCTCCTATAAACTAATTTTATCGATTTTATCGTCATATTTCTCAAAACACCACCTTTAGTGTCTATGGTCCATAATACCCACCACCCTTAGCGTTTGTCAAATACCACATTCTAACTAAATCTATATCAAATCTCTAAAAAATTTTAATTTCACATTCTGAACAAAACCTAGAATTCGCTTTTTGCCTATACTATAATACTCTGATGCAAAAAATCATTAATTTTTTCAAAGAAGTCAAGGCTGAATTCAAACAAATCTCCTGGCCCAAGCGTGACTCTATAATTCAATTGACAATTGTGGTAATATCCATATCTGTTGTCATTTCCCTAGTTTTAGGGGGATTTGATTATCTATTCACTCAAGGTTTAACCCTAATTAGATAACATGCCAAACAATTCTACAAAAACTAAAAAAAAAGAGTTTCAATTTCAGCTGTCAAACAACACACCTAGTTTGGATGCCGCTTGGTATATCATAAACACTTATTCAGGTCACGAATATAAAGTTATAGATGCTCTCAAAACTCGTGTCAAAACTATGGGTCTTGAAGATTATATTTTCCAGGCCATTGTTCCAATTCAATCCAAAATGGTTATCCGTCGTGGAAACAAAGTTAAAACTCAAGAAAAAACCTTTCCCGGGTATGTACTAATTCAAATGATTGTTACCGATGATTCATGGGTTACTGTCCGTACCACTCAAGGTGTTACCGGTTTTGTCGGTATTGGTTCCAAACCCACCCCTATTTCCCAATCCGAAGTCGACAACATTATTAAAACCACCACCGAAGACAAACCTAAATATCAGACTCCATTCTCCTTAGGTGATGTTGTCAAAATTACCAACGGTCCTTTCACCGATTTTATCGGCACTATCGATAGCATCGATCAGGAAAAAGGCAAACTTCGGGTACTTGTTTCTTTTTTTGAAAGAGAAACTCCCGTTGAATTGGACTTCTTACAAGTTACAAAGGAATTATAAAAATGGCTAAAAAAATTAAAACTACTGTTAAACTTGCAATTCAAGCTGGTTCAGCGAATCCTGCTCCTCCGGTCGGTACCGCCTTGGGCCCTCATGGTATCAAAATTATGGATTTCTGCAATGAATTTAATGAAAAAACCAAGGATATGCGAGGTTCTCTAATACCTGCCATTATCACCATTTATGAAGATCGTTCTTTTGATTTTATTATCAAAAAACCACCTGTTACCGACATGATTAAAAAAATCACCGGTATTACCAAAGGCAGTGGTACTACAGGTCGAGAAAAGGTCGGCAAAATTACCTCCGTCCAAATTGAAAAGATTGCCACCGATAAAATGGCCGATCTTAATACCTCCGATCTTGAAGCCGCCAAACGTATGGTCGCTGGTACCGCCCGTTCCATGGGATTTGAAATTACTGATTAAATACTAATAATCTATTTATCTATTAATCTAAATATGAGCAAAACCTCTAAAGAACTTAAGGCTAAAAAAGCCAAAGAGTTCGAAAAAGAAAAAATAGTGGAGGAAGTTTCCGAAACAACCGGTAAACAAAAGGCTCAGGAAAATGTTACCCCTCCTGAATCTGAAACCACTAAAAAAGTTACTAATACCGAAAAGAAAACGCATCTTCGAAGTAAAAAATATCAAACTGTCAAAAAAAACATTGACGTCTTAAAATTTTATCCTCTTAAAGAAGCCGTAAAGTTAGTCAAACAAACTTCTATTTCTAAATTTGATGGTAAAGTTGAAGCTCATCTAAGCGTCAGTGATATCGGTACCATAGGTGAAATTACCTTTCCCTACCTGGATACTGCCAGTAAAAAAATTGTAATTCTCGACGACAAAATTTTAGCCGAACTTAAAGATGGCAAAATAAATTTTGATATTATTTTGGCCACTCCAGCAACCATGCCTAAACTTCTTCCTTTTGCCCGTTTTTTAGGACCAAAAGGACTTATGCCTAACCCTAAAAATGGTACACTGACCGAAAAACCAGAAGAAACTATCAGAAAATTGGCCGTCGCCAAAACATCAATTAAAACTGAGAAAAAAGCTCCGCTAGTACACATCATTGTCGGCAAAGTATCTCAGCCAGAAAGTGAATTGGAAGCCAATGTAGCCGAATTAATCAAAATCATCAAAGCTCCTAAAATCAAAAAACTATCACTATCTGCAACCATGGGACCCAGTATCAAGGTGATGATTGAAAAATAATCGCGTCTCTACTAACTTTCAAGAGCCAAATCAATTATTTTATCGAGTAATTGTGAATAGCTCATTCCCATCATTTTTGCTTCTTTTGGTAGCAACGAATTCCTCGTCATTCCCGGTAAAGTATTCACCTCTAGCATATATAATTTACCTTTGCTAAAAATAAAATCCACCCGCCCATAACTCTTAGTTCCGATTAACTCAAACACTCCTTCTGATATCTCTTGAATTCTTTGCCTAAGTTTTTCACTTATTTTTGCTGGACAAATTTCCTTCGCCCCACTTTCACTATACTTTGATCGATAATCAAAAAATTCATTCTTAGATTTAATCTATATTACCGGCATTGCTTTTCCTGCCAACACCCCGCAAGTCAATTCTCTTCCCTTAATTTATTCCTCAATTAAAACTTCATCATCATATTTTT
>JAGOPG010000039.1 GCA_017992115.1 Candidatus Shapirobacteria bacterium | reverse complement strand
TCAACTTCACCTTTAACATTTATCGGCCCAAAATCGATATTAATTGCGGGATCAACTTTATCTTCAATTGGCTTACCCGTTTTTGGGTCAACTGCTATGAGGCGACCAGAAGGACAGCAGTGACATATTTCAACAGCAATTTTTTTAGACTCAGGAATATCAGAATTTTCAGTCAGATTCCAAACTCCACCTGCACGGTGGCAAAAACCAGCCCCACTGCACAAACGTGTAGTGTCCTGTAGGGTTAATTCAGGACCTTCAAAAACTTCAGTATCTGCCGGATCTTCTTTAAGATTTTCGGGATTTTCGGTGCCATCAAAGCCATTTTTTTTATGTGAACCATCACAAAATGGTTTATTTTTTGAGCCTCCACAACGGCAAAGGACACTTTCTTCATCGTTACTTAGATTTTTTACAACCTTGGTCTTTAGGGGGATACCTTCTGAATCGTAAATTGTTTTTTGTTGGTTTACAGGGATTTTTCCTGAAGCAATATAGGGTCCATTTTTTATTACCTTTATCTTAGCCATAGACAGATTATACTCTACATTACTTTCCTAAATGCATTTGCCAACCGACAGGCCTCTTCTAGTGTTGGATCTCTTTGTTCGGTTATGGTTGCTCTATGAATCAAACGGCAATGTAATGCCAAACCTCGAAGCTGTAGCGGTGCCCACCAAACCTCCCAACCTTCACCCTCAACTTTATCAACTGAGGTTAAATATAAATGATCTCTGCGATCAGTATTAATACCAGTATTTTGTAAAATTGTATCTTTTATTTTTTTGCCACATTCCTCATAGTAAATAAAAGAAGATTTTCCGGGGTAAGTTAAGTTCGATATTTCCCCATTAAATGGATTAAATACTTCAATATTTTCTCTATCTTTGTCTATTAACATTAACCTCTTTGGATTGATGGAATTGTTGTCCACTATTCCAATTACCAAGTTTGGTAAATTAATTCTTTTGCAGGGATATAAAATCTTACCGAGTATGTGCAATCTAAATTGGTTATCAAGAGCGCATTTTTCACTTTCAAAAGATCTATCGACCATTCACGATTTTACCAGAAATACCCTAAAAAGTGTATATTATTTTTTGTTTTTTAAATCTTTAAAATACTTTTTTCCTTTTAATTTTTCCGGTAACAAAGATTCTTTTGTATACATCTCGTACCCTTTTCCATAACCCAAATCCTCCATCAATTTAGTTTCTGCATTTCGCAAATTTAGAGGTATTGGCAAATTACCAAAACTTTTTACATCTGCTTGAGCGCTACGCAGGGCATCATAAGCGCTTCTGTCTTTAGGACTTTTCGCAAGATAAACCACTCCATGAACCAAATTTATGGCACATTCTGGATAGCCAATCGTTTCTACTGCACGAAAGACTTGATTTGCCAAAAGCAATGCATTGGAATTGGCAACACCAATGTCTTCACTTGCAAAAATGACCATTCTTCTGGCTATAAATTTCGGATCCTCTCCCGCTTCCACCATTCTTGCCAAGTAGTATACCGCCGCATTTACATTGCTCGCCCGCATCGATTTTATAAAAGCCGAAATGGTGTTGTAATGCTCTTCGCCTTTTTTATCGAAACGCAAATATGAATTTTGAAGAGCATTTTTTAAACTTTCGATTGTCAAATCACCATATAACGAAAATGCGTTATCTATCATCGTAATCGCTTGTCGGGCATCACCATTGGCCATGGCAATCAGCCAATCCTTGGCCTTTTTATCAATTTTAGTTTTCAATATTTTAACTGCCCGTTTTATTATTTCTCCCATTTCCTCGTTCGTTAATTCATTGAGAACAAAAACTCGACAACGGGAAAGTAGGGGAGCAATCACTTCAAAAGAAGGGTTTTCAGTAGTAGCTCCAATCAGGGTCAAAGCTCCGGTTTCCACATAGGGAAGTAAAAAATCCTGTTGAGCTTTATTGAAACGATGAATTTCATCAAGAAATAAAATTTTCTTAATTAAAGGGACCTGCCTGCCGGCAGGCAGGTTAGTAGAAGATACGATTTTTCTAATGTCCTCTTTGCCAGCCGATACTGCCGATAATTCGTACAACTCCGCATGTGCTTCTTTGGCAATAATCCGCGCCAAAGTAGTTTTTCCCACTCCTGGTGGTCCCCAAAAAATCATCGAGAAAATTTGATGATTTTCGATGGCAATTCTTAGAGGTTTACCCTCACCCACTAAATGTTTTTGGCCGACGAAATCCTTTAAGCTATTTGGTCTTAGAATTGCAGCTAGCGGTTCATTGGACATTTTTGGCCGCTCTTTTTTTCCTCACATATTTAATTATAAATATGGCAGGAATAATAATTGGCAGATAAACGATTCCCCAAATTATAAAGGAACCAACATCTCTAAATGTGGCAACCAGAGATCTAACTGCATTTTTAAAGATTACTGTAGGCCGCCATTCATTAGTTGGCGCATAGGGAAGGGCCAACTCATCGGTCGATAAATAGATAGTAATCTTACTTAATTTTGCCGATTGTTCATAATATTTCTGTTGGCCTTTTAAACTGTCGATTTGAGATTGTAAACTTGTTAGTTGTTGTTGGACACTCATTAAGTCAGAAACTTTTTCTGCTTTTTGGAGTATTTCCTCATATTTTGCTTTAGTTTTATAAAGTACCTCTAATCTTGCTTCCAAATCAGTATATTGATCGGTTACATCATTGCCACTAACTGATTCTGAAACCACCTTTACTGCCATATTTTTAAAAGCCACCATGGCTTCTTTTCTCTTTTCTTCTGGAATCCGAACCGAAATATTCCCACTCGCCGCACCCTCGGGTTTGCTAAGATGAGAACTAATCAAAAAACCACCAAAATTTTTTGTTGTTTCCTCAATATTATCAATTGTTTTAGATACATCTTTTACTTGAAGTGACAAGCCGGTATCTTGAATTATTATTCTGTCTGTACTTTCTGAAGGAGCGGCCTTATTACCACTAAATGATAAAGTATCTGCCATTCCTCCAATACTATTCTCCGAATACACACCGCTTTTAACACCTTTGTTGGCATTATAACTAACTGTTGATTCCATACGATCCTTTACCCAAAGTAATGCAAGTATTGCTAAAATAATCACATACCAATTCTTCTTGATAAAGTTAATCATAGAAAAGTTTAACATTATTTCCTCGCTATTACGAATATCTTTTGACAAAAATCAACGAAATAGTTTATTCAATTGATCCATATTTTTCTTCATTGTCCTATAGCCTATTTCTACATATTCTTTGGCTTTTACAAAATCCAGTACATTAATATTTTCGACATCGGGTAAAATGACCAGA
>JAGOPG010000038.1 GCA_017992115.1 Candidatus Shapirobacteria bacterium | reverse complement strand
ACCGCCATCAATGCTATTTCTCGCCAATCTATCGGGGTGCCACGCTACAATTCCTTCCGCTTCTCCTTCCTCTATGCGAGAGATCATGTCATTGAAAATATCTCTGCCCGGCTCTTTGGCGGTTTTGCTCTCTACAAATTCACGGACGATATGCAGACCCTCTTTTCTCGCGTACTCTTGCAACTCAAAGAGCTGGGCTTCAATGCTCAAAACCTGTCGCTCGGGTTCGTCCGTGGATTTGCGAGCATAGAGGAAGAACTTTTTGGTTTGATTTATATTACTCATATTGAAAATTTGGCTTTCGGGCAATCGAAATTAAAAATCGCCTTACATCGCCCGATAGGGCGAACAAAAAGATTGGTTGTCCCGCCTCTGCGGGACTTTGAGCTTTGCTCAAACGAACCACCTCGTGCGCGACCGCGCGCTTTCTCTGGCTCTGAAAAAACCGTGGCGCGTAGCGCAAAAATGGCATTCCGTGTCGCGCAGCTATTCGCTCGCTCCTGCCGTTTCGGGCAAAAGTGAAAATTGGCGGAGGGGGCGGGATTCGAACCCGCGAGGCCTTGTGAGCCGCAGACTTTCCAGGTCTGTGGAATGAACCACTATCCGACCCCTCCAAATTGTTAAAGGGAAATAAACCACTACCCTCCTCCATCCCGCCGTTGCGGGATTACGGATGGGCACAGTCCGACCCTTTTCACCTACGCAATGGCTACGGCGGAACAAACCAAATTGCAAGGTTCTAGATTTGTAGATTTCGTCGCCTCTATTTTATGCCGGCGTACCGCTGTATTTTACCTATTTTTTGGTTTTTAATAAAGACAAAAGATGGGTATTGGCTTTTTTGAGAAGATTACGTTCAAAATCATAGGCTAATTTTTTTAGAGCATCTTCGAGACGATGCCATTCACGACCAATTACGGCTTCAGAATCGTAATATTTAAGATTACTTTCACTAAGATATTCCATTAAAAAGAAAGTTACTTTTTTGATGATTTTTTTGTTGGCAACTTCATCCCAAATAATGTAGTCTTTGGACCCAATTTTATCGATTATTTTGGCTTTAATACGACCTTCTTCTTCAACCTCGCGAATTGCAGCCTGTTTTAACACTTCACCGGAATCAAGATGGCCTTTGGGAAATTTATAGATAGTGTGACGAATTTTTTTACCATGATAAAGAGTTTTCTTTTTTGATAATGTTTTGATAACGAACCAATAAATGTGGCCGTCGACAATTTTATAAACGATACCACCAGCTGAGCGTTCATCGTAATTTAAATCAGCCTGTTTTAGGGGAATTCTATCCATAAATTATTATAACGTATTAGAGGTGTACCCGAGAGGGGTTGAACCTCCAACCTTCAGCTTCGGAGGCCGATGCTCTATCCAATTGAGCTACGGGTACAAGTCCCCTATTTTACATCAATTTTGGCAAGTTCAGCGTTTATTTCAGCTTCTAGTACCTCTTTTGGTCGAAAACCGATAAAATCTTTGATGATTTTCCCTTGATAAAAAAGCTTGAGACTGGGAATGCTCATTATTTGATAATCCATAGCCAAAACCCGGTTTTCCACCTGTTCGGTATCGACTTTGGCAACCTTTATTTTACCCTTAAAACTGGAAGAAATTTCTTCTAAAACCGGAGCCATCATTTGGCATGGACCACACCAAGGAGCCCAAAAATCGACTAAAGTGGGTAATTTTTCGTCGAGAACCTCAGTATTAAATTGAGATTGGCCTAAAACGTTAGTTGGTAGTGACATATTTTTTTAGATTAATGAGTAATTTCTTGTCGTCTTTTTTAAGAGAAGAAAGACAGGTATCGAATTTATCGGCAACCACAGTCTGTATAAGGCCAGAAACGGCTGATCTGATGGCTTTTAGTTGAGTTAACACTTTTAAACAATCATCCTGTCTATCGGCCATTTTTTTAACACCTTCAAGCTGGCCAATGATTATGTTGATGCGCTGTTCAATTGATTTCACATTTCAGATTATCATATACCCCCTAGGGGTGTCAAGGAATCGTGGGGACGGTCTATAGAATATCGAACCTGTGAAGTATCGTTAAAAGGGAAATCACTGACAATCAAATGATTACCTTCACGATAAAGAGTGGCCTGAGAAGTCCAATTACCCGGGAGGCGAAGAGTGCGTTTAATTTGTAGTTCGCCTTGTTTTGTTTCAACCAACCAAATTAAATATAAATAATTACTACGATTGCGGTTAGCGGCCAAAACAAAGGCATCGTGATATTGATTATCGATTTCAACTGCGAGACGAATATAATTTTTGAGTAAGTTGTCAGACTCGGGATTAAAATTGCGATAATCCTCGACAAAATGATATTGTACAAATTGCACTTTATTTTGAGAATTTTTGATAATTTGGGGATTACCACGATAAATTAATCGGGAATTTTGGTCTCCGTTCAAAGTAATTTTTTTGGCCCAAATACTAGCGATACTGTTTTGAAGATTAAGATTTACTTGATTTGAAAGGAGGGTAACAGAGTTTAGAACTGATTCTCCACTAATGTTGGCATTTAATTGATCTTGAGCACTTTCGAGTTTGAGACCAGTTTTTTGACTAATGTCGAGAATGATTCCGGGAAAAGAACCTGTAAGCCAAGCATCAATATTGCGGGATAGTTTTAGGTTTTTTAAATTACCGGTGATAATTTCGACTCTTACTGGACTGGTGTAAACAGGACAATTTTGGCGACAAAAGGGTATGCTTTCTTCTTTTCCAATTAAGGTGAAACTGGAATCTGCATTGTAAAAATCCAATTCTTCGACAACAGCTGGATGACCAACGATTTTGATTTCATTACGGGAACCGGCCTTGACAGTAACAATTTTTACGGCAGAAATATCGACAGAATCCAATTTTTCTATTTTTATTTTTTGGGAAAAATTTTCATCAATGCGATCTTTTAACTGAATCTTAACAACAGCTTCAGCCAATTTCTGGGAATATTTGGGGTAAAAAAAGATACTTACAGAAAAAAATGAGACAAGGGAAACCAACCAGAAAGTGAGAGGTTTAAAGATTTTTTTTATATCAAATTTAAATTGCCAGCTCATTAAGTTGTTGGCTAAATTAAGAAAAAGAATCAGGGGTAAAATTAATAGTAGGGCTATAGAAATAAATAATATTTCTAAAAAGGGAGAAGGAATGGTGCGAAGAAAACTAAGGTCGAAATAGGGAAGATTGGGTTTGAAGTAGACGAAAAATATACTCAGAATAATAGCTATAATAGTGACCAAAATAGAAGCAAAAATAAAATAGGCAAAAATTCGAATTAGACAAATTGCGGTTAAAAGAAAAAAATTGTTTTTTGATGAATCTTTTTTCACCTGACATATTGTACCTTGCTAAGCAAATCGGTGATTTTATCTTGGTGTCTTTTTTTTAAGGTCGTTAATATTTGTTTAAACCTGATAGG